>JBJKXC010000036.1:0-60838 GCA_045561735.1 Flavobacteriaceae bacterium | reverse complement strand
AAAACGAAGGCTTTGAGCGTGTTGATTTTTCTGATGTTGCAGACATTTATGTAATCAATACGTGTTCGGTGACTGAAAACGCTGACAAACGCTTTAAAACAATTGTTAAACAAGCGCTTCAGGTTAATGCAGATGCTTTTATCATCGCCATTGGATGTTATGCCCAACTTCAACCTCAAGAATTGGCAGATGTATATGGCGTTGATTTGGTGTTAGGGGCTACCGAAAAGTTTAAAATTACAGATTACCTAAATGATCTTTCCAAACAATCAGTTGGGTCTGTACATGCCTGTGAAATCGAAGCTGCTGATTTTTATGTTGGCAGTTACTCAATAGGGGACCGCACCCGAGCCTTTCTCAAAGTTCAAGATGGTTGTGATTACAAATGCACCTATTGTACCATTCCGCTTGCGCGTGGAATTTCTAGAAGTGATTCTTTACAAAATGTTTTAAAGAATGCCTATGAGATTTCAAAAAAAGGGATTCAAGAAGTTGTGCTCACTGGTGTGAACATTGGGGACTATGGCAAAGGAGAATTCGGTAATAAAAATCACCAACATACATTCTTAGAATTGATCCAAGCTTTAGACACGGTTGAGGGCATCAAGCGCCTTCGAATTTCATCTATTGAACCCAACTTATTAAAAAATGAAACGATTGATTTTGTATCAAAAAGTAATTGTTTTGTACCGCATTTTCACATTCCACTTCAAAGTGGAAGCAATCTAGTCTTAAAGAATATGCGAAGACGTTATATGCGAGAATTATATGAAGAACGCGTCGCCGTGATAAAACAACAAATGCCAGATGCTTGCATTGGTGTGGATGTTATTGTTGGTTTCCCTGGAGAAACGGAAGCCCTTTTTCTTGAAACATTTAATTTTTTAAACACATTAGATATTTCTTATTTGCACGTTTTCACATATTCCGAACGCCCCAATACATTGGCTGCATCCATGCAAAATGCAGTGCCCAAGGCTATAAGAACAAGGCGCAGTAAATTATTGCGGGGTCTTTCCGTAAAAAAAAGAAGGGCGTTTTATGAAAGTCAATTAGGGTCAATTCGTACCGTTCTATTTGAAGGTGAAAATAAATCAGGATACATACATGGATTTACAGAAAACTATGTCAAAGTAAAAACGCCATGGAATCCTACACTCGTAAATACGTTGCATGAAATTGAACTTACTAAAATTGATGGCGATGGACTGGTTCGATTTGAATTTATTCAAACGCTAGTGTCCTGTTAGATCCGAATACCTACTGGTAACATTTTTTTATAGCGTCGATTTCTTTTGATAAACTTTGCAATTGGAGGGCTTGTTGGTACAACGCTGATGTTTTTTTCGCTAATATTTTCTAAAACAATTTTTATAAAATGTTCAGAAAATTTCTGAGAAGCCAAATGCTCTGGAATGTTGAGTTTTGTAAGAAAAATTTTTCGTTCTTGTTGTGAGTATTCAATGGTAGCCATATAGGTACCAATTTTTACTTCATACTGACGCAAAAAGGTATTGTCCACAAGATTTGAAGCCGTTAACATAACAATAAGTTTGTATTTGTTGGAAAAATTCTATACAAATTTACAAAAAAAACTACTGATTTTCTGAACTTTAACAGTTTTTCAATTTAAGACAGCAGTATTAGCCTAATACTCAGCTCCTCGGTTGTTGATTTTTTTTTAAATTGTGGCTTACAAAATTATTACAAAATGTCTCGTTTAAAATTCACCTATTTTTTCCTATTTGCAATTGTTTTACTGATTCTTTCATCTTCGTCTTTTAAAATTCAGTCATACAAAGAAAATTTTCAAAAATATCCATTATCTGATTATAATGTGTATGCAGTTCCTTTACCAAAAGAACTTGACTTTTCGGGTGAGTTAATGCCATTAAGTTTTCCAGATGTAAAGGAGCGAATGGACAGAGAACTTTTGGTAAACACCTATTGGCAGTCTAATGGCTTTCTATTGCTTAAACGTGCTCACAAGTACTTCCCAATTATAGAACCTATTTTAAAATCTTACGGAGTTCCAGACGATTTTAAATATTTAGCATTAATTGAAAGTGGTCTACAAAATGTTACTTCTCCTGCTGGTGCGAAAGGATTTTGGCAAATAATGAAATCTACTGCTAAAGAATATGGTTTAGAAGTTAACGCAAATGTTGACGAGCGTAACAACCTCATATTATCAACCACATTGGCATGTAAATACTTATTAAAAGCAAAAGAACGATTTGGTTCTTGGACACTGGCTGCAGCTTCTTACAACGCCGGAATGAATGGAATTGCCTCGGAGTTAAAGCGTCAATCGGTCGATAATTACTACGATATGTTGTTGGGACAAGAAACAGGTCGTTATGTGTTTAGAATTGTAGCACTCAAGGAAATTACAAGCAATGCTAAGAAATATGGCTTTAATTACACGGATGCAGACTTGTACAATTACCCCCCTACATTTTCAGTGGAGATTGATACAGCCGTTAGTGATTTTGTGCAATTTGCTAAAGGGTTTGGTATTAATTACAAGCAATTAAAAATTCATAATCCCTGGTTGAGGGAGACATTTTTAAATAATAAATCAAGAAAAAAATATACCATTGAAATACCAGAAAGGAATGGTGTTGACACAAACAATTAACGTCTTCGACCTGCGTTTCCTTGTCCAAAATGCTGGTTGGGAATGGAGGCCTTTTTCATTTGTTGCTTCATCATTTTAATTTGCTCGCTGAGCATGTTCCTTTTATCGAGCTTTTGTGCTTCGGAAAGCAATCGTTGTGCTTCCAGTTTTCGTCGTTTTGTAAATGCAATCCCCGCCAAGTTAAGTTTGGCCATCGCAAGGTCGTGGTCCATCGAGAGTCCTAGATTCACAGCATTTTTAAAAAACTTTTCGGCGGCATTCATATTGGTTTGAGACACCATGATTCCATTTAAAAAATTGTAATAGCCTTGTTGCTTTTTAGTCAGAGCAGATTGGGGATTTTTAATCTTACTTAGCCAAGCTTCAGTTCCAGCAAAATCTTGCTTTCTAAGTTTTAAAAACGCCAATAAAATGAATTCGTTTTTATAATACAAAAACAAAAAAGTAAGTCCAATTAAAACAAACATAATGCCGTTACCTATGTAAGACTCTATAAATTGATAGATTGCATACGCAATGCATGCAATGAACAAGATGAGTTTGATATTTTTATTGAACATATTTTCAGTTTAAAATGTAATACAAATGTAATGAAAACAAAACAAAACAATTTTAAAATAAGATTTGTTGAACTAAAAACTCTTTGTATATTTGCCCGAATATAATTTTAAGATTTTACAAATTTAGAATTTATATATTCCCATTTCGGAATTTCGGATTTAAAGATAAAATAAAATGAAAAGAACATTTCAACCTTCTAAAAGAAAACGTAAAAACAAGCACGGTTTTAGAGAAAGAATGGCTTCTGCTAACGGCAAAAAGGTTTTATCCAGAAGACGAGCAAAAGGACGTAAAAAGTTGAGTGTTTCTTCTGAAATTCGTCATAAAAAATAATGATTAACAATTGTTAATATATTAAAGGTGTTACTGTTCGTAACGCCTTTTTTTATATCTAAAGGTTATTTAAATTTGAAAAATATTTTACTGAAATCAACCCACTAAAAATGCCAAAAAGAAACGATTTAAAATCCATTCTCATCATCGGCTCAGGGCCCATTATTATTGGTCAGGCTTGTGAATTTGATTATTCAGGGTCTCAAGCCTTACGATCCTTACGAGAAGATGGAATCGAAACCATTCTTATTAACTCCAATCCAGCAACCATCATGACGGATCCCTCTATGGCCGATCATGTCTATTTGTTGCCTTTAAATACCAAGTCCATTTTAAAGATTTTAAAAGATCACCCACAGATTGATGCAGTTTTACCTACCATGGGCGGACAAACTGCTCTAAATTTATGTATTGAGGCAGATGAAAAAGGAATTTGGGAAGATTATAATGTTGAAATTATTGGTGTTGATATTGACGCGATAAACATTACAGAAGACCGCGAGAAGTTTCGAGAATTGATGTTGAAAATTGATATTCCAATGGCCCCTCAAGCTACGGCAAATTCCTATCTAAAAGGGAAGGAAATTGCACAAGAATTTGGTTTCCCCCTTGTAATTAGAGCGTCTTTTACATTAGGTGGCGCTGGTGCTTCCATTGTCCATAAAGAAGAAGATTTTGATGAACTTTTAAAGCGTGGTCTTGAGATTTCACCCATACATGAGGTCATGATTGACAAGGCGCTTATGGGCTGGAAAGAATATGAATTAGAATTGCTTCGTGATGACAACAATAATGTTGTTATAATTTGTTCCATAGAAAACATGGACCCCATGGGCATTCATACAGGAGACTCTATCACTGTAGCTCCTGCCATGACCTTAAGTGATAATACCTATCAGAAAATGCGCGATATGGCCATTCATATGATGCGTAGCATTGGAGATTTTGCTGGGGGTTGTAATGTTCAATTTGCTATAAGTCCAGATGAAAACGAGGACATCATTGCCATAGAAATCAATCCACGGGTTTCCCGTTCCTCAGCACTTGCAAGCAAGGCCACAGGCTATCCAATTGCCAAAGTCGCAGCGAAATTAGCTACAGGATATAATCTTGACGAGCTAGAAAATCAAATCACCAAATCAACCTCTGCTCTTTTTGAACCCACTTTGGATTATGTGATTGTCAAAATTCCGCGTTGGAACTTCGATAAATTTGAAGGCAGTGACAGAGAACTAGGGCTTCAAATGAAAGCTGTGGGAGAGGTTATGGGCATCGGTCGTTCGTTTCAAGAGGCCTTACACAAGGCAACACAATCCTTAGAAATCAAACGCAATGGCTTGGGTGCCGACGGAAAAGGCTATAAAGACTACGATCAAGTCATTAGCAAGCTCAAACACGCCAGCTGGGACCGTGTTTTTGTGATTTATGATGCCATTCAAATGGGGATTCCGCTGTCTAGAATTTACGAAATCACCAAAATTGACATGTGGTTTTTAAAACAATATGAGGAATTGTATTTTCTTGAAAAGGAAATTTCGAATTTCGAAATTGAAACCATCACGAAACCCCTTCTTTTAGAGGCTAAACAAAAAGGTTACGGAGACCGTCAAATCGCCCATATGCTAGGTTGTTTGGAAAGTGAAGTTTATAAAAAACGAATGGACTTTCAAATCAATCGTGTTTATAAGTTGGTAGATACTTGTGCTGCGGAGTTTGAGGCTAAAACGCCTTATTATTATTCTACTTTTGAGAGTGAAATGACAACTAAAGATGGCAACACCTACACAGACAATGAAAGTGTTGTATCTGATAAAAAGAAAGTTGTTGTATTAGGGTCTGGCCCTAATCGTATTGGTCAAGGGATTGAGTTTGATTATTGTTGTGTTCACGGCGTTTTGGCTGCCGCTGAATGTGGTTACGAAACTATTATGATAAATTGTAATCCTGAAACAGTATCAACCGATTTTGACACCGCAGATAAGCTATATTTCGAACCTGTTTTTTGGGAACACATTTACGACATCATTCAGCATGAAAAACCGGAAGGCGTTATTGTTCAACTCGGAGGCCAAACTGCGCTTAAACTGGCAGAAAAGTTAGACCGTTATGGTATTAAGGTTTTGGGAACCAGTTATCAATCATTAGATTTGGCGGAAGACCGTGGTTCCTTTTCTACTTTATTAAAAGACAACAACATTCCATATCCAGAATTTGATACGGCTGAAACGGCGGACCAAGCCTTACAAGTGGCAGACAAACTGAACTTTCCAATTTTAGTCAGACCTTCATATGTTTTAGGAGGCCAAGGCATGAAAATTGTAATAAACAAGGAAGAATTAGAATCCCATGTGGTCGATTTACTTCGAAAAATTCCTAATAATAAGCTACTATTGGATCATTATCTGGATGGCGCTATTGAAGCAGAGGCTGATGCTATATGTGATGGGCAGAATGTTTATATTATTGGGATTATGGAGCATATTGAACCTTGTGGTATCCACTCTGGTGACAGCAATGCGACTTTACCACCCTTTAACTTAGGTGACTTGGTACTTCAGCAAATTAAGGACCACACAAAGAAAATTGCGCTTGCGCTAAATACTGTTGGATTGATCAACATTCAGTTTGCAGTCAAAGATGACATGGTTTACATCATAGAAGCCAACCCAAGAGCCTCTAGAACGGTTCCATTCATCGCCAAGGCTTATGGAGAGCCCTATGTTAATTACGCCACCAAGGTAATGTTGGGTCACAACAAGGTCACAGATTTTGATTTCAACCCACAATTGGAAGGCTATGCCATCAAACAACCTGTTTTCTCTTTCAATAAGTTTCCGAATGTGAATAAACAATTGGGACCAGAGATGAAAAGTACTGGTGAGAGCATTTTATTCATACAAAACCTTAAAGATGATGAATTTTACGACTTGTACTCCAAGAGAAAAATGTATTTAAGCAAGTAATCACTTTAGAGAATTGTCAATATTTTAACAATTTTAAAGTCTCATTTCAAATATATTTGTTAAAAAACACGATATGAAATACAAAACACTCCTTTTAATTTTCGCTGTTATAGTCACAAGTTGTGAAAACGACAGTGTTTCTGATTTAGATCCTGCTAATCCTATTGTTATTGATCCTATTGCCACATTACATGATTTATTTTGGGCTAACTCTAGCGTTAGTACAAATCAACAATTAAATATAAAAGTTGGTGATACCGTTCGTTGGACTTGGGGAAGCGGTACCCATAACCTAAGGTCGACTTCCGGTGTTGAATCCTTTGATTCTGGATACATCAGTACTGCAGGCTATCAGTTTATGCACGAATTTACACTGATTGGAGCTACACAATTTGTATGTGATCCGCACGTAGCTTCTATGTTTGGAACTATCACTGTGACAGAATAAATAATTCTATAATTTGAAACAATTTATACCTTTTTTGCTGATTGTTGTTGGTTTTATCGTGCCGTTAAATTTACAGGCTCAACAGCAATATTTGACCCGTAATGGAATCATAATATTTGATTCAAAAGTTGATTCATTTGTTCCAGTAAAAGCTGAAAATAGTGCAGTCTCTGCCATTTTTAATGCTGACGATGGGGAAATTGCTGTTTTGGCATTGGTTAAAGGCTTTTCATTTAAAAATTCTCTCATGGAAGAACACTTCAATGAGAGTTATGCTGAATCAGAAATTCACCCCAAGGCCACATTTACTGGAAAAATTTCCAATTTTGATATTCAGGATTTAAAAACCTGTCTTTTTTCTGGAGTTTTGTCCTTTCACGGGGTTGAAAAACAACTTAATGAAATACCACTTAGTGTAGAAATTGAGAATAATCGCATTAGTATTAGTGGCGAATTTCAATTGGTTGTTTCAGACTTTGATATAAAAGTTCCTAGAATTGTTCGCAGTAAAATTCCCGAAAATATTTATGTTTCAATAAATTTAGATTTAGAAAATTTAATTAATTAAACCTTACTTTTATGAGAAAATTAGTGGTTTTAATTATTTCTTTTGCTTTGGTCAGTACCACTTTTTATGTATGTTTTTTTTTAGACCGAGTAGTGCCTTCAATTGAATTGTCTTCTGCGGAATTAATTTATAAATCTTCAATGGATAACTCCTCAAATAAATTAAACTTATCAAAAAACAAAATTCTTTTGAGTGGAGTTGTAACAACAGTTAAAAAATCTGCTTTAATAGTTGATAAAAAAATATTTTGTAAGTTTAAAAATGGTATTTCTGATGTGAAAGTTGGAGATACTTTAAGGCTTTTGGGAAAATTTATTGGTTACGATGAACTTTTTCAGGAGTATAAATTAAATGATTGTTCGATCGTGAATCAATAATTAATCCAACTTTTCAATGAAATTAGCTATTAAAATTTTTCTGTGTCTGTTGTTTTTTAACCACTGTTTAAATGCTCAATCCGATTTATTAAAGGCAATTGATTACCAAGATAGCAGTCAAGGGGTCTCTGCTGCGTTTAAGAGCTTGAAAGTTGTCAATTTTGAGTCTACCAAACTCGTTTCGGCAAAAGAACTTTCTTTTTCGGTTTCCCATAGGTTTGGAAGTATCAAATATGGTTTTGATAATTTCTTTGGATTAGACGATGCGGTAACTCGATTAAATTTTATTTATGGTTTAAATTCTTTCTCCAATATTAGTTTTTCAAGAACCTCATACAAGAAAACTTTTGATTTAGGCTTTAAATCAAGATTGATTAAACAGTCCAAGAATTTTCCTTTCACATTGGTCTATTATTGTTCTATTACTTTGGATTCTTCTCTAAGGAAAGAGGTCTATCCAGCACTATCCTTTAGCAACCGTATGGGCTATTTCAACCAGCTTATAATTTCTAAAAAATTCAACAATGCGTTGTCCTTGCTTTTTTCACCTACAATTTTTCATGAAAATACAGTTGTTTATGACCAACAAGAAAATACCCAGTACGCGCTCAGTCTTGGCGGTCGATATAAAGTTTCCAAACGTACCTCCATCAATATAGATTATGGCTATCATTTCAATAGAGCAGATGCTTCAATTTTCAATAATCCTCTTGGAATAGGAGTCGATATTGAAACGGGTGGTCATGTTTTCCAACTCTTATTTTCTAACTCACAACCCATGAATTCCATCAACACTATGACCGCTGCCGCTGGAGACTGGTCAGAAGGAGATGTTTACTTTGGTTTCAATTTATTTAGAACATTTTAAGGATTCTCAAGCGGTTCTTAAAAAGATTTTTCGACTCAGTAAATAACATAAAATCATCACTCCTGTGTAGAAAAAACCTCCCATCAGAGAATTTTTAAAGAAAGGGATTGCCATTGTATAGCATGTTGCCAAGCCTGTCCACGTTTTGGGGTAACCACCAAGTATCCAAACGCCAAAATTGGTGATTATAAAGAAACTGATACTACTCAATAAAATGCAGGGCACGATTTTAAAAATTTTAGGATTTTTAGAGAGAGTTCCAATGAAACTGACCAGTACAAAGGCACCATATACAAAATAGGAGATACTTGAGAATCCTAAAAATAAATCTGAAAGCATCATGATTCCAATAGGAAGCGCATAAATAAGAAGTTTATTCGTCACATAAAACCCGCTGAACAGTGCAATGGCAGTGACCGGCGTAAAGTTTGGTGGATGTGGAATAAGTCTTGAAATAGCTGCCAAAATCATAATAATTGCTATAACAAAGTGTTTTTTATTCATATTTGGCGGTTTATTCAGTGTACATTAAAGTCTCCAAAGGGTTTAATGCATTTAAAGCTGTTGGAGGTGCTTCGATTTCTAAAGGGAAAGCCAGTCTATTACTGCCTTGAATATCTTGCAGAGCAGCCTTTAACAGTGGCTCTTCTGCATCACCAATCGTTCCGTAGTATGCAGGGCGCTCTAATAAATTAACAGTTGGTACAATTCCAGAGGGCGGTACTGTTTCATCATTTTTATTCACGGTGATGGCTATTAACGGAAGGAGGGCATAAGTATGGCCTGGATTTGCATTTTCTCGACCCAAATTTGGTGAATCATATACAATTTGAGACGCTTGGGACTTGCCCACGGTTTGACCTCCAATTTGAACAACTTCTATATATGACTTTAAGCTATTAACCATCATTTCACTTGCTGAAGCTGAACGGTTTGAAGTAAGAATGTAAACCTTGTCTAGGTTTAAGCTGTTTATAATTTCCTCATTGTTAAGTGTGTTGGTGAAATTGTAATCAAAATTATTACTTTCCAAAGTCTCATTATACTTTAGAGTTGTAAAAACTTGATTTTGAAACTGCCCAGTGATCATACTTCCCAAAGCGGCTGCTGTTTGAACGCTTCCGCCAGAGTTGTACCTCAAGTCCAATACCAAGTGATCAATACTTTGAGATTTAAAATCACCAAATATCACATTTAGTTCGCTGTCAAATTCATTCACAAAACTGTTGTACATCAAATAGCCTACTTTTTCAGCATTTATATCAATTACTGTTGCATTGAAGATAGGATTCTCTTCATAGCCTTCTTTCACAATAGTAACATTCTGATTACCATCAATGATTAAATCATCTGAAAAGGTTTCTGTATTGTTGTCATCATAAGTCGCCAAGCCTAATCTATAGCTATTGTTGGCCAACAAAGATGATAAGTTAGAGGAATCCAGGGAAATATCGTTAATTTTATTAAAGACTTGTCCACGAGAAAGATTGGCGGAACTCGCACTACTGTTTGGGTGAACCAATCGCACCACCCCAAAAACCGATGTGGTACTCCCCGGAACCAAATAAAAATTAAATTCGGCACCATTATTCAAAGTAACACCACTCAATTGCTGTTCCAATTCAAAATAGTTGTTCGTGATGAAGCTAAAGCGATCTACATTTTCACGGTCGTATATCAAAGCTTCAAACAAGGTCTCGGGCGTTTCGTTGCTGTCTAAGTAATTTTGGTAATCAGCGTTTGTTGCAAAGCGGTCATTTGAAAGATCATTCACATTAGATTTGTATAGATACACCACATTCATAGCTTTCCATACAAAATCTTTGATGCTTGTGCCTGCTGTAACATTATCGTCTCCGTCCTCAAAACAACTAGAGGTAAACACCATCAGGATTGCAAGTGCGATACATTTAAATTTTGTTTTCATAAAAAGTAGGATTTTATTTAAATATTCAACGCTTAAACGTAGCGTTTTAGCGTTTACAATTTACTGTTATTTATTTTAATTTATAATATTTTTTAATCTTGTAACAATCCAAGTCTTAATTCGTCTTAAATTTATAGCATCATCAAACCCAATCGGCAATTGAAATGTTATCCAGAAACATAAACAAAGGAACTTCAAAACTTAAAACTTTGCAAATAATCTCAAATTCCTATGTTTAAGGAAAACAAAATCTAACTATTTTAAATAACTTTAACACATCAACCGACAAAATTTTTAAACTTAAAAATTAAAAAACACAATAATGAAAAATTTTTTCACAATATTATCTCTAGTCTCAACCTCTTTAGTTTTCACACAAAGCCTTTTTGAAAAATATGAGGACATGGACAATGTAAGTTCGGTAGTCGTCAATCAAAAAATGTTTGGGATGTTAGCAGAAATGAAAGTTAAAACCAACGACCCGGAAGCAGATGCTTTTTTAGATCAAATTAAAACGCTCAATAATTTAACCGTCTTCACTACTAAAGACACATCGGTTTCTAATGCGATTAGTGCCGACGTAAACACCTATGTCAAAGCTTCAAAATTAGAGGAGTTGATGCGTGTTAAAGACGGCGATCAAAACATCAAATTTTATGTACAATCGGGTCGTGACGAATTCCATGTTTTAGAACTATTGATGTTGGTTCGTGGTACGGAAAGTTCTGATGAAACTGTTTTACTTTCGTTGAATGGCGATATTGATTTGCGAACTTTAGCTGTTTTGACCGAGCAGTTAAATATTCCTGGAGGAAAACAACTTGAAAACGCATCTAAGACAGAATGAAATTATTTTTTTTAAAGCCCCTGTATTTTACACTTATTTGCTTACTTTTTTTAAGTTGTAATTCTGAACCCAGCCTTCAAACCTATTATGTAGACCATCAGGAAGCATTCGGTTTTATTGCTATGGACTTTCCCGTATCTTTTTTAGATATTGATATAAATGATATAACCGAGTCTGAACAAAAAGCCATTAATTCCATTCAGAAGTTTAATATGCTTGGTTATAGTTTAAAGTCAGGAAGTGATATTGTTTATAGATCTGAACTTAATTTTGTAAAACAATTGCTCAAGGAATTCAAGTACAATGAATTGTTTCGTCTAGGAAACTCTAAGGATGGTAGAATTAAAATTTACACTGTTGGTGAAGATCATAACATGGATGAAATTGTTATTTTACTCAACTCTAACCTAGTTGGCTTTGCCGTCATTCGTGTTTTAGGTAATAATATGAATCTTTCCGAAATAATGCAACTTGGGCCCCTCATAGAAAAACTAGACCTTGACTATAAGAACGTAGATAGCTTTTTTAACTTTATGAAGCCATCGGCTTTGTAGAAATTAAATTCCAGTATAGTTTGAAGGGCTGATGTTTTTCAATTCAGCTTTAATGCTGTCACTAACCTCTAAACCGTCAATAAAATCAGCGATGGACTCTGCATTGATCTCCGCATTGGTACGCGTCAATCCTTTGAGTGCTTCGTAGGGATTTGGATAGCCTTCTCTTCTGAGAACTGTTTGAATGGCTTCAGCAGCGACTGCCCAGTTTTGATTTAAATCTTGGGCTATTTTAGTCTCGTTTAGCAGCAGTTTATGAAGTCCTTTTAAGGTCGAATTAAAGGCAATTATTGTGTGGGCATAAGGGACCCCCACATTTCTTAAAACAGTACTGTCCGTCAAATCGCGTTGTAACCTTGAAATGGGAAGTTTGGCCGAGAGGTGTTCAAAAATTGCATTGGCAATCCCAAGATTTCCCTCACTGTTTTCAAAATCAATAGGATTTACTTTATGCGGCATCGCAGAACTACCAACTTCTCCTTTTTTGATTTTTTGTTTAAAATAATCCATAGAAATATAAGTCCAAAAATCACGATCCATATCAATCAAGATTGAATTGATGCGTTTCATTGCATCAAAAAGCGCTGCCATATGGTCATAATGCTCAATTTGAGTGGTAGGGAAAGAGTGCTGCAGCCCAAGCGTTTCGTTTAGCAATTTGTTTGCAAATAACTTCCAGTCAACATTAGGGTATGCCAAATGATGTGCATTGAAATTTCCGGTAGCGCCCCCAAACTTAGCGGCATAGGGGATGCTTTTTAGAATGTCTAATTGCACTTCTAAGCGCACTTTGAACACCGCTATTTCTTTTCCTAAGCGGGTAGGAGAAGCCGGTTGTCCGTGGGTTCTGGCCAACATAGGAATGGAAGCCCAGTCTTTAGAGAATTTATCCAAGGTCTCAATAAGTGTTAACAATTGAGGGATGTATATTTGTTCATTGGCAAGTTTGATAATCAATGGAATGGCGGTGTTGTTGATGTCTTGGGAGGTCAATCCAAAATGAATAAATTCTTTGTAACGACTGATATTGAGCTGGTCAAATTTGTCTTTGATGAAATATTCTACCGCTTTTACGTCGTGATTGGTAGTTTGTTCAATTTGCTTTATAGCTTTTGCATCTTCTGATGAAAACTCTTTATAAATGGCTCTTAAACTTTCAAACAAATTTGAATCAAAATCAGCCAACTGCTTCAATGGATGCTCACAAAGTGCAATGAAATATTCCACTTCTACAAGTACTCTGTATTTAATGAGCGCTTCTTCTGAAAAAAAAGCAGCAAGTTCTACTGTTTTAGATCTGTAGCGACCATCGATGGGTGAAATAGCATTCAGCGGCGTTAATGACATTTGCTCTCAGTTTAAGACGCAAAGATATCACTTTTAATGAGAAGATTTTCATTTCAAGCCAAGATGCGCCGATTAATTTCTATTTTTGAATTGATATTTTACATATGCAGCAGCAAAAAATCGTATTGTGTATAGGCTTTGTTTACCCCGAACCCAGTTCTTCTGCGGCTGGGGCCCGTATTTTACAATTGTTGAAATTGTTTATTGATGCCGATTACAAAATTATTTTTGGCACTACTGCCAGCCCTTCAGCACATTCTTTTGATCTGAATACACTAGGAATTGAGGTTAAATCACTAAAGCTTAATGACTCAAGTTTTGATGAATATATTTTTGCGTTAAACCCATCTGTTGTTTTTTTTGACCGCTTTATGACTGAAGAACAATTTGGTTGGCGCGTTGCGAAATGCTGTCCTGATGCGCTTAGAGTTTTAGATACAGAAGATCTTCATTTTTTGAGAAAGGCACGTGGGGAAAATTTAGATTCTACGGTACGTTTCTCTAAAACGTTTTTGAAATCTGATGTTGCCAAACGCGAAATTGCAAGTATCTACCGCTCAGATCTATCGCTAATTATTTCTGAAGTAGAATTTAAAATTCTCACTCAAGAACTTGGCATTGATGCTTCGCTATTGTTTTACATCCCCTTTGTTTTACATCCCACTGAAATTCAAAACCCAAAGGATTTTTCGGGCTATGAGACTCGAAAAAATTTCGTTTTTGTAGGAAATTTTATGCACCCTCCTAATGTTCAGGCTGTTAAGTATTTAAAACAAAAAATTTGGCCTGTACTAAGTCAAAAATTACCAGAAGCTCAGCTCCATATTTATGGCGCCTATGCAAAGCCACAACATTTGACACTTGAAGATCCAAAAAATAATTTTTATGTTTATGGACGCGCAGAAGATTTAGATTCACTTTTAAGTTCTTACCGTCTTTTATTAGCGCCGCTTCAATTTGGAGCAGGCCTTAAAGGAAAAGTATTAGATGCAATGCGAAATGGAACTCCATGCGGGCTTTCCACTATTGCTTCAGAAGGCCTTTTTGGTTCACTTCCTCCCAATGGATTTATTGTAGATGATCCACATCAATTTGTATTCAAATCCTTGCAGTTCTATAACGAAAAGGATATCTGGATGACTGCCCAAAATGATGGATTTAATGTCCTTTTAAAGCGCTTTTCTCGATCGAAGTTTGAATCTCTTTTTTTAACTAAAATAGATCAGCTATTTATTAAGCTAGATAATCACCGTTTAAAAAATATAACAGGACTTTTACTTCAACACCATAGCTTAGAATCTACAAAGTACTTTTCCAAGTGGATTGAAGCCAAAAACAAAATGTCTTAATTTTATCAATATATGCAAACGCAGTTTTTAATTCATTTTCTCTGCATTTTAATCGAAACAAATCAAGTTGTGACCAGACTCGATATTAAACAACAAACTTTATAAAATTAATTTCGTTCGCGACTTAAAATTTTATATTCCTCGTAACATTCACTAATCGCATCCAGAATTTGAAGGTCATTAGCTGTTTTTATAAAGTCATCCGAATAGTTACATTCACTTATAAGAAGATCCAGATCGATCTTGTCAACCTTTAAAAGAGCAGTTAACATCTCTCTATCAAAACGAGACGAGAGAATGTTACGGATTTCGTCTTGTTGTTTCATTTTTCGAAGTTTTCGCATTTCGCGAGGCTTTTTACCAAAGACATTGTGTAAAAAATCTGCTGGGTTAAAGATAGCGCCCAAAACCTTTGTAACCATGCTGGGAGTTCTAGGACTAGATTCATAGCCCGAATTTAAACCAGAAATACTGTAACGTACATTTTTCTGTATCGGAATTTGCTTGATATCAATTTCCAGATAACCTGTGAGCTTGAGTTTATTAATGACTACCTCTTCTAATGCGAAAGCAAGTTCAGTAAGTTTAATAGTGGTTTGATTGCCAAAATTAACCCAATCGTTGGTGACACGAACCTTAATGGATTTATAACCCAAAAATGAAAGATGAAGTGTGTCATTTACCTTAGCTTGAATCTCAAACGCCCCCTCTTGATTGGTCGCAGTTCCAAATACTTGATTGAGATTTACAATATTGACGTTTTCCATGGGCTTATCGTCGGAAGCATCAACAATTTTACCCCTCACAAGCTCCTTTTGTTGCGCCACTAACTGTTGTGGTAAAACAAATAATAAAATGATTAGCAGAAGGTGTCTCATGGAAAAAATGCTTCTATAAAAATAATAAACAAAGCTTGAATACCCAATGTCTAATTAAATTTTATTTGAATATTAACATAGTGGCTACCTACGGCGGTTTCTTCTTGGTCGAGAGTGGCCTGAACCTTGTTTGAAATCAGAACTTCTTCGCTTTCGTCCTTTGCTAAAATTTCCACGTGACTTTTGACTGTCGTTTCTTCTTTTTCCTTTACGTCTTTGACGACTTCGGTCTTGTTTCTCTGTGATTTCAACATTTATGTAGCGGCCATTTTGTTTAAAGTCACTAAAAAACTCTAGTACTTTTGGCATATGAACAGTTTCTGTGTTAAAAAATGAAAAACTATCCTTCACATCTACTTTAAAAACAGCATCTTGTCCAAGTTCCAGACTGTCTCTAAGAAAGTCTTTTAGCCGCATCCAATCGTAACCGTCTTTTTTGCCAATATTTATAAAAAATCTCGCAGAGTTATCAGTTTCATTTTTTTCTGAAAAGTTGTCATTTCCCTTCGGGGCGTTCAAATTTTTCGCTTTATCGTAATAATTGTAAAAGCGTGTAAATTCAACAGAAAAGAATTTTTTGATGAGGTCCTCTTTTGAAGCATTCTCAAACAACGCATTAATTTCTTCTAAATAGTTGTCAATTTTATGATTAATTTCTGTTTCGTGAATTTTGTGCGCCAATGCCTTGAGTTGGACTTCACATATTTCCATTCCTTGCGGAATTTCTTTTTTCACAAACTGTTTTTGAATCATTTTTTCAATTGACTTTATTTTGCGTTGCTCACTTTTGGTAATGATAACCATAGATAAGCCTGTCTTTCCTGCACGTCCTGTTCGGCCACTGCGGTGAGTGTACGTCTCAATTTCGTCCGGCAATTGGTAGTTAATTACGTGAGTGATATCATCGACATCAATACCACGAGCTGCCACATCTGTAGCGACTAACATTTGAATTTGTTTATTTCGGAAAGATTTCATGACCAAGTCACGTTGATTTTGACTTAAATCACCATGCAATGCCCCTGCATTGTACCCATCTTCAATAAGTTTTTCAGCCACTTTTTGGGTGTCTCTTTTTGTTCTACAAAAAATAACAGCAAATATATTTGGGTTTGCGTCTGCCAAACGTTTTAGAGCAGGATAACGATCTCTTGAACCTACCAAATAGAATTCATGTGAAACATTTTTACTGCCAATGTTTTTGTGTCCTACTGTGATTTCCGTTGGATTGGACATGAATTTTTTAGCAATTATTGAAACCTCTTTGGGCATGGTAGCAGAAAACAACCAAGTTGATTTTTCCTCTGGAGTATGCGAAAGAATGGATTTTATATCCTCAAAAAAGCCCATATTAAGCATTTCATCAGCTTCGTCTAATACGGCATAGTCAATTTTTGAAATATCAACCAAGCGCCTATTGATCATATCCTTCATACGTCCAGGAGTCGCTACAATTATTTGCGCACCACACTTAACGTTTTTTGCTTGATCTGTAATGCTAGCGCCACCGTAAATAGCCGTAACATTTAAACCTTTGCAGTATTTTCCATAGAGTTTTATCTCATTTGTTATTTGAAGACAAAGTTCTCTTGTTGGCGATAAAATTAAACCTTGGGTCGTTCGGCTCTCAATATTTATTTTTTGCAGCATTGGAAAGCCAAAGGCTGCAGTTTTACCTGTTCCTGTTTGCGCCAGTGCCACAAGATCACATTCTTTAGAGAGAAGGGTTGGTATTGTTTTTTCTTGAACTTCACTTGGTGTTTCAAAGCCAAGATCTGTGATGGCCTGAAGCAAGTGTGCTTCAAGACCTAATGTTTGGAATACATTCATTAGTATGTTTATTTCGATATGCGTTTGTCGTGTTGCCTCAGAAGCTTATCGAATTTTATACCTAATGCTCCTTACATCACATCCTCACCCTGAGGATTTGCGGCAAAGGTACATTAATTAATTAAGTTTGTTTAAGCTTCAAAGAAATCAATTAACTGAGCAACAGCCTGGCCTCTGTGTCCAATCTTGTTTTTTTCATATAAAGCCAATTGCGCGAAAGTTTTTGAATGGCCTAAAGGTTTGAAAATCGGATCGTAACCAAAGCCTCCAGAACCTATAATATTTTCTGTGATTTCTCCTTTACAAATCCCTTCAAAAGTTATTAATTTCCCCCTAAAATGCATTGCAATGACCGTTTTAAATTGTGCTTTTCGGTTGGCTTTATCTTTTAATTTATAAAGTAATTTTTGGATGTTATCATCCGCATTTTTTTCAGGACCGGCATAACGTGCTGAGTAGACTCCAGGTTCCCCATTTAAAATTTCAACTTCTAAGCCAGTATCGTCAGCAAAGCAATCTAAATTGTATTTTTTCTTGATATAATTGACTTTTTGAATGGCATTACCCTCAATGGTATTTTGAGTTTCAGGAATGTCTTCGTTACATCCAATGTCTTTTAAGCTAATGAGTTTAATCCCTTTGGGAAGTTGTGCTTGAACTTCATGAAGTTTATTGGAATTATTAGTTGCAAAAACGATTTCAATCATGGCCTCTTTTATTGGTGGTGATAGGGTTCGTTTTTTAAGATACTCATACCTCTGTACAATTGCTCTACAACAAATAAACGAATCATTTGATGGGAAAAAGTCATTTTTGAAAACGAAATTTTACCATGAGCACTTTTATATACTGCTTCTGAAAAACCATAAGGTCCGCCAATCGCAAGCACCATTTGTTTTAATCCAGAGTTCATTTGTTTTTGTAAAAACATTGAAAATTCAATAGAATCATAATCTTTTCCTTTTACGTCTAACAAAAACAAGCGATCTGAAGTGTTTATTTTATTCAAAATCATTTGCCCTTCTTTTTCTTTTTGTAGACCTATGCTAAGATTTTTGGTATGCTTTAGGTCGGGAATGATTTCCATCGAAAACGGAATGTAATACCGAAGTCTGGATTCGTATTTTTGAATCAATTCTTTCAGCGCTTTTGCGTCTGTTTTCCCTAGGACCAATACTTTGATTTTCACATGGCAAAGTTAATCATAAAATAGATTTTATTCTTATATTTATAAAGCATTCAAATTATTACATTCGCATTAAACTAAATTCTATGATCAGTTCATTAGCTTTTAAAAATGAAATAGAACGTATTATAGCCAATGCCATTCGCGAAGATGTAGGGGAGGGCGATCACAGTTCTCTTGCGTGTATTCCAGAAAATACTTTTGGTAAAGCCCGACTCATTGTAAAGGACAATGGGACTTTAGCTGGAGTAACATTCGCCAAAAGTGTGTTTACATATGTTGACCCGAAGCTAAAGGTAAAGGTTCTGATCAAGGATGGAACTGCTGTTAAATTTGGGGATATTGCTTTTGAAGTAATGGGTTCACAGCAATCCATTTTAAAATCTGAGCGTTTGGTACTCAACGCCATGCAACGCATGAGTGCAATTGCTACAAAGACAAGTGCATATGTTGATTTACTAAAGGGCACAAAAACAAGAATTTTAGACACCCGCAAAACAACCCCTGGCATAAGAGTTTTGGAAAAATGGGCGGTGTCTATTGGTGGGGGTGTCAACCATCGATTTGCCTTGTATGACATGATCATGCTCAAGGACAATCATATCGATTTTGCAGGCGGAGTTACTGAGGCATTAGAAAAAACAATGCTTTATCTTAGGAAACACGATTTGTCTCTAAAAATTATTGTTGAAGCACGTGATTTGGACGAAATACAAGCAATTTTAGACCACGGGGGTGCCGATCGTATTTTAATTGATAATTTCGGAATACAAGACACCAAAAAAGCGGTTTCTTTAATTGGAGACCAGTGCCAGACAGAATCTTCTGGTGGCATTAATGAGGTTACTTTACGACATTATGCCGAATGTGGTGTTGATTTTATTTCATCAGGTGCATTGACACACTCAGTTCACAATTTAGATTTAAGTTTAAAAGCCTTTAAATGAGTCAAAATATTGAAAATCAATTGAATAAAATTCCTTTGGTCAAATGGGTGGTTCGACTGTTTAAATCCATTAAGCTTCCAGGACTTGAGGGCTTGTCTTTATACGATTTGTTTGAAATGTATATTTTAGGAATTATTAATGGTGCACTTAGCATACGAGCCAGTGCGGTAGCCTACAGTTTCTTTATGGCTATTTTCCCCTTTTTATTGTTTATTATTATTCTTATCCCGTATATTCCAATAGAGAGCTTTCAATCTGAATTTCTCAATTTTCTAGATGCGTCCTTGCCTCCAAACACTTCTGAATTTTTTAATCAAAATATTTTTGAAAACATCAATAAAAACAGTTCTGGCGGTTTGTTGTCTTCTGTTTTCATAGTTTCTATGTTGTTGATGTCCAACGGGGTTAATGCTGTTTTTTCTGGCTTTGAAAACTCATACCATCAAAAATTAAATCGAAATTTCATCAATCAATATCTGCATGCTTTTGGCGTTTCCATCATTTTGGTTCTCATACTGATTTCAACCCTTGTTGGTGTTGGATTTTTAGAAATTTATATAGTGCATCCTATATACCAAAGTTTGAATATGACCGATTCAGTTTCTGAATTAGAATGGATAAATGCTTTAAAATTCTTATTTTTTATTTTGATGATTTATTTAGGTACTGCTGTTCTTTATTTTTTTGGTACAAAAGACGGTAGATTGTTTCGGTTTTTCTCTATCGGTGCTTTGTTGACTACTTTTTTGGTACTTTTGAACTCCTATCTTTTTGGAATTTACATTGAGAATTTCTCAACTTATAATCAACTTTACGGATCTATTGGAGCCCTTTTAATCCTTCTTTTTTACTTCTGGCTCAATGCCATTATTTTATTGCTAGGGTTTGAATTGAATGCTTCTTTGCAACGCCTGAAAGACTCATGTCAGTAGCACATCAATATTTTGTAGATGTGATTTTACCGCTTCCGTTGGAACGCAACTTCACCTATGCGATTACCAAAGCCGAGTCAGAATTTATAAAACCTGGTTTCCGAGTTACGGTTCCTTTCGGTAAGAATAAAATATACACAAGTATTGCATTAAAATTACACGGTAAAGCACCAATTGCTTATGAAGTGAAGTCCATTCACAGCATTTTAGACAATGCACCCATAGTAAATGCTTTTCAATTTAAGTTATGGGATTGGATATCTAAGTATTATATGTGTAGCCTTGGAGAAGTTATGAGCGCAGCCATTCCAAGTGCGTTTCTTTTGCAAAGTGAAACATTGGTTGCGCTTGTTCCCAACGCAAATGTCAATACTATTCAACTAACTGATGATCAATATTTAATATTAGAGGCCTTAGAACAAGCATCAAGATTAAAAATAGAAGACATCCAAAATATTCTCAATAAAAAGAATGTTTTTTCTGTTTTAACCCCATTGATGGAGGCTAAGATCTTAACAACCTCTCAAAGTCTTAAAGAAAAATTTAAACCAAAATTAGAAAGATGCGTTCGAATTTCTAATTCTTACTCTGGCAATGATGCCTTGGCCAAACTTGAACATGAATTAAAAAGAGCTAAAAAGTTAAGCGCCATTGTTTTGGGGTATTTTTCTTTGGTAAGTCAGAAAAGTCAAATTACCGTATCTGATTTAAAAACCCAGACTAATGCTACCGCCTCTCAAATTAAAACTCTGATTGATAAAGGGGTTTTTGAAGCTTATTTTATTGAAGTCGATCGTATTAAATTTGAAAATTCCAAAGACCAGCAAGACATTGCTTTAAGTCTAGAGCAGTCAATCGCCTTTGATGCTATAAATCACAACTTAAAAGAGAAATCGGTTTGTCTTTTTCATGGCGTTACCTCATCTGGAAAAACGGAAATTTATATCAAAAAAATTGAAAGTATCTTGCTTTACGGGAAGCAAGCTTTATTTTTAGTGCCTGAAATTGCCCTGACTTCTCAATTGGTTTTTCGTCTCAAGCAATTTTTTGGATCTCAAGTCGTGGTTTACCACTCGCGCTTCAGTCCCAATGAACGGGTAGAAATATGGCAGAAAGTGTTAAAAAATTCTGAGCAGGCAAGAGTGGTAATTGGTGCCCGCTCATCCTTGTTGCTTCCATTTTCTAATTTGGGATTGATTGTAGTTGACGAGGAGCACGAACCTTCATATAAACAATTTGATCCATCACCGCGCTACCATGCGCGAGACACTTCCATTGTGCTGGCAAATTTTTTTAATGCGAAAACAATTTTAGGATCTGCTACGCCAAGTATTGAGAGTTACTACAATGCTACCATTCATAAAAAATATGGCTATGTATCTCTAAATAAGCGTTATAGCAATGTTATATTACCTGGTATTGAGTTGGTTGATTTAAAGGATAAATACAAGCGAAAACGAATGAAAGGTCATTTTAGTGACCGCTTAATTTCTGAAATCCAAGAGACTTTAGATTCAGGCTATCAAGTCATTTTATTTCAAAATAGACGTGGTTATGCGCCAGTAGTATCTTGTAATAGTTGTGGTCATGTTCCCCAATGTTCCAATTGTGATGTCAGTTTAACCTATCATCAACACAGCAAACAATTGCGCTGTCATTATTGTAGCTATACCATCGCTGTTCAACCTATCTGTATGGCATGCGGAGGGGTTGATATAAACCATAAAGGTTTTGGAACTGAACAAATTCAAGAAGAGGCACAAGCTTTATTTCCAAGTGCCTCTATTGCGCGCATGGATTTTGATACGACTCGAGGAAAATATGGCTATGATCAAATCATTCACCGTTTTGAGAAAAAAGACATTGATATTTTAGTCGGTACACAAATGCTTACCAAAGGTTTAGATTTCAGATATGTGAAGCTGGTTGGTGTGCTCAACGCGGACCAATTGATTAATTTTCCTGATTTTAGATCTCATGAAAGAAGTTTTCAATTGCTGCAACAAGTTTCAGGCCGTGCTGGTAGGAGGGATGTTAGAGGCCAAGTATTGATTCAGTCCTTTAATCCAAATCACAATGTATTGCAACAAGTTTCGACAAATGATTACCACAAAATGTTTGAGGAACAAACCTACCAACGGCGTATATACAAATATCCGCCTTACTATAGACTTATAAAAATCACTTTAAAACACAAAGACTATAACCGTGTCAATGAAGGTGCTGATTGGCTAAAAAGAGCACTTTATCAGGTTTTTAAGGATCATGTTTTGGGACCTGAATTCCCACCCGTACCACGTATTAGAAATTTATTTCACAAAAATATACTGATTAAAATACCAAACGAGCAATCCTTAAAAAAGACAAAGTTAGTGCTTAGTAAAATTAAAAATAGCTTTTTGAGTACAAAGGCATTTAGATCCGTGAGAGTTGTCCTAAATGTGGATAATTATTAAAATCAATTTGCTGCTTCAAGTGCTTTAGTAAGGTTATTTTTTTTGTTGCGACTTAAAGGGATTTGTGAGTTGTCAATTTCAACAAAACGACTGTTGTAGCGATCAATTTTTTTAAGGTTGATGATGTAGGACTTGTGAATTCTTAGAAATTTTCCTGCTGGCAAATCGTTCTCAAAAGCTTTCATTGTTGATAAGATTACATAGCTGCCGTTGGTTGTAATTAATTTTACATAGTCACCAAGTGCTTCTATCCATTTAATATCTTTAACAAAAACCTTTCTTTTCTTAAGGTTGCTCTTAACAAAAATATGCTGGTTTTCTTTTGTTTTCCTCACAGCATTAGTAGAAGCAAACAAGGCAAGTGTTTTATTTATTGCTTTGTCAAACCGGTCAACGTCAAGTGGTTTTGATAAAAAGTCAGCAACACCATAGCCGTAGGAAGTAAAAGCCGCTTCTGTTCGCTTCGAAATAATAATGATCTTTGGGACTGATAATTTTGAAGCACTTAGAATATCAAGAAACTCAAAGCCTCCCATCTTAGGAATATCAATTTCTAAAAAAATTAGATCAACATCTGTATTGGATAAGAATTCTTTGGCTTCAATACAGGAGCTAAACTCTGCCAATAAATTGACAGCATCATGGTCATTGGCTTTTTTTACAGTGTCCATTCGCTGGAGCGCGTTGGAGTCTATTACAATTGAATTTAGAGTCATGATAAATTGGTTAGAGGTTCTTTAATTCAGAGATAGTTCACAAAATTAAGTAAAAAAATCGATTAAAACCAATTAAAGACGTTAAAATGCTTTATTTAAAGTCATTAAAAAGATGAAAATTGTGTTGTCAAAACCGCAATAATTACTTAAGTTTGCACCCATTTTAAAATATAAATTATGAATCATTACGAAACTGTTTTCATCTTAAATCCCGTTTTATCTGATGACCAGATAAAGGAAACAGTAAAGAAATACGAAGATTTTCTCGTTTCAAAAGGAGCTAAGATGGTATCAAAAGAGGATTGGGGGCTAAAGAAATTGGCTTATCCCATTCAAAATAAAAAAAGTGGATTTTACCACCTTTTTGAATACACAGTCCCAGGAGAGGCCATTGGTCCTCTTGAGGTTGAATTTAGACGTGACGAACGTTTTATGCGTTACCTCACTGTTAAATTAGACAAGCACGCCATATCATGGGCAGAGCGCAGAAGAGATAAACTTAAAACCAAAGCGTAATTATGTCATTAGAACAACAAGCTAAAGGAAAAAAAGGGGGAGAAATAAGATATTTAACTCCTTTGAATATCGAAACCAACAAAACAAAGAAATACTGTCGTTTTAAAAAATCAGGTATAAAATACATTGATTATAAAGATCCAGACTTTCTCATAAAATTTGTGAACGAACAAGGAAAACTACTTCCAAGACGCCTCACAGGAACGTCTTTAAAGTACCAAAGAAAAGTATCTGTTGCCGTAAAAAGAGCACGCCACTTGGCATTGATGCCTTATGTAGCGGATTTATTAAAATAAAATAATCATAACGATGGAACTAATATTAAAACAAGACGTTGAAGGATTGGGCTTTAAGGATGATGTTGTAACCGTTAAAAATGGTTATGGTAGAAATTTTTTAATTCCTAGTGGTCAGGCAGTGTTAGCAACAACTTCAGCAAAAAAAGTACGTGCTGAAAATTTAAAGCAACGCGCTTTCAAAGAAAAGAAAATCATTGAAGATGCTCAAAAAGTAGCTGAAAATCTCAAGGATCTAGAGCTTAAAATCACGGCCAAAGTGGGCAGTGGCGACAAACTCTTCGGATCGGTTAACAATATTGATGTAGCGGCTGCACTAGACAAAGCAGGTCAAAGCATTGAAAAAAAGTTTATCACTGTTACAGGTGGTAATGTGAAACGATTAGGCAAATACAATGCTCAGATTCGATTGCATCGCGATGTGAATGTAGAGTTGCCTTTTGAAATTATTGCTGAAAAAGCATAATCATCAAATTCAAATTTTTAGTTTAAAAGGCCTGTTTAATCGACAGGCCTTTTTTTAAGTTTAAAAACATGAAGTACAGACGACTTAGCAAAGAACAATTTGAAGAATTGCACAAAGAATTTATTAATTTTTTGGCGACACAATCTATTACTGCAGCAGAATGGGAAGTACTAAAGTCTCAGAAACCAGAAGTTGTTGAAGCTGAGATGGATATTTTCAGTGATTTAATATGGGAAGGTGTTTTGGATAAAGTTTTATTTTTAGAAAATATTGCACCCCAACACATGTATTTATTTCATATTAAAGAAAACGCTATCGCCTTGATTGGGCTAAAACTCAATATTAAAAATGTAGATTTAACTACAAAAGCCGGCTTCTCTTGGCTGCGTGAGAACTTGATGTCTGATACTGTAGAAATTTTTGATGCTGAAAAGCAAATTAAAGAGGATAAAAAGATACAGATTTTTGAATTGATAGAAAAGGGTGCGCAGATAACTAAGGGTGAATTGTTTAAGTATTTTGAGCAACTCATTGGTTAGCATCTTAAAAAATCAGATATTTGTTAATAAATAAGCGTTATGGCTTCTAAACCACGCATTTCTAAAGGAACACGAGACTTCAACTCGCAACAGATTGCCAATCGCGATTACATTTTCAGTACCATAAAGTCAAATTTCAAACGCTTTGGTTTTGCACCCATTGAAACACCCAGCTTTGAGTTGTCGGAAACCCTCTTGGGAAAATACGGAGATGAAGGCGATCGTTTGATTTTTAAAATTTTAAACTCTGGTGAAAAGGTTAAAAAAGCGGATTTAAGCGCCTTAGAAAACAATCAACTTGCACGCTTTTCAAATTCACTCTCTGAAAAAGCATTGCGTTACGATTTAACTGTACCATTTGCACGTTATGTTGTACAATATCAGAATGACATTACCTTTCCTTTTAAACGTTATCAAATTCAACCTGTTTGGCGTGCCGATCGTCCTCAAAAGGGGCGCTTCCAAGAATTTTTCCAATGTGATGCTGATGCAGTTGGTTCGGATTCCATGTGGCAAGAAGTTGAATTTATCCAGTTGTATGATGCTGTTTTCTCAGACTTAAAATTAAAAGGGGTCACTATTAAAATTAACAATAGAAAAATTTTAGCAGCCATTGCAGAACGCATTGGCGCTCAAGACAAGCTTATAGATTTTACTGTGGCTTTGGATAAGCTGGATAAAATAGGGGCAGAAAAAGTAAAAGAAGAGATGCTTTCTAAAGGCATTTCACCCGATGGTATCGCTTTATTAACTCCTCTTTTAAAGATTTCAGGGGATTTCAAAGCACAGCTAAAAGCCTTGAATAGTCTATTTAGAACTTCTCAGATTGGTAGGGAAGGACTTTCCGAGCTAGAATTTATAGCGGATAAAATCAATAAACTGGGACTCAAAACAGCCACTCTAAAATTAGATATTACACTCGCACGTGGTCTAAACTACTACACAGGTGCTATTTTTGAGGTCTCTGCGCCAGATGCTGTTGCCATGGGGTCTATTGGCGGTGGTGGGCGTTATGATGATTTGACCAGTATTTTTGGACTCAAAGGCGTGAGTGGAGTAGGCATTAGTTTTGGCCTTGACAGAATCTCACTTGTTTTGGAAGAATTGGGACTTTTTCCAGAAAATAATACTCAAACAACCCAAGTATTGTTTACCAATTTTGGACCTGAAGAAAGTCTTTATTGTTATAAAGCCATTCAATCTTTAAGATCCAATGGTATTGTTGCCGAGCTCTATCCTGATGCACTCAAGTTGAAAAAGCAAATCACATACGCCAATAAACGCAATATTCCATATATAGTTTTGGTTGGAAATCAAGAAATGAACTCCATAACTTTTACCCTAAAAAATATGTTGGATGGCAGTCAAAAAACACTGGACTTAGAAGCGCTAATTTCACAATTTAATAACTAAAAAAACCCTTGAAGTACAAGGGTTTAAAAGTAGCGTGGGGGAGATTTGAACTCCCGACCTCCGGGTTATGAATCCGACGCTCTAACCAACTGAGCTACCACGCCATAATTGATGGCTGTAAATATAGAAACAAATTGCTGGGCTTTCAAAATAAATCCTTTGTAAAAAATATTTTTTTTCTTTTAAAACTAATAAATTAATGTATATATTGGAAAACTAATTACCACAACTATGAGTACCAAAGTTAAATACGAATTGGAATTTCCAATACAAGCCTCTCCGCAGTTGCTTTACAACTATATTTCTACACCTTCAGGCCTTTCAGAATGGTTTGCGGATAATGTAAATTCAAGAGGGGAGTTGTTCACATTTATATGGGATGATTCTGAGGAGCAAGCTAAATTGTTGACTAAAAAAAATTCAGAGCGAATCAAATTCAGATGGTTAGAAAATGAAGATGACGACTGCTTTTTTGAACTTAGAATTCAGGTAGACAGTATTACAAAAGATGTTTCCATCATAGTAACAGATTTTTCAGATGACGATGAGGTTGAAGAATCTAAAATGCTATGGGAAAATCAAATCGCAAGTTTAAAGCAAATTTTAGGCTCAAACTAAAATGCTTAATTTGGCATATATTCACAGCATTTTCCTTCAATTTTTATGACTAACATCAATGGGAGTATTTTAGAAGATTCCGAAGCCTACTTATCAGTTGACAACAGGGGTTTTGCCTATGGCGATGCAGTATTTGAAACCATTAAAGTTAACAGCAAGCCTCTTTTTTGGGAAGCACATTATTTCCGACTTATGGCTTCAATGCGCATTCTTCGTATGGAGATTCCGATGCACTTTACTCCTGAGTTTTTAGAGTCTCAAATTATGGATTTAGTTTATGCACAATCTTATGAAGCAAAGTCTTATAGGGTTAAATTAACCGTTTTTAGAGCAACTGGCGGTTATTATACACCCACTTCCAACGCTATCGAATTCACCATTGCTTTAGCTCCATTGGATTCTGATACTTACAATTCACATAACGATTATTGTGAAATAGAACTTTTTAAGGATTATTTTATTGCCCCAAATTTATTGTCTACTTTAAAAACAAATAACAAAGCCATAAATGTTTTGGGCAGTATATTTGCCAAAGAAAATAATTATGACAACTGTTTGTTGCTAAACACCAACAAAAATATCATTGAGGCCCTTAACGGAAATGTTTTTCTTGTGATCGATAATATTATCAAAACACCGCCACTGGTAGATGGTTGTTTAAAGGGTATTATTAGAGATCAATTAATTGAGATGATTTCTAAATCCGACAATTACGATTTGATTGAAACTTCTATTTCTCCATTTGAGTTGCAAAAGGCAGATGAAATTTTCATCACCAATGTCATTCAAGGAATCAAGTCCGTGACAAAATTTAGAAAAAAAACTTACACTACGGAAGTCGCTAAAAAAATTCAAAACAATCTCAATATAAAGCTAGGATTGGTCTAATTATAGGACGGGTCTTCAGGCGCATTAGACCACAGACTGTATTCGCCACCAAGGGCTAACATTTTTTTCTTCCAAAAAGCCTTGTCGACTGCTTGAATAATGTTGTCTTTATGGATATTTTCAGACAATATCCATGTATTGGAACTAAGCTCAGATTGGAGTTGATTTATGTCCCATCCTGAATACCCCAAAAAGAAACGGATTTCGGTTTGATTGATTTTTTCATCTGTAATCAACTTCGTAACTTTTTCAAAATCACCACTCCAATACAATCCTTTAGAAATTTCAATGCTTTTCGGAACAAGCTCTGCAACTTTATGAATAAAGTATAAATTGTCTTGATCTACTGGGCCCCCATTGTAGATTGGAAAATTAGATTTAACGTCTGGTATCAAATCTCCAAGTTCAAAATCCAAGGGTTTGTTGAGGATAAATCCGATAGATCCTTCATTGTTGTGTTCCGTTAACAGGATAATTGATCGATTGAACGACACATCTCCAATAATAGAAGGTTCTGCAATTAATAATTTTCCTTTTTTAATGATCACAATTAAGGTCTAATTATTTTTAATTAATTAAAAGTAGTAATTTAATTTTAATTTTTTAATATGGCTCTTTTTTCTAAATCATTTTTGCATTGGTATCAAATTTGAACCCATTTAAAAATGCTTTAACATCCATTTGTTTTTTACCTGGAAATTTGAAGTTAGTTAAATGTATATATCCATTTTCAACACAAATTACAATAGAGGTATTGTTTGTAATTACAGTTCCAATATTATTTGAATGCGGGTTATTTTCATATTTAACCTTATAAATTTTTATGTTTAATTTATCGGATCCATTTTTTAGCAAAGCCCAAGCACCAGGATAAGGATTCAAGCCACGGACGAGATTTTGAATGTCTACCCCACTTTTTGACCAATCAATTTTACAATTGTTTTTATTAAGTTTATGGGCTGTTTTAAGTTCTTTTTCGTCTGTCTGAATACTTGTTGCAACAGATCCGCACTCTATATGATTTATGGTTTTTAAAATCAATTCCTGACCCTTTTCCATGAGTTTATCGTGTAAGCTGCCAGCTGTATCGTCTTCCAAAATAGAAACCTTGGATTGTAAGATTATGGCTCCAGTATCAATTTTGTCGTCAATGTAAAATGTTGTAACTCCTGTTTCGGATTCTCCATTTATAAGCGCCCAATTGATTGGTGCAGCCCCTCTGTATTCTGGCAATAGTGATGCATGCAAATTAAAGGTTCCAAGTGCAGGCATTCTCCAAACCACATTCGGAAGCATTCTAAACGCTACAACCACTTGTAAATTAGCATTTAGTGTGCTGAGTTGGGATATAAAATCTGAAGATTTTAAATTGGTTGGTTGTAAAATATACAAGCCCTGTTCTTGCGCATAAATTTTTACTGCGGATTGCTTTATTTTTTGACCACGTCCTGCAGGTCGGTCTGGGGCAGTGACGACTCCTACGACATTATATCCATTTTTAATAATCCCTTTCAGCATATGAACTGCAAAGTCAGGTGTTCCCATAAAAACAATTCGAATAATTGTAGTGGCTGTCATAAAATTTGATACTGATTTAAATTTGTAAGTTTAATTTTTTGGTCCTCCATTAAATACTGCAATGTTATAATTATTTTCTCATCTTCTAAAGTACAAATTTCTACCAATTCTTTGGAATTCAATGGCTTTTTTTAAATGGCTTTAAGCACATGTATTATCTTTTTTGAGAATATTTATTGTTCACAAAGCTATTCACAGTGCAGACATTACATATCCCGCAGGGTTTTGGTGGCTTTTCATTGAAATAGGTGAGGAGTTGAAGACTTTTACAAACTGAATTATTCTTCACATATTTCAACACTGCGTGAAATTTTTTAAGTTTTATTTTATTTTGATTTGAGACCGATTTTGAAATTCTATGAATTGTTTTTTCGTCTTCTCTTGGGACTAAAAATGTGACTTGTGCATCGGTCTGAATCTTTTCAAACGCTATCGCATTCACAGATTTTAGACGCTCTAAAACCTCCAAAATGGCTGAGATTTTAAGCCCTGTTTTGGTCGTAATTTTTTCTAAATCAATAGCTGTTGATTTAGCAAAGACCCCTTCGTAGCTTCTGAGTATAGCTTTGGTAACATTGTTTTCTCTATTATCCTTTTCAACCAACGATTGGAGTGTTTTATTGGAAACCAAAAATTGAATAGTTAATTTGTTTTCTCGAACCTTTTCAAAGACTAATACCCCATGACTTTCTAAAGTTTTAAGCGCATTATAAGTTTTACGCTTTGATAGCTTGTAAATTTCGCAAAATTTATCAAAATGCAGTCCCAGTCTTTCATTGTTAAATTCTCCATAAGCAATTTGAAAGTATGTACATAATTTCTTGTAAATTAATTTTAAAAAGGGAACATCTGGAATTAAATTTTCAAACCAAGGCTTCATATTCAACAAATTATCTGGACTTGTTATTAAATAAGCAAAAGATTTCTCTCCATTTCTGCCTGCTCTTCCTGATTCTTGAAAATAAGCTTCTAAGCTATCGGGTATAGTAAGGTGTATCACCATTTCAACATCACTTTTATCAATACCCATACCAAATGCATTGGTAGCTATCATAACGCTAAATTTATTATTTATCCAATCTGAATACATAACTTCTTTTTTCTTAAAGCTCATACCACCATGGTAGAAGCCGCTAGAGATTCCTTGAAGTTCTAAAGTTGTTGCCAGTTGCTCTGTTTCAATCCTGCTACGAACATATACAATAGCACTGCTTTTGACCTTTTTTAAAAGGGAAATAGTTTTATTTTGAGGATCTTTCATAGACATAGAATGGTAAGATAAATTAGGCCTAAAAAAAGAGCTTTTAAATACTTTGGGTCCCAAAAAACCCAACTTTTCTGTAACGTCCTTAATCACGTGTTTTGTAGCTGTTGCCGTCAACGCGATTACAGCAGTGTGGGGACACAAGGCTCGAAGTGTTTTGATATTTCTGTAAGCAGGCCGAAAGTCGTGTCCCCATTGACTGATGCAATGTGCTTCATCAACAGCAATCAAGCTTACCTTCATAGATTTAATCCTATCTTGAACCAATTTATTTTCTAAGCGTTCAGGAGATATATACAAAAATTTATAATTTCCAAAAACACAATTATCCAACATTCGCTCCAATTCACTGTAGTGATTAACATTGGTTAGGGCCATGGCCTTTATTCCCTTTTGATTGAGCGTTGCGACTTGATCTTGCATCAGGGCAATAAGCGGAGAAACTACAATGCAAATTCCTTCTTTGATTAGCGCTGGAATTTGAAAACAAACTGACTTTCCTCCCCCTGTTGGCAAAAGGGCCAGGCAGTCTTCATTTTCTAGAATTGCTTCGATAATCTTTTGCTGATTTGGTCTAAAACCAGAATGTCCCCAGTATTGCTCTAAAATTTGAAGCGGGTGCAACATTGTATTAAATATTATTTAGAATAAAATTTACACGATTTTGTAGCGTACTTTGTGGAACTTCTATCAATTCATAATTAAAGTTTGTATACCATTTTGTGAGGAATTTGTGAATTTCTGCAGCTTGTTCAAAAGTTTCATAACGCTCATTGTCCTGAACGTAAATATCTTTCCAAGGCATTAAAATAAAAACTTTATCGTATTTGTATTTTTTACAACTATCGATAAATACTTCAGAGTAATTAGAGCCAATGTAATCTAAATAGGCAATCACATCAGGCAATCCTCTATCCAAAAACACAAAAGGGCTGTTTGCAGTATCAGCGTCAATAAATTGTTTTTTTCGTGCTTCTAAAAGTTGTTCGCTGAACCAAATAGGGTCTTTCAAAAATAATTGATCTACTCCCTCATTTTGTGCTTTCAACGTGATTTCTCTAGAAATTTCTTCCATGCAAACATGGCCTTTGCTCATCAATTGGTTTATTATTGAAGTCTTGCCAGAAGCCGGACCACCAGTAATCGCTATTTTTTTTATTTTTGAGTTTAAATACATGGTATTTGTAAAAATCGTGATTTAAAAGTTAAATAAAAAATATGACTTGATGTATATTTGTAGTACTAAATACACAAAATGCAATCACCCAATCATTCTGAAGAATTTTACAGTAAACTCAAAGCGCAACTTTACGAAACAACATCTTGGCCTTCAAAATATTTGTTTAAATTTATTATCAAATCAGAACCCAATAAAATTTCTAAAATTGAAACCGCATTTGATAATTTGGGTGCTGTCATTACAAGTTCCGCTTCAAAAAACGGTAAATATACATGTGTTTCTATACATGTGGAAATGAAAAATCCAGAAGCTGTTATTGAAAAATACTTGCAAATAGGTAAAGAAGTTAAAGATGTCATCTCTTTATGACATATCTACTTTTAAGTCTCGTTTCTGTTTAATTTTTTGTAATTTGCAAGCCCATTAAAATAATAAATAAATGACTATATTAACAGATCAATTAGAATACAACACTGAGCGTGAGTATCTCATCATTCCAGAGTATGGCAGACATCTTCAAAAAATGATCAACCATGCCATGGTTCAAGAATCCAAAGAGTGTCGTAATAGACTAGCCAAAGCCATCATATCAGTTATGGGTAATATGCAGCCACATTTGCGAGATGTTCCTGAATTTCAACATAAACTTTGGGATCAATTGTTTATCATGTCAGACTTTAAACTCGATGCAGATTCCCCTTTTGAAAAGCCTTCTAAGGAAACCTTAAACACTAGTCCTGATCCGCTCCAATATCCACAGAACTATCCCAAATACCGCTTTTATGGAAACAATATTAAAACCATGATCGATGCCGCCTCATCTTGGGAGGAAGGAGAAATGAAAAATGCGCTTATTTTCACCATAGCGAATCACATGAAAAAATCATTTTTAAGCTGGAATAAGGACACAGTTGAAGACGCTGTTATATTTGACCATCTTTTTGAACTTTCTAATGGTAAAATTGACATTAGAAATTCGGAGAAACAACTGACGGAGTCATCTCAACTTCTTAAAATGCAACGTAAAACAACCAATTATAAAAAACAATACAAAAAGAACAATAATAGAAACAGAAAGCGCTATTAATTCTTATTTATAAAATAAAACTAATTAAATCCTTAGCTATTGAAGTCATTTAAAATTGAAGGAGGTCACCCACTCAAAGGTTCTATTCAGCCTCAAGGTGCAAAAAATGAAGCCCTACAAATTTTATGCGCGGTTCTCTTAACCTCTAAAAAGGTTAGCATTCATAACATCCCAAATATTATTGATGTCAACAAACTCATTCATTTGTTGGGTAAATTAGGTGTCAAAGTAGAAAAGCACTCAGATAATTCATACACTTTCCAAGCAGATGCTCTCGATTTAGACTATTTGGAAACCCCCGCATTTAAAGTCGATGGGGCTGGTTTGAGAGGCTCAATTATGATTGTTGGACCTTTATTAGCTCGTTTTGGCAAAGGATATATTCCTAAGCCAGGTGGAGATAAGATTGGCCGCCGACGTTTAGATACCCATTTTGAAGGGTTTATAAAATTAGGTGCTGAGTTTAGGTATAATAAGGAAGATTACTTTTATGGGGTTGAAGCTAAAGCATTAAAAGGTGCTTATATGCTGTTAGACGAAGCTTCGGTGACGGGGACTGCTAATATTGTAATGGCTGCTGTTTTAGCCAAAGGCACCACCACAATTTACAATGCTGCTTGTGAGCCTTATTTACAGCAGCTTTGTAAAATGCTGAATCGAATGGGGGCTAAAATTAGTGGTATTGGTTCTAATCTTCTCACTATTGAAGGTGTTGACGTACTTGGTGGAACTTCTCACACCATGTTGCCAGATATGATAGAGATTGGCAGCTGGATTGGTCTTGCTGCAATGACGCGCAGTGAACTCACCATTAAAAATGTCAGTTGGGAAGATCTTGGAATAATTCCCAATGTATTTAGAAAGTTAGGCATTACAATAGAAAGGAAAGAAGACGATATTTTCATTCCCGCCCACACGGATGGATATCAAGTTCAAAATTACATTGATGGTTCAATTTTAACCCTATCTGATGCACCCTGGCCTGGTTTTACTCCAGACTTACTAAGCATTATTTTGGTTGTCGCAACCCAAGCACGGGGCAGTGTCCTAATCCATCAAAAAATGTTTGAAAGCCGCCTCTTTTTTGTAGATAAATTGATTGATATGGGCGCCAAAGTAATTTTATGTGATCCGCACAGGGCTTCTGTTATTGGACATGATTTCAAATCTCAACTCAAAGCAACAACAATGACTTCTCCAGACATTAGAGCTGGTGTATCGCTTTTAATAGCCGCGCTTTCCGCAAATGGGACTTCAACCATTCACAATATTGAACAGATCGATAGAGGCTATCAAAACATCGATACACGTCTCAAAGCAATTGGTGCAAAGATTGAGCGGATCGAAATTTGATGTTTAAAATAAATTATCTATTTAGCGCTGATTTATAAGTTTCCAAACATCGATCTCTTGCAAATTTGTGATCTACAATAGGTTTTGCATAATTGAATTCTTGGTATTCAGGAACCCATTTTTTGATGTAGTGGTGGTCCTTGTCAAATTTTATAATTTGAGTGGTTGGGTTAAAAATCCTGAAGTAGGGCGCTGCATCTACTCCGCAACCTGCAACCCATTGCCAATTACTGACATTACTTGAAAGTTCAAAATCGTGTAATTTTTGAGCAAAGTAAGCCTCGCCCCATCGCCAATCAATTAGTAAATGTTTGCATAAAAAACTTCCAACTAGCATTCGAACGCGATTGTGCATAAAACCAGTTTGATTCAGTTCTCGCATACCAGCGTCAACTAGAGGATAACCAGTATCTCCTTGGCACCATTTTTCAAACTCTTCCTTATTATTTCGCCATTGAATGGCCTCGTATTGAGGCTTAAAGCTTGTTGTGACTGTATGTGGGAAATGCCATAAAATTTGCATAAAAAACTCACGCCATATCAGTTCTTTTAAAAAGGTAATGTTAGAACTTTTTAAAGCTTTTTTTACAACCTTGCGGATGCTGACTGTTCCAAATCTAAGGTGGGGGCCAAGCCTGGAGGTTCCTGCGACAGAGGGCGTGTTCCTTTTTTCTTCATACAAATGAATCAATTGTGTATCAATTTTAAAGGGAGCAATTTTTAATTTTGATAAGGAAAATCCCATTGCTTCTAATGTAACCCATCGGTTACAGTCCATTTTGGATAGGTGCTTTAGTAAATTTTCAGATGGATAAGCATCAATACATCTGTCATTAAAAGCGCCCAGCCACTTCTTTGAATAAGGCGTATATACTTTATAGGGTAAACCATTGTCTTTAGTAACTTCATTTCTTTCAAAAATAACTTGGTCTTTAAAGGATTTATATGTTATACTTTTTAGATTTAATAAATCTGAAACTGCTTTATCCCTTATAATTGCATAGGGTTCATAGTCGTGATTCGTGTATACAGCTTCAATAGGAAATTCAGAAACCAACTGATTAAAAACTTGCTCTGGACGGTCATAATAAGTATTAATTTTTTGATTTGTATCAAGGGAGACGTTAAGATCTTTTAATTGCTCGTAAATAAAACTTACACGGGCATCATCTTTTGGAAGCTTGTCTAAAATTTCCGGGTCGAAAATAAATATAGGAAGTACATTCTTGTAATTTTTCAAGACCTCAAATAGACCGTGGTTATCCTGGAGTCTTAAATCTCTACGAAACCAAAATATAGCGTTGGGTTTCATGATTTGAATTCTCCAAAAAGTTCAATCAGTTTTTTTTGACGGTAATCAAATATCTCTTTTAGTTTCGGCTCCACTAGTAAAGGGTGGGCTAACTGACCAATCCAACCAAAAGGAAGTTTGTAGTCGATGATATCTTCCATTTCAACACCTCCTTTTATAGGTCTGATAAAATGCTTGTGATGCCAGAGTGAATATGGCCCAAAACGTTGTTCGTCAACAAAATAATGTCCTTGTCTAAGATGAGTGATTTCGGTAACCCACTTTGTTTTTATACCTAGTATGGGAGTCACAATGTATTGAATAATTTGTCCAGCAAAAATTTCGCTTTCAGCTCCGCTAAGAATTTTAAAACCCATATAGTCAGGTGTGATGGTTTTGAGATTTTTAGGACTGGATAAAAACGCCCAAGCTTCATCAGCTGTAATGGGTAAATTCTGTTTTTTGTGTAAATTGTATAGTTTCATTTGGTTTAATTGTAAAGCACCACGTAGAGGTTTAAGGAACTTGCCAACAAAAGCCATACACAATAAGGAAGTACAAAAAACCGCATGTGACTTATCAACTCTTTGAAAGCAATGAAGAAATAGAACATTAAAGCCGTTAATAGTGTAATGTTAAGTAAACCTAGCCCAATTAAATGTTTATTCATAAAAATGTAGTTCCACGACACATTCAATACAAATTGAATTCCAAAGAGAAGCCATAGCTTTCGATTTTCAAGGTTTTGATACAAATAGCTGATGAACACAGAAAAAAACACCATTACACAGGTCCAAGCTGCACCAAAAACCCAGCCAGCGGGCGTCCAGGGTGCTTTTTCTAAATGAAAATACCAGCTTGATGTAGGACCACCATTCATAAGTAAAGTTCCTAAAAATAGCGCCCCTAAATTTATCGCTAAAAAGCCTAAAAAAGTTAGCGTAAATTTCAATTATGTAGTGATTTTATCGATTTCATTTAAAACTTGTTGTGCTTGGGCGTATTTGTTATCGCTGGCAGCGCGGTCTGTTGATGACAAGTCATGCCACTCAGACATTAATTTTTTGTAGCGCTCTTGTAGTTTTTCAACGGCTGTTTTCTTTTTGAATAATTTGAACATAACTATTGAATTAATTTTGTGATTTTACTGCTCATAGGACGTGTCATTGAATAGAAATAATCTATAAACTCACCATTTCTTCCAATAATGTATTTTTGAAAGTTCCATCTTACAGTAGTACTTTTCACACCATTGAGTTCTTTATTTGTAAGCCACTGGTAAAGAGGATGCTGACGCTTTCCTTTTACGTCAATTTTTTCGGTCATCAAGAAAGTGACTCCATAATTTTGTTTACAAAAAGTTTTAATTTGTGTTAGAGACCCTGATTCTTGTTGCCCAAACTGATTGCAGGGCACTCCAATAACCATAAGATCCTTGCTATACTGATCATAGAGGCGTTGCAGACCTTCATATTGTCCTGTGAAGCCACATTCAGAAGCGACATTTACAAAAAGAATATATTTTCCTTTGTAATCAGATAAATTGATTGGAGATCCATCTAAATTGTTAATTTCAATATCATGTAGAGTCATTTTTTCTGAATGTTGAGAGTTGTGCGTTGAGATTCCCAATAGAAATAAAAAAGCTGTAATGGTTTTTGAGGCGATCATTGTTATATTTTTAAAGAAACGATACCACAATCCAATTTAAACACTTGACCAGAAATTGATTTCGAATTGTCTGAAATTAAATATGCTGCCATTGTTGCGACTTCGCTGGGTGCTAAAAATTTTTTTAATGGATGTCTTTGAATGGTATTCTCTATCATTCTTTCATTTCTGAGTAGCTTAGCTGCTAAATCAGTTTGTGTGATTGTTGGGGCGATGGCATTGACCCTGATGTTGGGCGCTAAGTCGGCAGCTACTGATTTTGTTAGACCTTCAACAGCTGATTTCGCAGTTGCTACACTGGCATGGAATGGCATTCCTAAAGCGGTAGCCACTGTGCTAAAGAGTACAATTGAGCTAAAGTCACTTTTTGATAGCGCAGGGGTGTACGTTTGTATGGCCTTTACAGCTCCAATGACATTGATCTCAAAATCAGTTTTAAAATCTTCTAAACTTAATCTTTTGAAGGGTTTAAGATTAATACTACCTGGACAGTAAATTAATCCATCTGCTTGTTCAATTTCAGGGAGATCACCTGTAATGACATCGCAACTGTAGTGCGTTAGATTCGAATGTGTATATGCTGGAACAGAACGACTAATATTTATAATCTGATGCGTGGGTAATAATGCATGCGCAACAGCATTGCCAATTCCGCGACTCCCCCCAATGATGATGATTTTTTTCATGACGTTAAGGGTCTTCCTTTAAGGCGTTTTTCAATTTTTTGTTTGATTAATGTAAGCTCTTTCATCAAATCCATCAGTGATTGGTCTTTATTTGTCTTATACAATTCATTAATTCCTAATATTATGGATTTAACCTCACGGGAGGCCTCGATGCGTTCACTTGTATTTTTGAATTTTAGTTTCTTTTCTAAAAATTCTTTACCTTTTTTTACAGCTTTCATAAATTTATTTTAGATAATTATTGAACTCAGTAACTTTTACTGGGCTGTTAAACGCACCACTGTAAAATGAAGTAACAGTTGCAGAGGATTCGTCTTTAACCCCCCTCGACGAGACACAAAGATGTTTGGCATCAATAATGACAGCAACATCATCCGTTCCTAAAATAGACTTTAATTCTTCTCCGATTTGATTTGTTAAACGTTCTTGAACTTGAGGTCTTTTGGCGTAGTATTGAACAATTCTGTTTAATTTTGATAGTCCTATAACTTTTCCTGAAGAGATGTAGGCAATATGCGCTTTCCCAATGATTGGAACAAAGTGGTGCTCACAGTTTGAGTAAAACGTAATATTTTTTTCAACCAGCATTTGATTGTATTGATATTTGTTATCAAACAATGCGACTTTAGGTTTATTTTTAGGGTTGAGTCCGGAAAAAATCTCATCAATGTACATTTTAGCAACTCTATCTGGAGTGCCTTTCAATGAATCGTCGGTAAGATCCAAGCCTATAACGTCCATAATTTCTTCAAAAAGTATAGATATTTTGTTTTTCTTTTCCTCATCACTGATTGCGAATGCATCCTTTTTTAGAGGTGTATCTAAACCTGTATGTAAGTGATCATCTCCTATTTCGTGATGAGAAAATCCATTGATTCGTCTTGATTTTTGTTTTGTAATATTTGTAGCCATAAGCTTTTCAGCGTTTTGATATTTTGTTATTTGAAATTGATTTTTGACGTGAGCATTTAAAGCGACCCGATTCAAATGTTCTTAATTTCTGATGTTTTGTTTTACGCCCTTGAACCCTTTTTCTCCAAAGTCTAAAGCTGTTGGGTGTCATTTGATTGCGCATTAGTGAGATGACTTGTCGTTCGGATAAACCAAATTGAAAATTGATAGCCTCAAAAGTGGTGCGGTCTTCCCATGCCATTTCAATTATTCTATCGATTTCTATTGTGCTTAAGGTCATAACTAGGTGAAGATATATTGTTGATCAAACTTTAATTTTTCTTTAGTCAGTCCTTGAAAAAAGCGTTTATTCTCTTTAAAAGTTTTCGAATTTTCAAAATGAATGAACCGTCCTTGCGCATGGATACTAGTGAAGTCTGTTTTGTAAAAAACCAACTGGTAAAAGGGAATTGCCCATGTAAAATTCTTTAAACCTTTGTTGATACGAATCAAAATACCTTTTTTTCTTAGCTCAATATTGGCATAATTTAAATCTGATATCGAGTTTGATATAAAACTTAAATTTGGACTAAGTTGCTTTACAATCATTCTTTTAGATCCAATACCACCTCTTATGAGAATTTCCCAAAAAGAATAAGGTTTTCCCACAAATTCTTCTAGCATTTGTTTGTGATCTCTATTGAAATAAGTGGTGTTTAAGACCAAAATTAAATTGATTTTAATCAAACATAGCGAATGTCTTCACATTTACACTTAGAATTAAAAAAACATTAACATTTTTAGTGTTTCTTTAACAGAGTAGTAATTGATTTTGTTATCTTAAATTTTCAATGAAAGTTGCTGATGTTTCGATCAAAGATTTCTTTTTCTCCGGATTCATTTTTTCAAAAGAACTCACCAACATTCTCATTCTTGGATTATTTTTAAAAAATACTTTGTGGTTGTTTATGAAATTCCAAAATAGAGCGTCCCAAATTAGACACCAATCACCCTTTTTGTAATCGCTCATTTTTAAGATGTAGCTGCTGCCGCTTATGTAAGGTTTTGTAGACATGAGACCTCCATCTGCAAATTGACTCATTCCGTATACATTGGGGACCATGACCCAATCGTAGCTATCAATTGAAAGCTCCATAAACCAGCGGTAGACTTCATCGGGATCAATTTCACACAACAGCATTAAGTTACCAACAATCATCAATCTTTCAATGTGGTGTATGTACCCGGTTTTTGTGATTTTCTTTATAGAATCATCAAAAGGCTCTATTCCTGTAGTCCCATTGTAGAAAGCAGCTGGCATTTTCCTACTAAAATTCCAAAAATTCTTAGTACGTTCTTCCGTACCCTTCGCAATGTAAACACCCCTTATAAACTCTCTCCAACCAATGATTTGCCGAATGAATCCCTCTGTTGAATTGATTGGAATATTGTGTTTTTTTGCATAGTCTACTGTAGTTTTAACCACATAATTTGGGTTCAGTAAACCAACATTCATAAGTGGAGACAAGAGGCTGTGGTGCAGTTCAGTTTCATTTTTAAGTACGGCATCTTCAAACGGCCCAAATTCTTCAAATCTTGTTTTTAAAAATGCTTTAAACCATTTTTTTGAAGACTCAAAATCATGCGGGTAATTTGGTTTTTTTGGCAATTCACCACAATTATTGTTGAAATTCCTTTCTACGTAGGTCAACGCTTCCTCAAAATAAGTACTTTCCTCAGGGCGCTTTATTTTTGGTGTTTGCTTTCCCTTTGGGTATTTTTCTCTGTTGTATTTGTCATAAGTCCATTCACCGCCTTCTGGGGAACCATTCTGCATCAGAATATTCATTTGCTGACGTTGGTTCTTATAAAAAGCAGTTTGGAAGAATTTTTTCTTATCTGTTCTAAAAAATGGATTCAAATCTGCTTTGTCAAGCAAAAATAAGGGGTTATTAAAAATCGCAAGCTCAATATTTTTTTTGCTGCAAGCAGATTTAATCCGCTTTTGAAGCCAATTGTCATTGGTATCATATATGTTGATTTTTTGGATATCACCGCTCATGTTCTTTATCAGTATTCTAACATCGCTCTCCGTTTGAGTAGAATCAATATACTCAGTATTGTGTTGTGCTTTTAGAAAGTTTTCGTAAGATTTCATACTCATTCTATGAAATAGAATTTTCTGCTTATGAAAATTGAAATGTTTAAAAAACAGATATTCCTCTATTAAGATAACTTTTTTGGAAGCTTTAAGTAGCTCTGAATTTTCAAAAAGTTGGTTGGGAAAGATTAGTGTGATTTCCATAGTCGTTGTTATTTAAGCCAATGGTTTCTATAGCGCTTGTCATGATCATACATTTCTGCTTGTCTTTTAAGGTCAAAGATGCGATCTCTCGGATCGTTACCAACCCCTGAAACGTACATCCAATTGCCATAATTACTGTGTACATCATAGTCCAACAACATACTTTCAAAATAGGCTGCTCCGATGCGCCAGTCAAGCTTTAGAGTTTTTGCAAAATAAGAAGCGACATTTTGCCGTCCACGGTTGCTCATCCATCCTGTATTTTTCAATTCAATCATGTTCGCATTGACAAAATCATCCGCTGTTCTCCCGTCTGTCCATTCCGTTATGAATTTTGAATTTTTAGACCAACTATAAACGGTTTTTAGAATCCCATCAAGTTTAAAAATGGCATTTCCGTTTTTTAAAGAAATGTATTTAAAAAAATCACGCCAAATCAATTCGAAAATTAACCAATAAGTGGATTGATTGGCGTAAAATTGTTCTTCAAACGCCTTGATTTTCCAATAAATTTGTCTAGCGGATAAACTCCCATTTGCCAGCCATGGTGAAAATTTAGAACTGTAATTTTCACCCAAAAGACCATTTCGTGTTTTTTTATACACACCAAGAGATTGTGTTTTGAAAAAATAATGGTCCAAGCGTTGCTCGGCTGCTTTGGATCCACCTTTAAATGGGAATGCAGTCCGCGAATCTATTTCGAAATCCTCAAATCCCAATTGCTCCAATGTTGGCAATTTAAAATCCGTTTCAACTTTAGAGCTCACCTTTTGAGGCTGCATAGAAACCAATGGTCGAACCAAAGCTTTTTTTTCTAGTTGTTTTCTAAACTGTGTAAAAACCTTTGGAGTCTCGCTGTAATGAAATGTTAGATCATCAGGGTGAAATAAAAATTGATCATAATATTCGTGAAAGCTTACATTGGCTGGCAAAATCTTCTTTAGAGAATCAATTTTTTTGACTTCTTCATCGGTCCACTCCTTTTGTTGATAGACTGCTTTCACATCATATATTTTGACCAATTCACGCATTTGTTTTTCAGCAGTACTATTAATAACCAACAGGCTTATGTTTAGCGCATCAAGTTCTGATTTTAAATCGCTAAGTGTTTGAAGTAGAAATTTAGTTCTGAATTTTTCAGTTTTTTTAAAACCAAATTGAGTTTCGCTGAACTTCTCGGGAGTTAAAAAATAAACCCCTATGACTCGTCTTGAGGCTTTCATAGCAGCACTGAGCACAAAGTTGTCTCTTGCTCTTAAATTGTCCGTGAACCAGACTATAGATGTGCTTTGTTTTTGCTGCATTTTTTACTACAATATTTTACAAACTCCCAATCTCTTTCCCATTTTTTTCTCCATGAAAATGGGCGGTGACAAACCATACAAATTTTGACAGGCAGATGAGATTTTTTCAAAATGTCAAATTTTAGATTTCAAGTCTTTTTTTGGACGTTGATATTGTAATCGGGCTTTAAGTTTGGGCAGCGTATATCCGTCCAAACCATTAATGGCTACAATATTTCCTTTGGAGAGATTGATAAATCCGTCACCTTCTAGCAAATCTTCCCGAATGAATAAATCTTTTATTTCTCCAATGAGTTGGATGCAATTATTACGCTTAATGAGATATTCTTCACAATAGGTGAGCGCAATCTGAATGGGTGCATCTTTGACAAAAGGGGCGTGCCAACCATTTTTAAATTCTTCTTCTAATTGAGTGAGCTCAAATTCCGAAACTTCCTTGCTGTATTTTGCCGAAGTGTGATGGGCATCTTTGATAATTGGTGCATGGATGTGATTGATGGTAAATTGTCCAGTTTCTTTGATGTTTTCATAAGTGTTTCTTGGAACATCTGTTACCGGCCTAAAAACTACTCCCAGTAGTGGCGGATTGGATCCTAAGTGCGTTACAGAACTAAAGACTGCAACATTTGAGATGCCGGCATAGGATTTCGTCCCAATCAAATTAGCAGATTTAAATCCTGAACAGCTATTTATTAAATTTATTCTGAAGACATGATCGAGTTTATCAAAATCATTGCGTTTTAAATGTATCATTTGTAGTGTTGAAATTGGTTAATTCTAACAGCATTGGCTTTGAGGTCAAACATTAAATTGTAAAGGCCAAAAAAGGTCCTATTCATGTAGATGAAGTGTTTTGAACCACGTGTGTTGTTAAGTTTCCTGAGCTCAGTGTTTTGACTGTAACGCTCTGCAATATCTCCAATTTTACCAAAAAACTCAGGATCTGAAAAATCAAACAATTTACTTTGAAAAGGCAATGTAAAAACACTCAGGAGTTCATGAAACATCTCCTTAAAAAAACTAGTTTCCTGGTGAGAATCGTCAGCTGTTAAAATCTCTAACTCATAGAGTTTTTCAGTGAATAATTTTGGGTTGTCCATTATTGATTTGTCAGCCAATTCGAAATAGGGAATGTAAAAATCGTTTGGAATCGTTTTCATGCAACCAAAATCCAAAGCAATAAGTTGAGCTTCTCCGCTGATTAGAAAGTTTCCAGGGTGTGGGTCCGCATGGACTTTACGCAAATTGTGAATTTGGTGCATGTAAAAGTCCCAAAGCGCCTGTCCCAACTGATTTGACTTTTTTGAATCTTTATTTTTTTTTGCAAATTCAGACAAATGAACCCCATTCATGAAATCCATTGTAAGAATTCTATTAGAGGACAGATGTGCATAATAGTTGGGAAATAAAATATTTGGAATGTGTGCACAGGCCTTAGCGATTTCTTGGCTTTGCTCAATTTCTAGGCAGTAATCTGTTTCTTCAGTCAGTTTGTCTTCCACTTCTTTAAAATATTTTTCAGCGCCTTTAGGTTTGATGTTGAGCATCCTTAAAGCGATGGGTTTTACAAGTGCCAAATCTGATTTAATACTGTCTGCTACACCGGGATATTGAATTTTTACTGCTAAGGCTTTACCGTTTATTTTTGCCTTGTGAACTTGGCCAATGCTAGCAGCATTGACTGAATTTGCATCAAACTCATCAAAAATAACTTCTGGTGCTTTACCAAAATATTTTTTGAAAGTTTTTACAATCAAAGGCGAGGAGAGCGGCGGCACAGAAAATTGAGCAAGAGAAAATTTTTCAACATAAGCACGTGGAAGAAGGTTTTTTTCCATACTCAACATTTGAGCAACTTTTAAAGCACTGCCTTTGAGCTGTTTGAGGCCACCATAAATATCCTCCGCATTGTTTTTATTCAGGTTTTCTTTGGCAATTTCTTTTGTTTTACTGATTTTTTCTCCATAATATTTGATGTAGTTCACACCAACTTTGGCACCAGTAGAGACCAATTTAGAAGCACGTTGTAGTTTTGAGGTCGGAATTCTGTCGATAGATTTCATTAACGCACAATGATTTTTTCTTTAAACAAGAATTTACCAAAATCAAGAACACTCTTGAGGGGTTTGGTATTTGCCAATTCGAAACTCGCAGCGATAGATTTTTCGATAAAAAGATCTGTTTTTTCAAAATCTGCTGAATCGTCATCCAACCAAAACTTCAGGGTTACCAGCATTTGAATCCAATAGGATTCATTGACCACACTGTCTTTGATGTCATCTAATCGTTTATTTTTGATGTTAATTACTCCTAAATCCAGCTCATCAATGAAGTTTAGAAACTTTTTTCGAAGTGTTTTAAGTTTTTTCATTTGATTGAGCCCTCCCATTTCCGACTGGAGAGATTTGGAAACATAGCTGCGATTGGCGGTTAAATTTCCAAAAAATGTGAAATAAAAACTCAGCAATTGATTCATTGCGTCATAATCCTTATATTCTTTACTTTTTTCAAGTGTTTTCATTGTTTTTTCAAAAAACAACTCGTAAATGGCAGCTTCTAGGGCTTCAAAAGAACCGAAAAAGCGGTAAAATTCAGATTCTTCAAAATGGTTCATTTTTGCAAATGAATAAACGCTTTTGGGAACTTCATTGTGATCAAGTACAGCATCCATGAACAAAGTCACAAGATTTTCTTTATTGAGTTTGGTTTTTTTAGCCATGACATCTTATTATTTACACAAAAATAAAACATGTTTTAGATATAATTTTATAATTAAACAAACATTAACATTTTATTCTTTTTATAAATTTTAATCTATTGTGTTTACAAATTTGATTAAACAAAATTGTGTTAATTTAAAGTTGTTATGTTGTTTAGATTATATTACGTAACATGTGGGTGTATTTATGTCATGAACGTACATTTTTTTAATATGAACGGGGAATTTTGATTCGATTTAAAAATTGAAATACATAATAATATTTTATTAAATATCTACTTTATGTAAAAATTATAAAACACTCAAATTGAGTAATTTAAATATTTATTATAATAAATATCTATTGTTATATATTTGGATTATCCCAGCCATTTAAAGGCTTTTTTGAGAAGTTTCAACTTATTTTTGTAAGGCGCATAACGTAAAGGAATATCAAGCCAATTAGCTTTGAATGTGATGCCTTTTTTGTGTGTAAAGGTCTCATAACCAAAATGACCTCGGTAAGCGCCAATACCACTTTCTCCGACCCCACCAAAGGGTAATCTCGGGTTTCCAAAATGAATCATGGTATCATTGACTGACCCCCCTCCAAAACTGTATTTTTTAATAAGCGAATTGTAAAATGCTTTATTTTTTGAGAATACATAAAAACCTAATGGTTTTTCATAGGACTTTAAAATATATTCAATGTCTTTTTCAGTTTTGTAGTCTAAAATAGGTAAAATTGGACCAAATATTTCCTCCTCCATAAGCTTGGAATCCAATTTTGGATTGTTTACCAATGTTGGGGACAGATAATTATCACTAATGTTGCTATTACCACCGAGAAGAATCTCAGCATCCTCTAACATGGATATGAGGCGTTGTAAGTTATTTGCATTCACAATTCGGGGATAATTTGGGGAGATTTCAGGATCCTCACCATATGCTTTAAAAATTTCTGTTTTTATAAGTTTAACAAGGTCTGCTTTAATTTGATTGTTAACCAAAACATAATCCGGTGCAATACAGGTTTGACCTGCATTTAAAAATTTACCCCATACCAAGCGTTTAGCCGTTAATTTTAAATCAGCTGATTCATCAACAATACAAGGGTTTTTACCACCAAGTTCAAGCGTTACGGGGGTTAAATGTACGGCTGCAGCCTTTGCTATAATTTTTCCTACAGCTACACTCCCTGTAAAAAAAATATAATCCCATCTTTCTCTCAACAGTTTGGTGGTTTCTGAAACTCCTCCGAGCTCAACATAAAGGTGCGCATCATTAAAAATTTCTGATAAAATGGTTTTAATTATTAGTCCAGTATGTGAGCTGACCTCACTGGGCTTCAAGACCACGGTGTTTCCTGACGCAATTGCTGAAATCACTGGACTGATGGCTAGCTGGAATGGATAGTTCCAAGGAGAAATCACTAAAACAGTCCCATATGGCTCACTGTAGATGTAGTCTTTTGAAGGGAAATTAAGTTTTGAGGCACGTACCTTTTTAGGTTTAGACCATTTTGAAAGATTATTAAGTAAAATGTCTATCTCTGAAATTAGAATGGCAAATTCACTGATATAGGCTTCAAATTTTGGTTTTTTAAGATCTTTGTAAAGCGCTTGGTGTATGACATCTTCGTTGGAAATAATACTTTCTTTGAGGAGCTTGAGCTTGACCTTGATAAAACTAATATCACGTGTTTTACCGCTTTCAAAAAATCTTTTTTGTGATTGTATAATTTGTTTAGGGTCTTTCATCGGACTTTTATTTAAGAACATTTGTCCCATAAAATATCTGTTGGTGGATTGGCTTCAATTTTAATCATTTTTTTTGAAACAGGATGCGTAAATTCGATGTATTTTGCATGTAAATGAATTCCTCCGTTTTTGTTAGTTCTGTCAAAACCATATTTTAGATCTCCTTTTATGGGCGAACCTATGTATGCTAATTGACTTCTAATTTGATGGGATCTCCCTGTTTCCAATATGACTTCCAAATGGGAATAGGTTTTTAATTCCTTAATTACTTTATAATGTAAAATTGCTTTTTTACTGTCTTTGACCTCTTTCGGGAAAGCTTTGGTTGTATTTTTTTTTGGGTTTTTTTTCAACCAATGAATCAAAGTATCTTCAGACTTAATTGGTTTGTTTTTAACAATCGCCCAGTATATCTTGTGAATGCACTTTTCTTGAAACAACTGATTCATTCGTTTTAAAGCTTTGGAGGTCTTTGCAAAAACAACGATTCCAGAAGTAGGACGGTCTATGCGATGAGTGACCCCTAAAAATACTGCTCCAGGTTTGTTGTATTTGTGTTTAATATACCCCTTTAAGATTTCTGAGAGGGGTTTGTCTTTTGTCTTGTCTCCTTGAATAATATCACCAATTCGTTTGTTAACAGCAATTAGGTGATTATCTTCGTAAAGTAGCTGTATGTTGGATGCATTTGTTACAATTCGTGACATGTATCAGTATTGTTCCTCTTTGTTTGGAAATTTAGAAGATTTCACATCAGAAACGTACTGTCCAATTGCATTGGTCATAGATTCGAAAAGGTTCAGGTAACGCCTTAAAAAACGTGGATTGAATTCATGGGTTATTCCAAGCATATCATGCAATACAAGTACTTGTCCGTCAACACCATTACCAGCTCCGATTCCAATAATAGGAATATTGAGTTCTTTGGCTACCTTTTTTGCCAACTTAGAAGGAATTTTTTCCAGTACAATTGCAAAACATCCCAAACGTTCCAAAAGTTTTGCATCTTCCATGAGTTTTTCTGCCTCTTCTACCTCCTTTGCACGTACTGTATAAGTACCAAATTTATATATGGATTGTGGTGTAAGTCCTAAATGCCCCATAACAGGTATGCCTGCATTTAGAATTTTCTTTATAGAATCTTTAATTTCTTTACCTCCTTCTAATTTAACAGCGTGGCCGCCACTTTCTTTCATAATACGTATAGCAGATCTTAAGGCTTCTTTAGAATCACTTTGATAAGTCCCAAAAGGTAAATCAACCACTACCAAAGAACGTTTAATACCACGAACTACAGAAGAGGCATGGTAAATCATTTGATCTAAGGTGATGGGGAGTGTCGTTTCATGACCAGCCATGACATTACTAGCAGAATCCCCGACCAAGATTACATCAATTCCAGCCCCATCCACGATCTTGGCCATGGAATAGTCATAAGCCGTAAGCATAGATATTTTCCCCCCTGCAGCTTTCATTTCGATAAGCGACTTGACAGTTACGCGTTTATATTCTTTAGAGTTTGGCATTTTGTAAAAATTTTTTTGTAAAAATAGTGAAAAAGAACGGGAACAACATGACACCTTGTCATATTTTGTGTCATGGCACAATGATTGCCTTTCACTTTATAAATTAAAATAGAAAAAAAATTAATATTAGAAATTATGAGTAAAATTATAGGAATTGATCTCGGTACAACAAACTCTTGTGTTTCTGTCATGGAAGGAAATGAACCTGTGGTAATTACCAATGCCGAAGGACGTAGAACAACTCCATCCGTTATAGCTTTTGTTGAAGGTGGCGAGATAAAAGTTGGTGATCCTGCCAAACGACAAGCAGTCACAAACCCTCAAAAAACGGTCTATTCTATAAAACGCTTTATGGGAAATAAATTTTCGGAATCTAAAAAAGAATCCAGTCGTGTTCCTTATAAAGTTGTCAAAGGTGATAACAATACGCCCCGTGTTGATATTGATGGGCGTTTATACACCCCACAGGAATTATCTGCGATGGTTCTTCAAAAAATGAAGAAAACCGCAGAAGAATTCTTAGATCAAGAAGTTACGGAAGCCGTGGTTACTGTTCCTGCTTATTTTAACGATGCACAACGTCAAGCGACAAAAGAAGCGGGTGAGATCGCAGGTTTAAAAGTTCGAAGAATTATAAATGAACCTACTGCAGCAGCCCTTGCCTATGGTATGGACAAAAAAGGAAAAGATCAAACTATCGTTGTCTTTGATTTTGGAGGTGGAACGCACGATGTTTCTATACTAGAACTGGGTGATGGTGTTTTCGAAGTTTTGTCTACAGATGGAGATACTCACCTTGGAGGAGATGATGTTGATGAAAAAATCATTAATTGGTTGGCGGAAGAATTCAAGAAAGACGAAAATATGGACTTGAGAGAAGATCCAATGGCACTTCAGCGTCTAAAAGAAGCTGCTGAAAAAGCTAAAATTGAACTTTCATCCTCTGCCCAGACTGAAATCAACTTACCATATGTAACAGCCACAGCAAGTGGGCCAAAGCATTTAGTTCGAACTTTATCTCGATCAAAATTTGAACAATTAATTGACGATTTGATTAAAAGAACTATTAAACCATGTCAAACTGCTTTGAAGGCAGCTGGTATTTCAAAAGGTGACATTGATGAAATTATTCTGGTAGGTGGTTCCACTCGAATACCAGCAGTTCAAGAAGCTGTTGAGAAATTTTTTGGCAAGAAACCCAACAAAGGGGTTAATCCAGACGAAGTGGTTGCAGTAGGTGCTGCTATTCAAGGCGGGGTTTTAACTGGGGATGTCAAGGACGTATTGTTATTAGATGTTACGCCATTGTCACTCGGGATTGAAACTATGGGCAATGTGATGACAAAGTTGATTGATGCCAATACGACTATTCCAACAAAAAAATCACAAGTTTTTTCCACAGCGGCAGATAACCAGCCATCCGTAGAGATTCATGTGCTCCAAGGTGAACGACCTATGGCAGCTGACAATAAAACCATTGGACGTTTTCATTTGGATGGTATCCCTCCGGCACAAAGAGGAACACCTCAGATTGAAGTTACTTTTGACATTGATGCCAATGGAATTATCAATGTTTCTGCCACCGACAAAGCGACCAATAAGTCACAGGACATTAGAATCGAAGCCTCTTCAGGTTTGACAGAAGAAGAAATCGAGCAAATGAAGCGTGATGCTGAAGCCAATTCGGATGCAGATGCAAAAGCAAAAGAGACAGCAGACATGCTCAACAGTGCAGATGCGATGATTTTTCAAACAGAGAAGCAGCTGACTGAGTTCGGAGAAAAACTATCTGACGACAAAAAACAGCCTATAAAGGCTGCTTTGGAAGAATTAAAGAAAGCGTATGAAAGCAAGGATCTTGCAGTCATTGAACCTGCTTTAGAGAAAATCAACGAAGCATGGAAAGTGGCCAGTGAAGAAATGTATAAAGCACAACAAGCGTCTCAAGCTAATGGTGCTCCAGGCCCAGATGATGGACCAGAGCCTGCTCAAGCAGAAGGGGACAATGTTGAAGATGTGGATTTCGAAGAAGTGAAATAAATTAAAGTTATCTAATAATAAAAAAGCGCAATCTTAAATGGTTGCGCTTTTTTTATGTGTAGTTTTTGAAAACTATATTCTTTTCTTTGAAAACATTCTAAGCATCACAATGGCATGCGGAAAAGTAACTGCCGCAATAAATGCAAAGAATAAGCTGTGAAAATGTTTTTCGTCTTTGAAAATGAGGAATAAAACAGTAATACCAACAAGTGAAATCAGCCAATAAGGGAGTGCTGCTTTGACGTATTTTAAAATACTTTTTTTCTTTAAATCTCCGTAAATGAATGTAATCTGATCCAATAATGATGGGATACTATGCCAAAAAATAAAGTAGATGGTAAACCCCCAAATAAGCGAAGATGAATTAAAAATAATTGCAAAAACTAGAAGCGAAAACAACTCTCTTAAGACTGATTTGATAGCAATTTGTTTTTTGTAAACTGCTTTTCCAGTAATTAGAAATAAGATTATAAACAGAATCTGAGTCACTTCTGAAGCATAAATATCATTGAGCTCTAATGAAGTGATTTCATATATTATTTCAATGACAGCTTCAACATTAAATAAAAAAACCAGATATAAAATCAGCAGACCATAACAAAAAAAGAAAATTTTTTGAAGCGGTAAGTTAAGATTTGATAAAACCTCTTCCCAATGCTGTTCTCCAAAGTGGTAGGCACTAAACAATATGAAAAGTACCAGTGCCAATACAGGAATAAAATAAAAGATTAAAATCGCAGCCGTCACTACTATAAGGTAGGTTGATAGAATTTTAAAGACAGTTGAATTTGTTTTTTTTGAAAGTTTATCAACAATCATGATATCGTTAGATCCATGAACCATACCAAAAGTAAAAATCAATATAAAACCTAAAAACAACTCAAATGCCTCTGGTAAAAGTGAAGTAATCCATAAACCCATGAAACTGGATACGATTGAAAAACTATAAATAATTTTCATAAAAAATTGTTAAATAGTCATACACAAAGCTAAAAAAAACAGGAAATAATAATTTTATGTCTAAAAAATTATATATTTGTTTAAACAAAACTAACAAAAATTTAGAAAAGATGACAAATTTATTCTTACCACTTATCGCAGATGTTACAGGTAACGTCAACGATCCAGTGAATTTTACATTCTTTATAGGATGTATGGCTATGATGGCAGCTTCTGCCTTCTTTTTTCTTTCATTGAACCAATTTGACAAAAAATGGAGAAATTCTGTTTTAGTTTCTGGTTTAATCACATTTATTGCAGCAGTACACTACTGGTACATGCGTGACGCAGCTATGGCTGGATCACTCGACAATGTAACTGCTTTTCGTTATGTAGATTGGATTTTGACTGTACCACTAATGTGTGTAGAGTTTTATTTAATTCTTAAAGTAGCAGGTGCAACTAAAAATCTAATGTGGAAATTAATTGGATTATCAACTGTAATGCTTGTTTGTGGTTACATCGGTGAAACTGGTGATAATGCTATGATTTGGGGTACAATTTCAGGTCTTGCATATTTTGTAATCGCATACATGATATGGTTCGGTGAGGCTAAGGCACTTGCTACTGAGGCAGGTGGAGATGTCCTACAAGCACACAAATACCTTTGCTGGTTTGTACTAGTAGGATGGGCTATTTATCCTCTTGGATACATGGACGGTACTACTGGATGGTATGATGCATTACCAACTGAAGGATTACTTGATATCAATGTTTGGTACAACATCGCTGATGCTATTAACAAAATTGGATTTGGTTTAGTTGTATATGCTCTAGCATGTAAGAAAACTTCCTAATTTGTAATACCAATTTAAATTACAATAAAAGCGCAATCATTTGATTGCGCTTTTTTTTACGCTAATTTTAACGAAAGCGGCATATAAGCCGTTTTTTGTTTTTGTATTTTTGTAGAAAATTATCAAAATGCAGTTTTCTAAAGAACAATTAATTCAAAAGGCAAATGCAGTTTGCAAAGGCAATTTAATGGAAACACTGTCCATCGAATTCGTTGATGCTACTGAAAATTCTATTGTTGCTAAAATGCCAGTGACGTCTAAAGTATACCAACCGGATGGTGTTCTCCATGGTGGTGCCACATTGGCTCTAGCGGAAACTGTTGGCAGTTTTGCAGCTCATTTTTTTTTGGACACTGAATCTTATGTTGTTCGGGGAATTGATATTTCAGCTCAACATATAAAGAGCGTTAAAGATGGATTTATCTATGCGACAGCTCAGTGCCAACACAAAGGTAGAACCACTCAGATCTTTAGCATTCGCGTCACCAATGAGAAGGAGGAGCTTATATCCTTATGCAAATTAACAACCATTAGGCTCCCAAAATAATTACAATGCCGAAACCTTCAATTTTTGAAAGAATCAAGCTACAGATGGATGGTCAAAAGCCTTTTGTTTTGTATTCGGATTTTAATCAAAATTCCATAAAAGCATTGTTCCAAACCAACGCAAAATCCTATCAAACCTCAAAATTTAATGAATCCGGTTTTGTATTCGCACCTTTTGATCTAAAAAATCAGCCCACTTATATAATCCCAGAAACTGTTTCTGAATCTTTGGAATTCAATTTAAAAAACAAATCACCTTCTTTTTTGTCTTTCCAAAATTCAAAATCCAATGCAGAAGTTCATAAAAACTTAATCAAACAAGCCATTCAATCCATCAAAGTAACAGCGTTGGAAAAAGTAGTTTTAGCGCGAACTGCTGAAATAGAATATCTAAATATAAATATTTTAGACCTGTTTTGTTCTGTAGTTAAAGCATACCCTGAGACTTACACTTATTTTTGGTTTCATCCCAAAACAGGGACATGGATGGGCGCTTCACCTGAATCCCTTTTGAAAATTGAAGGCCATAAGCTTCAATCTGTTGCTTTAGCGGGTACGCAAAGATTTGGAGACTCAACAGAAGTAAAGTGGGATTTGAAAAATTTTGAAGAGCATACCATAGTAACAAATTATCTAAAAAGAACTTTAAATCCGCATTTAGAATTTGTAAATACCTCTAAGCCTAAAACAATTAGAGCAGGTAAATTATTACATTTACAAACCCTACTTTCAGGTAACCTAAAGGCCACTCCAAACGGATTTAAAGAGCTCCTAAATGATCTACATCCAACCCCGGCTGTATGCGGAACCCCTAAAATAGCGGCGATGGCTTTTATAAATGAGTACGAGCCTATCGATCGCAGCTATTATTCGGGCTTTTTAGGCGAAATTAAACTTCATTCCAACCTTAAACTTCAGCATGCTAATTTAGTTGTCAATTTACGCTGTATGCAATTGAACAGAAATACAGCTAAATTGTATGCAGGTGGTGGCATTACTGAAAAATCAATTCCTGATAGTGAATGGGAAGAAACAGAAGCTAAGATTCAAACCCTTAAATCCATATTTTAAGCTTCAAAATTTATATTTTCATTAAGGTTTAACATGTAAAATCAATACCTTTGCAACCTAATGATTTATCCAAAACAAACTTTAGCACAATACGTTATCCAGCTTTGTAAAGCAAAGGAAGTTAAGCACATTGTAATTTCTCCGGGAAGCCGAAACGCCCCTTTGATTATTGGATTTACAAACAACCCTTTTTTTAAATGTTATAGTATTATTGATGAACGTTCTGCTGGTTTTTTTGCTCTTGGTATTGCGCAACATACTTTAGAACCTGTTGCGGTTATTTGTACATCTGGAAGTGCCCTTCTAAATTACTATCCTGCTGTAGCTGAAGCCTTTTATACAGGTATTCCATTGGTTGTTATTTCCGCAGACCGTCCAAAAAATCTTATTAATATAGGGGATGGCCAAACAATTATTCAACCGAACGCTTTTGGAGCCCATGTGCTTTTCGAAGCCAACTTAAAAATTCCGAAAAAACAATATTTCAACAGCCTGAAATCGACAGAAATTAAGGCTCAAAAATTAATTTTAAAGGCACTGAACACCAGTTTGAATAAAATGGGGCCAGTGCACATTAATGTTCCTTTTGAGGAGCCTTTATATGAAACCGTTACTGCGCTGGATGTGATGCCACTTCCGTTTAAAAGTCCAACAAAAACACCATCTGTTAAGATCAGTTCTTCAAATTTGAAGACTTGGCAAAAGGCAAAAAGAAAGCTTGTGCTCGTAGGAGTAAGTTCACCAAATACCATAGATGATGTTATGATCGAAAAGCTAGCAAATGATCCCTCTGTGGTTGTACTTACAGAAACGACTTCTAACTTACACCATCCTCGATTTTTCCCCTTCATTGACCAGTTGATTACCCCTTTAGATCCTACAGGATTTAAAGCGTTGCAACCCGATATATTATTGACTTTTGGCGGTTTGATTATTTCCAAAAGAATCAAAGCATTTTTAAGATCTTACAAACCAAAGCACCATTGGCATGCAGACCCTCATAGCGCCAATGATACGTTTTTTAGTCTTTCAAAACATTTCAAATGTAAACCAAATATGTTTTTGGATCAATTGTATAAATCTATTTCTCCAACAATAAGTTCTTACTTTGAATTTTGGCAAGCCGCAAAACAGAGGCGTCTCAAAGCCCATAAATCTTATTTAAGAGCCATGCCATTTTGTGATTTCAAAGCTTTTGAGTTAATTTCAGCGACCATTCCTAAGTATTATATGGTTCAATCCTCAAACAGCTCTGTGATTCGTTATTTACAATTGTTTGAATTTGATAGTTCCATTGCGTTGTACTGCAATAGAGGTACCAGTGGTATAGATGGTTCTACAAGTACAGCGGTTGGTGCCGCAGTTGTTTCAAAACTCCCAACCTTGCTTATTTCAGGGGACTTGAGCTTCTTTTATGACGCTAATGGGTTGTGGAACAAGTACATTCCCAATAATTTTAAAATGATCGTTATCAATAATGATGGTGGCGGTATTTTTAGAATTTTACCAGGAAATGACAATTCAAAACTCTTTAAAACCTATTTTGAAACCAAACATGGTCGTAGTGCTAAGGGATTGGCAAAAGATTTCGGATTTGATTATTATGCTGCAAATTCGATTGAAAGCCTATCAAAAGCTTTGCCTTCATTTTTTGAGGCTTCAAACTCACCTCAACTATTAGAGATTTTTACACCTTCTGAAGAAAACAGTAAAATTTTATTGGCCTACTTTGACGCACTTAAATAATTTTTATAAAAAGTGTGACTTTTTGAATTATTCCATGTCTATGGCTAAATGAAAGGCTTAATTTAAGCCTATTTATTTATGTAAGATAACCCAAACAATATGAACAAAAGAGAAGAATTTATAGAAAAATATGCCACAGATGTAAAATAAAGTGCAAAATAAATCCTGAAATGGATTTATTAACAAAAGCAACCATTGCTTGTGGACATTCTATTTACAATAAAGACGTCAGTACTGTTTCCGCATTTGGTCTTTACAATTTGTTAATACAATAAATTTTTTCATCATACAGAAATTAGTGAAAACTTTAACTTTCTTAAGGATATTACAAAGTAATTATTAGTCCGAATATGCTTACCTTTGCATTATGATTGAGGTAGGTCGCTATAACGCTTTAAAAATCTTGAGAGATACTGACCCAGGCTTGTATTTAGGAGACTCTGAAGACAATGAAGTATTACTACCCAATCGCTATGTTCCAAATTCTTTTGAAATTGATGATGTTTTAGAGGTTTTCGTTTATTTAGATAATGAAGAACGTTTGGTTGCCGTTACCGATACTCCTTACATTCAAAGAGGCGAATTCGCGCTGCTTCGTTGTAATGCCGTAAACGAATATGGTGCGTTTCTAGATTGGGGTATGGTCAAAGAGTTATTTTGTCCGTTTAAGGAACAAGCTTTTAAAATGAAAAAAGGAGGTTGGTATTTGGTTCATTGCTATTTGGATGAAAAAACAGATCGATTGGTCGCTTCTAGTAAAACAAACCACTTTCTAGACAACTCAGAACTTAGTGTTGAAATGTACGAAGAGGTGGATTTGATTATCTCTCATCCTTCAGAATTGGGCATGAATGTCATTGTTAATAATTGTCATTTGGGACTGATTTTCAAAGATGCAATTTTTAAAGATTTAAGTATTGGAGATAAACTAAAAGGTATTGTTAAAAAAATTCGGCCTGGCAACAAAATTGACGTCAGTTTGCAAAAAATGGGTTACAGAAACATTGAGTCCACTGCCATGGTATTATTAGACTTAATAGCTGATCACAACGGATTTTTGAATGTCACTGACAAATCAGCTCCAGAAGCCATTAAGTCGGTGGCTCAAATGAGTAAAAAGAGTTTTAAAAAAGCAGTAGGCGCCTTGTACAAAAGGCGACTAATACGCCTGGAATCTGATGGAATTTATTTAAAATAAAGCTATGAGTGCTATCAACTGGAAAACAGCCCTTGATTTTGAGGACATTACATACAACAAATGTGAAGGAGTCGCACGGATTGCTTTCAATAGACCGGATGTTCGTAATGCTTTCAGACCCCAAACAACCTCCGAGCTATTAAAGGCTTTTCAAGACGCCAATGAAGACACTTCCATAGGGGTCGTTTTGTTAAGTGCTGAAGGTCCTTCATCTAAAGATGGTGTATATTCCTTTTGCAGTGGTGGGGATCAAAAATCAAGAGGGGATGAGGGATATGTTGGTAAAGATGGCTACCACCGTTTAAACATTTTAGAAGTCCAACGCTTGATTCGCTTTATGCCCAAAGCTGTTATTGCAGTCGTTCCTGGTTGGGCCGTTGGAGGTGGCCACAGCTTGCATGTTGTTTGCGATTTAACACTTGCAAGTAAAGAACACGCCATTTTTAAGCAAACAGATGCCGATGTGACCAGTTTTGACGGCGGTTACGGCTCGGCCTATTTGGCCAAAATGGTCGGTCAAAAGAAAGCTCGAGAAATATTCTTTTTAGGTAGAAATTACAGTGCGCAAGAGGCCTATGAAATGGGCATGGTCAATGCAGTCATACCGCATGCAGATTTAGAAGCTACCGCTTTTGAATGGGCGCAAGAAATTTTACAAAAATCACCAATTTCCATTAAAATGCTAAAGTTTGCCATGAATCTAACGGATGATGGTATGGTTGGGCAACAAGTTTTTGCTGGTGAAGCCACTCGATTGGCTTATATGACAGAAGAGGCTAAAGAAGGACGCGATGCGTTTTTGGAAAAGCGGCCTCCCAATTTTAATAAAAAATGGATCCCCTAAGATGCCAACTTTAAAAACTTGGATATCGGCTTCAAGGCTTAGGACGCTACCACTCTCTATATCTGGTGCATTGGTTGGGTCAAGCTACGCTTATTTTTTAGGTTTTTTTGACGGTTTGATTTTTACACTGATTATTTTAACCACCTTAAGCTTTCAAATATTGTCCAATTTAGCAAATGATTATGGAGATGGCATCAAAGGCACCGACAACCAATCTCGTATTGGCCCTGAAAGGGCAGTACAGAGCGGTGTAGTCACGCCAAAGAAAATGCGACTTGCAGTTATTTTAAACGGGCTTATTAGCACTGGTTTGGCCATCGCATTGATCTGGGTTTCTTTTGGCTTTGAGCAGTTGATTGCTTCCACAGTCTTTGTAATCTTGGGAGGGCTTTCAATCTGGGCAGCAATTTCTTATACTGTTGGGGATGCCGCTTATGGCTATAGAGCCCTGGGAGATTTGATGGTATTTTTGTTTTTTGGATTATTGAGTGTTTTTGGTACCTTCTTTTTATTTTCAAAGCAAATTGACATTCGACTCTTATTGCCTGCCTCATCAGTTGGACTTTTAAGTGCCGCTGTTTTAAACCTAAACAACATGCGAGACTTAGAGTCCGATAAAAAATCAAATAAATACACCCTTGCAGGCTATATGGGGCGTAAAAATTCTAAGGTATACCATTTTTCATTGATTTTATCGGCGATTGCGCTTATGATTGTTTTTCAAGGTCTCATGTCTTTTTCCTATTTAATGCTTTTCACTTGGGTTGCTTTTGCACCTTTATTGATTCACTTGAAAATTGTCTACAGCATCAAAAATCCAAAGCGATTTGACCCCCATCTCAAGTTGGTGGCCTTATCAACATTTGCAATGTCTCTATTGTTTGCTTCCATATTGGTGATTGAACAATTGCAACAACTTCTCTAACATACAATGAAGGCTATATTTTTTAAATACCAACTGCAATTTAAACAAGCCAGTGGTACCTCCAGAGGGGTGCTAACCTCTAAGGATACATGGTTTCTTAAAATTCAAGATGCCAATCAAATGGGTATTGGCGAATGTGGCATGTTCAGAGGTTTGAGCTGTGATGACCGGCCTGACTTTGAAGATAAATTAGACTGGGTTTGTAAAAACATCCAATTGGGGTTAGAAGCCCTATTGGAAGAATTGTCAGAATTCCCAGCCATTCAATTTGGTCTAGAAACCGCCTTTTTAGATTTTAATGCCAATAAATCCTTTGTTTTATTTCCTTCAAAATTCACAGAAGGGCAAGCTGAAATCCCAATCAATGGTTTGGTTTGGATGGGAAATACGGATTTTATGAAATCTCAAATTTATTCAAAACTTGCTTCTGGTTTTGATTGTATAAAGATTAAAATTGGCGCCCTTGATTTTGATACTGAATTCAAACTACTTGAGTCAATCAGAAAAGAATATGATGCCAATACCATAGAAATTCGAGTTGATGCCAATGGTGCTTTTTCAACGAATGAAGCTCTAGAAAAATTAAAACGTCTTTCCGATTTACAACTACATTCCATAGAACAACCTATTGCCTCTGGCCAAATTGAGGTCATGGCTAAACTTTGTTCACAATCGCCCATACCAATTGCACTGGATGAAGAATTAATTGGAGTCCATGATGTAACAAAACGTAATTATTTGCTACAAACTATAAATCCCCAATACATCATACTTAAACCAACACTTGTTGGTGGTTTTTCTGGCAGTCAGTCCTGGATTGATTTGGCAGAACCCCTTTCAGTAGGATGGTGGGTAACAAGTGCATTAGAAAGCAATGTTGGTTTAAATGCCATTGCACAATGGACTTACCAATTGAACGTACAACGTTCGCAAGGATTGGGCACTGGAGCCTTGTTTACCAATAACTTGGTCTCACCCTTAAAAATAATAAACGGGAGGTTGGCGTATGAACCTTCAAATAAATGGAAATTAAATTTTTAAATTATGTATATAAAACAGGCTTTTAAAATCGAAAATGATTGGTGGCTTTATATTGTTGGGTTTCTCATTGTTGTTGTAGGTATTTTTTTGGGTCAAATTCCATTAACCATTGCAATTGTTATGGAATCACTTGGAAACGAATCAGTCGCTGCTATTGATGATCCTAATGAATTGATGGGGATATTAGATTCAAATTTAAATTTATTTTTAATGCTGTTGACGTATGTAGGAGGCTTGGTAGCAGTATTTTTTACTGTGAAAGTGATACACAAACAAAGCTTGGTCAGTTTAACCACTTCTAGAGAAAAAATTGACTGGTCTCGGTTTTGGTTTGCATTTATATTTTGGGGTGCCATTACCATTGGTTTTATTGGCGTAGAGTATTTTTTTAACCCACAAAATTACGAGTTTAATTTTCAATTGGTTCCATTTTTAATTCTTGTCTTGATTGCCGTTCTCTTAATTCCTTTACAAACGAGTTTTGAGGAGTATTTGTTTAGAGGCTATTGGATGCAAGGTCTGGGTATTTTGGCAAAAAACCGTTGGTTACCATTGGTATTAACATCGGTAATC
>JBJKXC010000035.1:0-21621 GCA_045561735.1 Flavobacteriaceae bacterium | reverse complement strand
CAAACTTACAAAACATTCCCATTCGAACCGTGCGGGGACGACAAGTGCGAAAAGCATTTGTTCCAAGAAATGAGAATTATATTTTATTGGCAGCGGATTATTCCCAAATTGAATTGCGGGTAATTGCCGCACTTAGCGAGGAAGAAACCATGATTGAGGCCTTTAAAAATGGGGAAGATATTCACGCCTCTACAGCATCAAAAGTGTTCAATGTACTAATTTCTGAGGTGACACGTGAACAAAGGAGCAATGCCAAAACCGTAAATTTTGGAATTATATATGGGGTCTCAGCCTTTGGCCTTAGCAATCAGACAGCGTTAAATAGAACCGAAGCTAAAACATTGATTGATACCTATTATGCCACATATCCAAGACTAAGTGCATTCATTGCTGATCAGATTCATTTTGCAAGAGAAAATGGTTATGTTAAAACCATTTCGGACCGCCGCCGTTATTTAAAAGACATCAACTCCAGAAATGCAGTAGTACGCGGCGCCGCAGAACGCAATGCTGTAAACGCGCCTATTCAAGGTAGCGCTGCCGATATCATTAAAATTGCCATGATAAGAATTCACGACAAGCTTATTGAAGGTAACTATAAAACAAAGATGCTTTTACAAGTACATGATGAGCTTGTATTTGATGTCTTTAAACCTGAAATAGATGCTATTAAAGCAATGATAAAATCGGAAATGGAAAATGCCTTCAACATGCGTGTTCCGCTCGAAGTTGAAATGGATTTAGGAGAAAATTGGTTGGAAGCGCACTAAAGCTCTAAGGCTTTTTCAATCGCATTGTACATCAAAAACTCTTGAGGGTTTTCCAAGGCTTCTTTTACAGCAACTAAAAACCCGACCGATTCTTTACCATCTATAATGCGATGGTCATAGGACAAAGCCACATACATCATGGGACGGATTTCGACTTTACCATCTACCGCTACAGGGCGCTCAATAATGTTGTGCATTCCAAGTATTCCACTTTGAGGCGGATTGATAATGGGAGTTGACAACATGCTGCCAAAGACACCTCCGTTGGAAATGGTAAAAGTACCCCCAGTCATTTCATCAATTGTAATTTGACCCTCTCTCGCACGGATAGCCAGGCGCTTGACCTCTGACTCAACCCCCTTAAATGTAAGGTTTTCTGCATTTCTTATAACGGGTACCATCAACCCTTTTGGGCCTGAAACCGCAATACTAATATCGCAGAAATCATATGAAATCATTTCTTTGCCTTCAATCATTGAGTTGACAGCAGGGAAAAGTTTTAAAGCGCGAACCACAGCGAGTGTAAAAAAGCTCATAAAGCCCAAACCGACTCCGTGCTTTTCTTTAAAAATTTCTTTGTATTGCTTTCTCAACTCAAAAATAGGGGACATGTCCACTTCGTTAAAAGTCGTGAGCATGGCCGTTTCATTTTTGGCAGCCACCAAGCGTTCAGCAACCTTTCGGCGGAGCAAAGATAATTTGGTTAGTTTAACGCCGCGTCCTTCAGTATCAATTTTTTTGCCCATAGATGGCACTGCTTTTAAAGCGTCATCTTTTGTAATTCGACCATCTCTTCCTGTACCAGTGATCACACTGGTATCAATCTCTTTTTCTGCTAAAATTTTCTTAGCTGCTGGGCTAGCAGTCCCTGAAGCGTAGGTTGATTTAGAGTCGACCGTTGGTTTGGGCGACTCTACAACTAGGGCTGGTGTTTCAGAGGCAACGGGATTGGGGCTGCCCTCCGGCTTTGAAACCGTAGTATCTATAAGACAAACAACAGAACCAACGGCGACGGCATCTCCTACTTCTGCTTTAAGCGTAATGGTTCCGCTCACTTCAGCGGGAAGCTCAAGCGTGGCTTTATCGCTATCGACCTCAGCGATGGCTTGGTCTTTTTCAACGTAATCGCCGTCTTGTACCAGCCATTCTGCTATTTCAACTTCAGTTATAGATTCGCCTGGCGATGGTACTTTCATTTCTAAAATCATGCTATTTTATTTTCTTCTTTTTTCTTTGATTATCTTTTGTTTGGTCAAAAACATAATCAATAATTTCTTGGTGTCTACGTTTGGAGCGTGTAGCACTTCCTGCGGCTGGAGCACTGTAACTACGTCTAGAGGCAACTCGCCAATTCTTGGCTGATTCAACATGCATTAACATATGAGCATAGGCGCCCATGTTTCGAGGCTCCTCTTGAGCCCAAACAATATCTGAGGCTTGTTTATACTTCGATAAAACAGACGCAATCTCAGCTTCAGGGAGCGGAAATAATTGTTCGATACGCACCAAGGCCAAATCCGTCCGAGCCAATAATTCTTTGGCATCTAATAGATCATAGTAAAACTTACCAGTGACAAAAACTAATGTTTTGATTTTTGAGGGTTTCGCTGACAAGTCGTCTATTAAAGGCTGAAATCTACCATTAGAAAATTCTTCTACGCTTGAAATTACTCTTGGGTGTCTTAACAAGCTTTTTGGTGTAAAGACAATTAGTGGTTTTCTATAATTTGATTTTAATTGACGTCGCAATAAATGGAACATATTAGCTGGAGTAGAACAATCCACAACAAACATATTATTTTTGGCACACAATTGCAGGTAGCGTTCCATTCGCCCAGAGGAGTGTTCAGCGCCCTGACCTTCATAGCCATGTGGCAATAGCATCACAATGCCATTGGGAGTTTTCCACTTATTCTCACCACTAGAAATATATTGATCAATCATAATTTGAGCACCATTGCTAAAATCGCCAAATTGAGCTTCCCATATGGTTAAGGTGTTGGGGCTAGCCATGGCATACCCATAATCAAAACCAACAACCCCATACTCAGAAAGTAAGGAATTATAAATTTGAAATTGACCTTGGTAACTAGATATGTTATTGAGCAATAATAATTCTTCTTCGCTATCCTCAGCTTTGACCACGGCGTGGCGGTGTGAAAACGTCCCGCGTTCCACGTCTTGACCAGAGATTCGAACATCAAAACCTTCCTCCAGCAGCGATCCATAGGCCAAATGTTCGGCCATGGCCCAATCCAACTTATCATTGTCAAACATCGTTAGTCTGGATTGCACCAATCGCTCAATTTTTCGAATGAACTTTTTACCCTCAGGCAAGGTTGAAATTACCTTTGCAATTTGAGCTAGTTTTTCTTGTGGATACGATGTATCAATAGTTTTTATCATTCTATCCGCTTTGGCCCTTTTGAAGTTTGTCCAGGCGTCTTGCATAAAAGGGGTGATAACGGTCTTGTCGTCCTTTCGTGAGTCTTCAAGCTCAGTCTCTAGGCTGGCTTTGTAATTTTTTTCTAGCGTTTTTGTATGGTTGTGATCAATAAGGCCTTGACTGATGAGTAATTCTGCATAAATATCTCTGGGGTTTTTGTGTTTGGAAATGGCTTTATAAAGCTTTGGCTGTGTAAACCTCGGTTCATCGCCTTCGTTGTGGCCATATTTTCTGTAGCCCAACAAATCAATAAAAACATCGCGTTTAAACGCCATTCGAAAATCCAATGCAAATCGTACGGCATGAACTACAGCCTCAACATCGTCTGCATTGACGTGTAACACTGGAGAAAGTGTCACCTTTCCAACATCCGTACAATAGGTGCTGGAACGTCCATCTAGATAGTTGGTAGTAAACCCAATTTGATTGTTGACAACAATGTGTATGGTCCCATTGGTTTTGTAACCGTCTAATTTAGCCATTTGTACTACCTCATAAATGAGACCCTGGCCTGCAATAGCGGCATCTCCATGCACAACAATTGGCAATACTTTACTAAAATCATCGCTGTAATATTGATCTTGTTTCGCACGGGTAATCCCTTGAACAACAGCACCAACAGTTTCCAAGTGTGAGGGATTGGGAGCAATACTCAAGTTAATCCGATTGCCATTGTCTGTTAGACGATCACTGGTCCATCCTAAATGGTATTTTACGTCGCCATCGAAAACTTCCTCTTCATAATCTTTGCCATCAAATTCACTAAATATGTCCTTTGCAGATTTACCAAAAATATTGGTCAGTGTGCTCAAGCGACCACGATGCGCCATGCCCATTACAAATTCTTTTACCCCGTAAGAGGCAGCTTGTTCAATCAAAGCGTCTAGGGCGGGAATGAGCGACTCATTGCCTTCAAGTGAAAAACGTTTTTGACCGACATATTTGGTGTGTAAAAAGTTTTCAAAAGACACGGCTTCATTTAGTTTTTTTAGAATGTGTTTTTTTTCTTCAACAGAAAAATTGCCATGATTGTCGTTCTGATTCAATCGGTTTTGAATCCATTGAATTTCGTCGGGTTGGCGGATGTACATATACTCTATTCCTATGGAATCGCAGTAAATAGCTTCCAAGTGTTGCCGAATCTCTCTAAGGGTCTTAGGGCCAATTCCTAAAATTTCTCCCGCATTGAAAACTGTATCAAGATCACTGGACTGCAATCCAAAGTTTTCAATTTCTAAGGTTGGTGCATATTTTCTGCGTTCCCGTACTGGGTTAGTTTTGGTAAATAAATGGCCTCTAGTACGATAGCCATCAATTAACTTGACTACTTGGAATTCCTTTTGAACATGCTCTGGAACCTGAGTGCTAACGCCTTCTACGACTTCACCGTTTAGGCCATAGGTTTCACTTCCAAAATCGTAACCTTGAAAAAAAGCCCTCCAGCTGGGTTCCACACTGTCGGGGTCTTTCTGGTATTGTTCATACAACTCAGAGAAATAAACAGTATGTGCAGCATTTAAAAAAGAATACTTATCCATATAGGTCTATACGTCCTGTAAAAAACGCGCTTAAAATTCTTAAATCAAAAATACAAATTTTGTGAAAATCACACAGTGTTTTTAAGGTTTAATATAAGAAAGAATACAAGGATTTTTAAGACGTTCGTGTCATCAATTGTATCCCAAAATCACGAAGGGGTTCTTTTTTTATTGGGTCTATTTCTAGTGAATTAAGAACCTCAAAAGCGGCTTTGGTGTAATCTTGTATTGATTGATTTGTAGCTTCAGTAGCACCAGTTTGCTCAAAAATTTGAAGTACAGTTGCTATTTTTTCATCTGAATGAACTGAATTTTTACCATACAAGGTTTTTAACTTACGCTTATCCACTTCTGATCCAAGCGCCATGGCCTTGAGATATAAATAGGTTTTTTTGTTTTCAATGATATCCCCGCCAACTTGTTTGCCAAAAGTTTTTGAGTCTCCAAAGGCATCAAGGAAATCATCTTGTAATTGAAACGCAATTCCAAGATTTCTTCCAAAATCATAACATTTTTGCTGATTTTCCTTGGAGGCATCTGCAACAATCGCCCCCATTTGCATAGCCGCCGCTACCAAAACAGCGGTCTTGTATTCAATCATTTTTAGGTATTCTTGTATGCTCACATCGGTTCGAGTTTCAAAATCAATATCGAATTGCTGTCCTTCACAAACCTGCAAGGCGGTTCTACTGAATAATCCTGTTAATTCTTGAAACTGTTTTGCATTGTAGCCTTCAAATAATTTGTAGGCCATTATGAGCATTGCATCCCCAGATAATATACCAACATTTAAATTCCATTTTTCGTGCACAGTTTTTTGACCTCTACGAAGTGGCGCCTTATCCATTATATCATCGTGAATCAAAGAAAAATTATGAAAGACCTCGATCGCCAAACTAGCATCTAAAGCATTGGAAACCTCACCATCAAAACAGTCTGTGGTCATCAAGGTTAATATGGGACGTAAACGCTTACCTCCCAATCCAAGAATGTATTGAATAGGCTCGTATAAGCTTAAAGGAGCCCGCTCTTTATTGTAAGCCTCTAAATGAGCAATAAATTGAGACTGGTAATGTTGTATGGCTTTCATTTAAACAAAAATAACAGATTTACATTTATAAACCGTCTAAGGTTCAACAAATGTTAAAAAAATGTAAAACTTTGGAAACTTTTATTGTTTTTTAAGTTTCCTGTATTATATTTGTAGTCCTTTTTATGAAAGCAAAAATTATATCAAAATCGGAAGAATTGTTTTTAAGTCTCGGCTTTAAAAATGTGACAATGGATGAAATAGCCAATGCAATGGGTATATCCAAAAAAACTATTTACGCTCATTTTTCTAATAAGGTAGAATTGGTACGTTCGGTGACTTTTTCTATTCTCGAATACATTCATAAAAATATTGAGCAGATAAATGAAAATTCGGTCAATCCTATTGAAAAGATGTATGATATAAACATGTTCATCATGCATTATTTAAGAAATGAGCGCGGTTCTGCTCAATTTCAACTAAAAAAATACTACCCAGCTATTTTTGAACAGCTTGAAGTCAAAAAGTTTGAAAAAATGCATTCTTCAGTTGAAAACAGTTTAAAAAAAGGAATTGAACTAAAGCTTTTTAGAGCCGATATTGATGTGGCATTTATTTCAAGAATTTATTTCATAGGCATGTCGGGAATTAGGGATACAACGGTTTTTAAAGAAGATCAATTTAACAAAAATTACTTGATGAATAGTTATCTAGAATACCACCTTCGCGCCATTGTCACTGACAAAGGCTTTAAGATTTTAAACAAGCACATCCAAAAAAATAAGCCCTAAAATGCATAAAGTTTTTGCCCTTTTATTTTTTTCTTTTTCTGTTTTTTCACAAAATGAAACCCTGGTTTTTTCATTAGAAGAGGCCATTGACTACGCGCACTCAAATAATAAACTGGCATTGGACAGTCAAAGTGATATCCGTATGGCGGAACTTCAAAAATGGGAAACCACAGCCACAGGACTCCCCCAAATAAGTGCAGACATTTCCTATAATAATTGGATTGAGCAACAAATTTCTCTTATCCCTGCTGAATTTTTTGGCGGTATGCCAGGCGATTTTATTGAAGTGGCTTTTGGAACCCAGCAAACGGTAGATGGAACCGTTACCTTAAAACAAAAATTGTTTGATGGCTCTTACCTTGTCGCGCTTCAGGCTTCTAAAGTCTATTTAGAGATTTCAAAAAACGCCAAAGAAAAGACGCTTAGCGAACTAAGAAAAGTAGTAACCAATGCCTATGGAAGTGTCCTTTTGGCGGAGGAAAATATTTCAATTTTAGATGCAAACATTGCAGTCCTTGAAAAGAGCATTACAGAGCTTCAAAAGGTCTATGAAAATGGTTTGACCGAAGCGGAAAACATTGAGCAGCTTCAACTAACCCTCTCTGGTCTGGTGAGTGCTCGAAATTACAATGCTATTCTTAAAAACTTGGCCTATGAAATGTTCAATTTAAACCTTGGGCTTGACATTGACACCTCAGTTAATTTGACAGATCGAATGGAAGATTTGGTAGTGAAAGTTTTATTATCTCCTACCGAAACTTCAAATAGTAGTTTGGAGAACAACATTGATTTTAAAATTGCTGTCAATAATATGCGTTCCAATGAATTGCTATTCAAACTTGAAAAAAGCAAGGCCTTGCCTACAATAAATGCATTCATCAATGGTGGCTACGCAGGCAACAATAACCGCTTTAATTTTTTAGATCGGTCCCAGAAATGGTTTGGTGCCTCATTGTTTGGAGTCAATATGTCGATCCCCATGTTCAGTTCCTTGGGAAGATCGGCAGCGACACAAAAAGCTAAAATAGCGCTTGAAAAGTCGGAACGAGCGCTTTTCAATACACAGCAAGAATTGAAAATTAAAATCAAACGGGCGCAAAATGAATTGGCCTTTGCACAACAAGACTTAGAAACCAAAAAACAGGCCCAAAATCTAGCCAAACGTATCGAAGAAAAAAACCAAATAAAGTTTTTTGAAGGCTTGGCTTCTAGTTTTGAACTCAGTCAAGCACAAACGCAGCTATACACCGCCCAAAAGCAATATATGGAAGCAATGCTTTCTGTGCTAAACAAGCACATTGCCTTGGACGTATTGTTAAACCCTAATCCAATAAATTAAATGAAACTCCGGATGAAAAAAATATACGTATATGCCACTCTAGTATTGGTAAGTTCTTGCGGAAAAACAGCGAAGCAGTCCGAAAACCTTTTAGAGCTTAACAGCAAAAAAGAAGTGTTAATTGAACAGATTGACAGCTTGAGTCAAGTGCTTAATTCGGTGGAACTAAACATCTCAAAATTAGATACAAACAAGCGTTTAACTGCCGTTAATACCATAAAAGCCCAAAGGAAACTGTTTCAACATTTTATTGAAGTTCAAGGCACAGTCGAAGCAGAGCAGAGTGTCGAATTATACCCAGAAAGCAGTGGCAGCATTACAAACATATTTGTCGAAGAAGGACAAAGCGTTTACAAGGGCCAAACCTTGATTCAAATTGACAATTCAATTCTAAAAACCAATATGGCAGAATTGCAAACGCAATTGGAATTGGCCAGCACTACATATGAGCGTCAAAAGCGTTTGTGGGATCAGAACATTGGCAGTGAAATTCAATTTTTACAATCAAAAGCTAAAAAAGAAGGGCTCGAAAATAGCATTGAAAGTTTAAAGGCCCAAGCGAAAAAACTTAAAATTTCAGCTCCTTTTTCAGGGACTGTAGATGAGGTGTTCTCTAAAATTGGTGGCCTTGCCACCCCAATAACGCCTGCGATTCGCTTGGTAAATCTAAAACAAGTCCATGTAGAAAGCGAGGTCACTGAAACCTATCTTAAACACATCCAAAAAGGAACTGAGGTTGAGTTGTTTTTCCCAACCATTGGTAAAAACATAAGCACCAAAGTTAGCCAAGTTGGAAATTATATCAATCCTAACAATCGCAGTTTTAAAATTCGCATCAAGGTCAATAATCCAAATAGTGAATTAAAAGCAAATTTATTGGCGGATCTAAAAATCAATGACTTTAAGCAAAACGGTATCGTCATCCCGACCAAATTGATTCAAAAGGACCGCATGGGAGATTCCTTTGTATATACCCTAAAAAAAGAAAAATACACCTATGTTGTAGAAAAAACCTACATAGTGCAAAAAATGACCTATGCCAATGAGTCATTTATAGCAGAAGGCCTATTGGAAGACGTGCTTATTGTTGACAAAGGGGCGCGATTGATCAAAGCCAATGAAACTGTAATTATAGCAGAATAATTAAACCATGGGGACTAAAAAATTTAAAGAATTCAAACTTTCGTCTTGGGCCATTTCAAACAAATCGACCGTGGCAGTCATTACGTTCATTGTAGTGTTAGGAGGGTTGTTGTCCTATATTAGTATGCCCAGAGAAAACTTTCCAGAAATTATTGTTCCACAGATTTATGTAGCGACGTCATACCCTGGAAATTCAGCCCTAGATGTTGAAAAACTAATTACCAAACGCCTGGAAAAAGAAATCAATGCCATTACAGGGATTGATAAAATCACATCCAATTCCATCCAAGGTTATTCAAGCATTAAGGTAGAATTTAATTTTGACATAACACCTTCAGAGGCACTTCTCAAAGTAAAAGATCGGGTGGATATTGCAATGGCTGATAAAGATTTTCCAAAAGATTTGCCAAGCGAGCCTAGCGTAACAGAAGTTAACTTTAGTGAACTCAAGCCCATTATGAACATCAATCTTTCGGGAGATTTTTCAATGGATCAATTGAAAGACTATGCCGAATATCTGGAGGATGAAATTGAATCGCTTACAGAAATCTCTGGTGTAGATATTCGTGGCGTTCAAGAAAAAGAATTGGAAGTAGCTATAGACTTGTATAAAATGCAAGCCTCGAAAATTAGTTTTACAGATGTAGAAAACGCCATTGCCTTTGAAAACCAGAGTATTTCAAGTGGGGACATCCTCGAAGATGGTACCCGCAGGAACGTTCGCGTGGTCGGTGAGTTTGTGGACCCGTTAAAGGTAAAAGACATTGTTGTAAAACGGGAAAAAAGGAATATTGTTTACTTGAGAGATATTGCAGATGTGACCTTTAAAGAACAGGAAAAAGAGAGCTATGCCAGAGAATATTTACAACCTGTAGTGATGTTGGATGTCAAAAAACGCAGTGGGCAAAATTTATTGGTGGCATCTTCTAAAATTGATGAAATTATAAAAATTGCAAAAGCCAATGTTTTTCCATCGAATCTTGTTGTTTCCAAAACGAACGACCAATCCAACGACACCAAAACTATGGTGTCAGACTTGGAAAATAGCATTGTTTTAGGAATTATCTTAGTGGTAGCTGTACTGTATTTCTTTTTAGGGTTTAGAAATGCCCTTTTTGTAGGAATTGCGATTCCACTTTCAATGTTGTTGTCCTTTATAACTTTAAGCTTTCTAGAGGTCACTCTCAATACCATGGTTCTGTTTTCATTGGTTATCGCTTTAGGTATGCTTGTAGACAATGGAATTGTTGTTGTAGAAAATGTCTACCGCTTAATGGGCAAAGGGCTTTCAAGAACTGAAGCCGCCAAAAAAGGTGTTGGTGAGGTTGCCATGCCTATCATCGCTTCTACTGCCACCACGCTTGCTGCTTTTTTACCACTTGTGTTGTGGGATGGTATTGTTGGGGAATTTATGCAATGGCTGCCTATTACATTGATCATTGTACTGAGTTCCTCCCTTTTTGTAGCATTAGTGATCAACCCTATGTTAATTTCACTTTTTATGAAAGTTGATCCCGAAAAAGAAAACAGACCAACCATTATAAAGGCTCTAGAAAAATCATATCAAAAATTTCTGAACTATGCTTTAAGTGGTAAAAATCCTTATGGAATTCTAGCAGGTACATTCTCCTTACTTTTCTTAGCTGCTGGTTTAATGTATCTATTTCCACCAAAAATACTCTTCTTCCCTGATACCGAAGCAAAGCAAGTCTTTGTGTTCTTAGAATACCCCATTGGAACAGACATTGAAGAAACAAACTTGTTGTCCAAAAGAATTGAGTCCGACATTGAGAACCATCTAAAGCAATACGAAGTTGACGGTGAGAACTTTCTTGTAACCTCCGTTATTGGGCAAGTTGGAGAAGGAACGGCCGATCCAAGCCAAGGGCAAACGGGTGGGAACACCCCTAACAAAGCAAGAATTACAGTTGATTTTGTAAAGTTTCAAGACCGAAAAGGCGTCAGCTCTGAGCAGGTTCTCAGAGAAATTCGCGAAGCGATTCAGGGGTATCCAGGCGTTCGTATTGTCGTTGACAAACCAGGAGATGGCCCCCCAACCGGATCTCCCATCAACCTTGAAATTAAAGGGGATGATTATGGATTGATACTAGAAACAGCCAACAACCTTAAACTATTTATTGACATGGCGAACATTCCTGGTATCGAAGAATTAAAACTGGATATTGATCAAGGAAAACCAGAACTATTGGTAAATGTGGACCGACAAAAAGCCCGGCGACTGGGTATTTCCACAGCACAAATTGGGAGTAGTCTAAGGACTGCGCTTTATGGCAAAGAAGTGTCAACCTATAAAGACCTAAAAGACGACTACCCCATCAATATCAGGCTCAAAAATGTATTTCGGTACGATAGAAATGCATTGATGAATCAGAAAATCACCTTTAGAAATCAAAGCAGTGGACGTATCAAACAAGTGCCTATTTCAGCGGTGGCAACCACCGAAAATAACAGCAGTTTTAATGCGGTCAAGCGCATTGATATGGACCGCGTAGTTACAGTCTACTCAAACGTACTGAGCGGTTATAATGCAACCGATGTCAATGCGAAAATTAGAGCCTTCATTGAAGATTTTGAAATCCCAAAAGGCCTTGAAATCAGCTTTACAGGCGAACAAGAAAAACAAGCAGAAGAAATGGCCTTTCTGAGTAAGGCTCTTTTGATTGCTGTACTATTGATCTTTTTAATATTGGTTGCCCAATTCAATTCAGCGAGCACCCCAATCATCATTTCAATATCCGTTGTTTTAAGTTTAATTGGTGTCCTTTTTGGATTGCTTATTTTCCGAATGGATTTTGTCATTCTCATGACAATGATAGGCATCATTTCGCTGGCTGGTATTGTTGTTAATAATGCTATTGTATTGATTGACTACATCAATCTAACTATCAAAAGAAAGCGCAGAGCCCTCAATTTAGACGCCTCGGAAAAACTCACAAGCCCACAACTCTTAGAATGTGTCGTTGAAGGCGGTAAAACGCGCTTAAGGCCAGTGTTATTAACTGCTATAACGACCATCTTAGGTTTACTCCCCTTGGCCTTGGGCATTAATATCAACTTCAAAACCTTGGTTACAGAACTGAATCCAAACTTTTACATCGGTGGTGAAAACGTCGCCTTTTGGGGGCCAATGGGATGGGCCATTATTTACGGCCTTACATTTGCCACATTTTTGACCTTGGTAGTGGTCCCTATTTTATATTACCTCATCAATAAAATTAAGACAAGACGTATGAATGTTGCGGCCTAGATGCTGTTATTTTAGTTTAATAATCTTAAATTTGTACAACAAATAGAATAACATGTACCGAACGCATCACTGTGGCGAACTAAACGCTTCACACATCAATCAAACTGTAACGCTTTGTGGCTGGGTCCACAAATCCAGAGATAAAGGATTTGTAGCTTGGGTAGATTTACGCGACCGCTATGGCATTACTCAGTTGGTCTTTGATGCCGATCGAACTGATAAAAATTTGATGGAAGCGGCCAGGAATTTAGGGCGCGAGTTTGTAATTCAAGTAACTGGGACAGTCATTGAACGCGCTTCTAAAAATCCAAATATGCCTACTGGTGAGATTGAAATTTTAGCAACTGCCCTAACAGTGCTGAATACCGCAAAAGTGCCCCCTTTTACCATAGAAGATGAGACCGATGGAGGGGAAGAATTGCGCATGAAATACCGCTATCTAGATCTGCGTAGAAACCCAGTAAAAAACAAACTTATCTTCAGACACAAGGTGGTCCAAGAGGTTAGAAACTATTTATCCTCAAACGAATTTATTGAAGTTGAAACCCCCTACCTCATCAAATCAACTCCGGAGGGTGCGCGAGACTTTGTTGTGCCTAGCCGTATGAATGAGGGACAATTTTATGCCCTTCCACAATCGCCACAAACCTTTAAGCAATTGCTAATGGTTGGCGGTATAGATAAATATTTTCAAATTGTAAAATGTTTTAGAGATGAAGATTTACGAGCTGACCGCCAGCCTGAATTCACCCAAATAGACTGTGAAATGGGCTTTGTGGAGCAAGAAGACATTCTTAATGCCTTTGAAGGGTTGACCCGTCACCTCCTAAAAACCATAAAGGGTGTTGAGTTGGATGCATTTCCACGCATTTCTTACGATGAAGCCATGAAAACCTATGGAAACGACAAACCCGACATTCGTTTTGGGATGAAGTTCGGGGAGCTCAATGCCATCGCCCAGCACAAGGATTTTAATGTCTTTAACAAAGCAGAGCTTGTGGTTGGTATTGCAGTTCCAGGTGGAAATGAGTACTCTAGAAAAGATATTGATAAGCTGATTGATTGGGTCAAACGTCCGCAAATTGGGGCCCTTGGTATGGTCTATGTGCGTTGCAATGAAGACGGCAGTTATAAATCTTCAGTAGATAAATTTTACGATCAAGACGATTTGGCCAAATGGGCTAAAGGAACAAATGCCAAAGCTGGGGACTTGATTTGTGTGCTTTCTGGAAAGACAAATGAAGTTCGTGCGCAATTAAGTGCTTTGCGTATGGAACTTGCAGAGCGTTTAAACCTCAGAAACCCGAAAGAATTTGCTCCTTTGTGGGTGACCGATTTTCCGCTTTTGGAATGGGACGAAGACACCCAATGCTTTCACGCCATGCACCACCCTTTTACTGCACCTAAATCAGAACAAATTAGTTTATTAGATTCCGATCCTGCAGCGGTCAAAGCCGATGCCTATGATTTGGTGTTGAATGGGAATGAAATTGGAGGGGGGTCGATTCGTATTCATGACAAAACCACCCAAGCTTTGATGTTTAAAAATCTTGGATTTACTGAAGAAGAAGCAAAGTCACAGTTTGGCTTTTTGATGAATGCTTTTGAATATGGGGCACCGCCACATGGTGGGATTGCCTTTGGACTGGACCGCTTGGTCGCGATTCTTGGTGGACAAGAAACCATTCGAGATTTTATCGCCTTTCCTAAAAATAATTCTGGTAGAGATGTCATGATTGACGCGCCCGCGCCCATTGATAAAGCGCAGTTAGACGAATTGGGTTTAAAAACAAAATAATACCCCTCATCGCAATGAAATATTTAATTTGGTTTCTTTGTATCGCAGCCTTTACTTCAATAGGTCTTGGCTTTGCCATCCCTGACTCAGACACCATAGATCCCATAATGAAGGCGGAGGAAATTGCCATGTCCGAGAAGCTTATTGGATTCGGTGTTTTGGGCCTTTTTTTGATTGTATTCCCCTTGTTTTCTTATTACCGATGGAAAGATAAAAAAATGGCGGACTATATGCTCACCGCGGAAAATTTAGATAAGATGCGGGAATATAATGAGGCCTAAGACTGATTAATTTAAGTTTCGTTTCTCAACAAAAAACCGTTTTAATAAATCGGAAGCGTCTTTAGCCAGTACACCTCCCTCCAGTTTTGTTTTAGGATGTAACTTTGTGCCCATTGCCCTGCAACCCCGTTCTTTATCTTCTGCGCCATAGACTACTCTTGAAATCTGACTCCAGTAAAGCGCGCCTGCACACATTTGACATGGCTCCAAAGTCACATATAGCGTACAATTGTGTAAAAATTTACCACCTAAATAATTTGAAGCTGATGTGATGGCCTGCATTTCGGCATGGGCAGTCACATCATTTAACAGTTCCGTTAAATTGTGTGCTCTTGCAATGATTTGCTGATTGACAACAATGACAGCGCCTACGGGAACCTCGCCTTGGTCAAAAGCCAATTCTGCCTCAACTAAGGCCTTTTTCATAAAATAAGCATCATCTAATTGAAAATTCATTTTTAAAACTTTAAGCCCTTCAATTTTTTGTAAGTTAAAACCGCTTTGCTATCGGAATAAGAAGCGATTACGGCACAAACTCCCATGAGTCGATTGTACAGACTCGGCTGTGTAAAATCAAACTCTGAAGGCAACATTTTAAGAAGAAGTTCGTCGTAATGGCTACCTTGATCATCATAACAATTATTGACCGCCGTGGCAAAGCGCAACAATAATTCGTTGATGACTTCAAACCCTGAAATCTCTTTGTCTATCACCTCTTTAGAGTTGTAAATGCGATCAATGCTCAGTTTGATAATATCATCCATTTGGGCTTTGTAGGGGCTTTTGTCTAAAAGTGAACATTCAAAACTTCCCTTTAGCAAGGCTTCCTCGTTGCGGACAAAAAGCGCAACGGCCTCGTCAATTAAGGTGCCTATGGCCAAAGCGCGTAAATAGCTGACTCTTGATTTTTTGTTCGGTAGCGCATTGTATTTCTCCGTTTGAATGTTGCCCTTAACCAGTTTAATGAGGTATTCTAGCGCAAAGTCCTCTTCAATAAGACCTAAATTAATGCCATCTTCAAAGTCGATGATGGTATAGCATATGTCATCCGCCGCTTCTACCAAATAAGCCAAAGGATGTCTGGAAAATTGCCCTGTTGATTTCCCTTTATTTTTTAACAAGCCCAATTCCTTAGCGACATCTTCAAACATAGCCGCCTCGCTTTGGAAAAAGCCATATTTTTTATAGGCCACATGGGCGCTCTGCTTTTTGGGTAAGGACGCTTTAGGATATTTTGTAAAGGCTCCTAGGGTGGCGTAGCTGAGACGCAAGCCCCCTGGTCGGCCTTGTAAATCTTGGGTTAAGATTTTAAAACCATTGGCGTTGCCTTCAAAATCACAAAGATCTTGGTATGCTCTAGCGCTCAGTTCTGATTTGTAACTTTTACCTGGGCCAGTTGTAAAAAAATGCCCAATGGCCTTTTCTCCAGAATGGCCAAAAGGTGGATTTCCGATGTCATGTGCTAAAGCGGCAGCCGCTACGATGGAACCAAAATCATTGGGTTTATAGCCATGAACCTCAGCAAGGGCGGGATGCTTTTCTAAGACTTTTTCCCCTACTTTCCGTCCCAATGAACGCGCTACAACGCTCACTTCTAAACTGTGAGTCAGTCGGGTGTGTACAAAATCAGTGGAAGACAATGGAATGACTTGGGTCTTATCTTGAAGACTTCTAAACTCTGGTGAGAAAATAATACGGTCGTAATCCACGTCAAACCCCAAGCGGGTTTCGTCTTGTTCGTTGCGCAAGCGTTTGTTGGTATCCCCCTGTCTTTTTAAAGATAATAATTGCTCCCAATGCATGATGTCAGTCATGGTTGCAAGATACTAATTTCCAATGTTAAATAAATGTTTCTAGACTGCATAACTTTTGAAGTATAAATAACACTTTATTAAACTAAACGTAAAATTTAATTAATCGATAATAGTGGCAATTGAATGTAATTTTGGAAAAAAATTAACAACAAATAAAATGAAAAATTTAAAATCTTTATTAGTATTTGCTATTTTAACAACAACGCTAATCAATTGCTCAGATGACTCAAATTCAGCTCCAATAATTGGTGGTGGTGATGACGAAGTTTGTACCATCAACAAATCTGGATTAATTGAAGCTGATGAAAACTGGACAAGTAACTGTATTTACGTATTGAATAACAAAGTAGTTGTCCCTGCTGGAATTACACTTACTATTGAGCCTGGAACAATCATCAAAGGGACTTCCGGTACTGGATCCCTGGCCTCAGCTTTGGTTGTGGCTAGAGGCGGTACACTATTAGCAGCTGGAACTGTTGATCAGCCAATTGTGATGACTTCAATTGCTGACAATATCACTATTGGTGAATCAAATGGTACCAATTTAGACCAAAATGATAGAGGCCTTTGGGGCGGATTGATTGTGTTAGGTAATGCACCCTGCTCTTTTTCCGGGGATGTTGCTGCACTTCAAATTGAAGGGATTCCTGCTGAGGATACTTGGGGCCTTTATGGCGGTAGTGATTCGGATGATAATTCTGGAATATTTAAATATATATCCATTCGTCACGGAGGCGCTTTAATTGGAGAAGGAAACGAGATTAATGGATTAACGCTTGGAGGTGTAGGTGCTGGAACTGAAATTGATAATATAGAAGTCGTTGCCAACGTGGATGACGGCATAGAATTCTTTGGTGGTACTGTGGATGCATCAAATTTATTGGTTTGGGCTCAGGGCGATGATGCTATAGATATCGACCAAGCCTACTCCGGAACTATAGACAACGTTGTAGTCCATTTAGGAGATATCTCAGACCATGCGTTTGAAATCGATGGCCCTGAGGGAACTGCAGTTGGTTCATTTACACTGCAAAATGCCTCAATTTTTGGAAATGCAATTACAGAAAATGGTGAATATGCCGACTACAGAAGTAATGCAATGGGAACAACCACTGGAGTTTTTGCTAGTGGCTTCCCAGCAGGAAAAGATGTTGAACTAGATAATGATGGTGTTGCAACAAATTATAATTCTGAGGCACTTGCTTTTGGAGCATGGGACATTGTTCTTCCATCCGGTGTGACAGACGTAACATCAGTTTTTGTTAATAAAGCAGAAAACGTTTCTGTTACAGGATTTGGTTCAGAAGCAACGGCAGTTGATTCTCAGGGCTCAAATGGAGCAGATACCAGTGCTTTTAGCTGGACTTACTCAAATATTAAAGCAGGCCTTGGTTATTAATAATGCCAAGACCTAAATTGAATTAGTTTTTAAACAATCGTTCACATATATTTGTGGACGATTGTTTTTATTATTTAAAATTTTTTATGAAAAATATGACCAAAGCCGCCGCTATAATTGCCCTTTTTATCTTTACAATTTTTAATCTTAATGCCCAAACTGGCAAGATTGCCGGAACCATCATGGATGGAGAATTTAATGAACCCATGGCCTTTGCCAATGTACTCATTAAAAATACTACCAATGGAACCACCTCGGATTTTGACGGTAAATATTTAATTGATATTGAGCCAGGGAGTTATACTTTAGTTTTTTCATACATTGGTTACCAAACCATTGAAATTTCTGATGTGTTAGTGAACAATGGCGGTGATGTTATAGTTGATGTCACACTCAACACCAACTCTCTTGAAACTGTTGTAATTACAACCACTGTTCGAAAAAATACAGAATCTGCTGTGTTAGAGCTTCAAAAAAACTCCATTACACTCCTTGATGGCTTATCTGCTCAAGGGATTAAAAGTAGTGGAGCGAGTAATATTGCCAGCGCCGTAAAGAATGTTCCTGGCGTTTCCATACAAGGCGGTAAATATGTCTACGTGAGAGGATTAGGAGATCGCTACACAAAATCCATATTAAATGGGGTGGACATTCCTGGATTAGACCCCGATAGAAACACCATTCAAATGGATATATTCCCAACCAATATATTAGACAATATTATAGTGGTAAAATCTGCAGCGGCAGAATATCCTGCAGATTTCACTGGAGGGGTAATTGACATTGTCACTAAGGACTTTCCTACCAAAGCCACTTATTCAATTTCTACTGGTGCGGGCTACAACCCTAATATGCATTTTAATGATGGGTACTTGAGTTATACCGGCAGTAATACTGATTTTTTAGGTTTTGATGACGGCATGAGAAATCTTCCTGTAAATAGATTTCAAACCATCCCTGGTACCTTTAATAATTCTACTGTTTTATCCAATATGACGAATGTATTTAACAAAGAGTTGACGGCTAAACAAAATAATAGTGGTGCCAATTTTGATTTTGGTTTTACTGCTGGAAATCAATATGATGTAGGCGAGGATAAGTTGGGGTATCAATTTTCGCTTTCGTACAAAAATAACACCCAATTTTATGACAATCGCATTGATGGGACCTATATGAAAGACCAAAATGATGCTTCTGTAAACGAACTTTTAGGCACCAGAAGATCTGAAGGAATCGTTGGAAATAATAGTGTTTTGTTAAGTACGCTTGCAGGTATTGTTTACAAAAGAGACAATGCAAAATATAAGGTTAATTTTCCTGCACATTCAAAATGGTGAGAGCTCCGCAGGTTTATACAATCAAGAAATCGCACAAGCTGCCGGGGGTAGTGGTTTTGAGCCCATAAAAAAAGACGCCCTTTTATATACCGAGCGTTCAATTACAAATTTGTTGTTTGAAGGGAAACATTCCTTTAAAGAAGGGGACTGGAAACTCAATTGGAAAGTGTCTCCAACCTTATCAAGAGTCTATGATAAAGACCACAGAATTACACCCCTTCAACAAAGCCAAAACGGAAACTACTTTATCAGCCCAAGTGCTGCTAGTAGGCCGATTAGAATTTGGAGAAACTTACAAGAAATTAGCATGGTCGCAAAAGTTGATCTTGTTAAAAAATATACTTTTAAACAACGCCCTGCAAAGCTTAAATTTGGATTAAATCAAACCATCAAACAGCGTGACTTTTCTATTGATGATTACCAATTTGAGATTTCTGGGGAAAATATAGTTGCCGACGGAAATGCTGATAAATTACTGCTTACAGAAAACATATGGACGCCACAATCCGATCAAGGCTCTCATTTGGTTTGGGGTGATTTATATGAGCCAGCAAATACATTTGATGCTACACAAAATATCAGTGCAACTTATATTTCGAATGAATTTAGTATCACCGAAAAATTGAAGGCTGTTGTTGGTCTAAGAACTGAACTATTTACCGCAATTTATACTGGGCAAAACCAAGCTGCTACTGAAATTTTTGTTGATCAGAAAATCATTGATAAATTAGATTTATTCCCCTCAGCAAACTTAATCTATGGACTTAATGACAATACAAATTTGAGATTTTCATATTCGAGAACAACCGCAAGACCTTCCTTTAAAGAAGCTTCAAAAAGTCAAATTTTTGATCCTATTACCAATCGCCTATTTATTGGAAACATTGATTTGAACCCGTCCTATATTAATAATTTTGATGTTCGGGCTGAATTTTTTGGTGAAAACAGCGAAATGTTTGCACTTAGTGGATTTTATAAGGATTTTACTGATCCTATAGAGTTAACATTTTACGAATCCGCACCAGATCAATTAACACCTAGAAACTTGGGGAATGCGTCTGTTTTTGGGGTTGAATTTGAATTCAGAAAATCTCTTGGATTTATATTAAACAGTTTAGAAAATTTAAAATTTAACATCAATGCTTCCTATATTGAATCTGACCTGACAATGTTTGAAGATGAGTACAATCGAAGGGTTAATGCAGCAAGAGATGGTGAGTCTATAGATGACACCCGTGAATTACAAGGACAATCTCCATATCTTATCAATGCTGGATTAAACTATAACGATTCTGAAAACGGTCTTCAAACTGGCCTGTTTTTTAATGTTCAGGGTAAAACCCTTGAAGTTGTCGGGACGGGTATCGTTCCTGATGTATATACAATGCCTTTTAGCAGTCTAAATTTCACTTTTAACAAAAAAATTGGAACCGAGAAAAAATCTACAATTGATGTGAAAGTTTCTAATATTTTAGATAGCAAGCGTAAAAGTGTTTACAATTCTTACAGAGCAGCTGATCAAACATTTACCCAGTTCAGTCCTGGCACTGAGTTCTCTGTTGGGTACAGCTATAGTTTTTAAAATTAAGAAAATTAATGAGTTAAAAAAAGCGCCCTATTGGGCGCTTTTTTTTATTTCATATTGAATGCTATATCTGATTTCTGTTGCCATTCACTAACGTTGACAATTTTGGAGTTGACAAAATCAACTTCTTTAAGTGAGCCATCTGCCCAAAACAACCATTGCCCTGTTTTAGCACCATTTGAGTAGTAACCTTGAGATAGTTTATCACCTTCAAAGTCATAACTGGACCAAAGTCCTTCTAAAGCACCATCTTTATTAAAAAACCCCTGCTGCTGTATCGCACCGTTTTCATAGTAATAGGTCGCTAAGATAAAATTCCCTTGAGCTTCTAAAGTTCGTTCTTTTTCCGTTTGTGCTTGAGACAAAAAGGTAAAGGCTATAAAAAAAGTCAAAATATAATATTTCATAATACGCGGTTTTAGGGTTATTTATAATACAAATCTAGGTTATTTTTACAATAAATCAAACATTTGTTTACATTAATTTAACATTAAAATCATAAATTATTGAATATCAAAGCTTTATGTCTTATGGTAAATAAATGCACTTATTTTGTTTTTATCAGATTAAATAACAAAAAAACACTTTTATCAAGCACTATAGATAACGTTAAATTAACATTAGAATGGTAATATTAGATGATATTTGTTAACATCAAAATTTTGATCCATGGAAAACATATATCTATATATGTTAATTGCCTTGGCCCTATTGGCCATAGCTGATTTAATTGTGGGGGTAAGTAACGATGCTGTAAATTTCTTGAATTCAGCCATTGGCTCCAAAGCGATTTCATTTAAAACCATCATGATTGTAGCAAGTATCGGGGTTGCCGTTGGCGCAATCTTCTCTAGCGGCATGATGGAGGTGGCGCGCAAGGGCATCTTCAATCCTGGCGAATTTATGTTTGACGAAATCATGATCATTTTTATGGCGGTTATGATTACAGATATTCTTCTGCTAGATTTTTTTAATACCCTGGGCCTGCCCACTTCCACAACGGTTTCTATTGTATTTGAACTTTTGGGGGCTGCTGTGGCCATGGCGCTATTAAAAATAACTGCAAGTGGCGGTGGATTTGA
>JBJKXC010000034.1:0-62770 GCA_045561735.1 Flavobacteriaceae bacterium | reverse complement strand
AAGAAAAATTAAAAGTAGCCATCGCCTATGACTGTAGGCACAATAGTAAATCTTTTGCGAAAATTGTAGCAGACGTATTTTCAGCCAATGATATTGAAGTTTTTTTATTTGAAGATCTTAGAGCCACCCCGGAATTATCATTTGCCGTCAAACATTTGAATTGTCAATGTGGAATTGTCTTGACAGCTTCTCACAATCCGCCAGAATACAATGGTTATAAAGTCTATTGGAAGGATGGAGGACAACTGGTGCCCCCACACGATAAAGCAATCATAACAGTTATAAACAACTTAGACTATAAAGACATAAATTTTGAAGCAAATGATGCTTTAATTCATAAGATTGGTTCTAATGTTGATGATGCTTTTATAGAAGCAGCCGTTGAAAATGGTGTGCTCAAGCAAAACTCATTAGAAAATAGAGACGAATTAAGTATTGTTTTTACATCGCTTCACGGCACTTCAATTACAGCCGTTCCCGAAACCCTTAAAAGAGCAGGTTACAAAAACGTACACATTGTTAAAGAGCAAGCGCTTCCTGACGGGGACTTCCCAACGGTTAAATCCCCCAATCCAGAAGAACCAGAAGCCCTCAAAATGGCCTTAGAATTGGCTAAAAAAGTCAATGCAGATATTGTTATTGGAACCGATCCTGATAGTGATCGCCTGGGTATAGCCGTTCGAAATATATCTGGAGAACTGACGCTTTTAAATGGTAATCAAACCATGGTGCTGATGACAAAGTTTTTATTGGACCAATGGAAAAAAGATGGAAAAATTAACGGCAATCAATTTGTGGGCTCTACCATTGTCTCAACCCCGATGCTTCCAAAGTTAACTGCCGCTTACAATGTGGACTGTAAAATTGGACTTACTGGCTTTAAATGGATTGCCAAGATGATAGAAGACTACCCAAATATGGATTTTATTGGCGGTGGTGAAGAAAGCTTTGGATTTATGGTTGGAGACTTTGTACGTGACAAAGATGCGGTTACTTCTACCCTTCTCGCTTGTGAAATTGCAACCTTGGCCAAGGCTAAAGGCAGTTCTTTTTTTGATCAACTAATTGATTTATACGCCACGCATGGCTTTTTTAAGGAGCGGCTTATTTCAATCACTAAAAAAGGAAAAAGTGGTGCCCAAGAAATTCAAAAAATAATGGATGAAGCCCGAACATCTCCACCACTTGAAATTAATGGTTCAAGCGTTATAAAAATTGAAGATTACCAATCTTCAATATCATATGACGCCACAACAAACACTTCTTCAGCTATAAGTATTCCAAAAGCAAATGTTCTTATTTTTACTACAGATGACGGCAGTAGAATTGCTTTGAGGCCTAGTGGAACAGAGCCAAAAATTAAATATTATATCAGTGTTAATAAAGCGCTAAAAGATGCTTCAGAATTTGAGTCAACAGAATCAGAACTAGAAGTGAAAATTAATAAAATTTTAAAAGCAATGAATTTGGAATAAGATGAAAAAAATTCTTCTACAATTATGGCCTTTTATAAAAAACTACAAAAAACATGTTGTTTTAAATATTTTATTCAACCTTCTGTACGCGCTTTTTGGGACCCTTGCCTTTGTTTCATTAATTCCCATGCTCAATGTGTTATTTGACAAAACTCAAAAAGTCACAAAAGCACCCGTCTGGAATGGCATTGGAGACCTTAAGAACTATGCTAACGACAGCTTAAACTTTAAAATCACCGCACTATTAGATGCTGGCAATGGTCAAATGGCATTGCTGATTGTGGTGGGTGTTGTGGTGGCAACATTTTTTCTGAAAAATCTTTTTGGATACCTTTCCATGCAACATGTCATGTATTTAAAGAATGGGATTTTAACAGATTTAAGAAAACATATGTACAAACATATTGTAGAACTCCCTGTTAGCTTTTACGCTAAAAGAAAAAAAGGAGATATCATGGCGCGAATATTAGGAGATATTAATGAAATGCAAAATTCTTTTTTTATCATTTTAGAACTCATTGTAAGAGAGCCATTAACAATCGTTTTTTCACTTATTGTCATGTTTACCTTAAGTTGGCAACTTTCACTTTTTGTACTGCTTTTTATTCCTATTTCTGGATTTTTAATTTCCAACATCGGAAAACGTTTAAAACGACAATCCCTCAAAGCACAAGAGGAATCAGGATTGCTTATTTCTACTGTAGAAGAAACATTATCAGGACTAAAAATTGTAAAAAGCTATAATGCAGAAGCAAGCTTTAAACAGCGTTTTTCAAACTCTGCAGACCGGATTTTAAGATTGATCAATAAGATTGGAAATAAAAACAACTTAGCAGGGCCTTTGAGCGAATTTCTAGGGATTGTAACCATTGCAGCACTGTTGTGGTATGGCGGTAAACTGGTATTGATTGAAAAAGCAATTGAAGGCACTACATTTATTGGATTTATGGGACTTGCATACGGCATATTAACGCCTGCAAAAGCCATCAGTAAAGCCTCTTATAAAGTGAAGAATGGCATTGCAGCTGCCGACCGTGTATTTGAAGTATTAGAGAGTGAAGATAGCATGTCGGATGAAGAAAACGCAAAATTTTTATCAGAATTCAACAAATCGATTGCCCTCAAAAATATTGTTTTTAGATACGAAAAAGAAAATGTTTTAAATGATTTCTCCATCTCTGTCAAAAAAGGTCAGACGGTAGCTTTGGTGGGGCAATCAGGGAGTGGAAAATCTACCATTGCCAATCTTTTGACGCGTTTTTACGATGTCAATGAAGGTAGCATTGAAATTGATGGTATCGATATAAAAAAGTTTACAAAAAAATCTTTGAGGTCTCAAATTGGACTGGTGACTCAAGATTCCATTTTATTTAATAATAGTATCAAAAACAACTTACTTATAGGAAACGAAAATGCTACAAATGATGAAATTATTGAGGCACTTAAAGTTGCCAATGCTTGGGAATTTGTAAAAGAATTACCAGGAGGAATTGATTCAAACATTGGAGATGCTGGAAACAGTCTCTCAGGAGGTCAAAAACAGCGCTTAAGTATTGCAAGGGCCGTGCTTAAAAACGCACCCATTATGATTTTAGACGAGGCGACATCCGCATTGGATACTGAAAGCGAGCGCTTGGTTCAAGAAGCGCTTGAAAATATGATGAAAAATCGCACCTCTATAGTCATTGCACACCGATTGTCTACCATTCAAAATGCTGACCAAATCATTGTAATGAAACAAGGGGAAATTGTAGAACAAGGCAAGCATCAAGAACTTTTAGATAAAAAAGGCATGTATCACAAATTGGTGTTAATGCAGTCTTTGGATTAATAAAAGAGCTGATTTCTAAAAAAACATCTAAGTTTAATTTAGAAACAAATCCTTTGCTTTTCGAGAAACCATTTATTAAGTGTAACTTTGTAATTCTAAGAAAAAATTGATGCGTTTACACAGAAATTTATGCTTTGCAATCATTGATGGTGTCCTTGAAGTTTTCAACGATAATAAATATGCCGATAAAGTTATTCAAGCCCTTTTAAAACGCGATAAACGTTGGGGCAGCCGCGATCGTGGTTTTGTGGCAGAAACCACCTACGACATTGTTCGTTGGAAAAGGCTTTACGCGGAAATTGCCGAAGTTAAAGAACCTTTCAGTAGAGATGATGCTTGGCGGCTTTTTGCAGTATGGGCGACCCTTAGGGGTATTAAATTGCCTGACTGGAAATATTTTGAAAACACACCAACTAGAAAAATTAAAGGCCGCTTTGATGAAGCCTGTAAAATTCGAAAAATTAAGGAATCGATTCCAGACTGGATAGATGCGTTGGGTATCAAAGAATTGGGGGAAAGCGTTTGGTCCAAAGAACTGGCAAAACAAAACGAACAAGCAGATGTGATATTGAGGGTAAACACACTAAAAACCACTAAAACAGAGCTTCAACTTAAACTAGGTGCGGAGCATATTGAAACCGTAGAGATCAAAGGCTACCCAAATGCTTTAAAACTAGTGGAACGTGCCAACGTCTTTAAAACCGAAGCTTTTAAAATGGGTTGGTTCGAAGTGCAAGATGCCTCCTCTCAATTGGTGGCTGATTTTTTGGAGGTAGCTCCAGGAATGAAAGTGGTGGATGTTTGTGCCGGTGCTGGTGGCAAGACCCTACACCTTTCTGCATTGATGCAAAATAAAGGATCGCTCATTGCTATGGATATTTACGAAAGTAAACTCAAAAAATTAAAAGTGAGGGCCAAACGAAATGGGGCACACAACATTGATTTAAGGTTGATTAACTCTACCAAACCGATAAAAAAACTTAAAGAAAAAGCGGATCGCTTGCTCATTGACGCCCCCTGCTCTGGCTTGGGCGTTTTACGTCGAAATCCAGATTCTAAATGGAAGTTAAAACCTGAATTTTTAGATAAAATAAAAAAAACTCAACAAAACATATTACAAGATTATTCTAAGATATTAAAGCCTGGTGGGAAAATGGTGTATGCAACTTGTTCTGTGTTGCCGTCTGAAAACCAAGAACAAATAGCTAAATTTTTAGCATCTGAAGAAGGGAGACAATTCAAATTAATCAAAGAAAAAAAAATATTTGCACACAAGAGTGGATATGATGGTTTTTATATGGCGCTTCTTGAAAAACCAATTCAATGAAACATTATTACATACTTTTTTCGGTCCTTTGCACCAATCTTGGATTTTCACAAATTCCAAATGGTTATTACAACAATGCAACTAGTAATGGATACGTTTTAAAAACCCAACTATATAATATTATCAATCAACAAAATGACCAAGGCTACAGTGCTATTGATGGGTTTTTTAGAAATTATGACATAGATAATTATTACGAAAATAATAACACCATATTAGACATCTACTCAGAAAACCCTGATGGCCAAGATCCCTATAATTTTACACCTTTCAACGATGAATGTGGAAACTACTCTGTTGAGGGTGATTGCTACAACAAAGAACACATCATTCCAAAATCCGTTTTTAATGAAAATGCTCCAATGCAAGGAGATGCTCACTCACTATTACCAACTGATGGAAGGGTCAACGGATTTCGTGGTAACTTTCCGATGGGACGTGTGGATAACAACAATCTGGCCTCGCAATCTGGCATTTCAAATCCAACACAAAACGGGTCTAAATTAGGAGACAACCTCAACAGTGGCTACTCGAGTGGTTATTCTGGAACTGTGTTTGAACCCATAGATGAATTTAAAGGAGACATTGCGCGCATTCATTTTTATTTTGCAACACGCTACCAGAATCAAATTTCAAATTGGAGTAGTTATGCCATGTTTAATGGAAGTAATGATCAGGTTTTTGAAACGGTTTTTTTAAATATATTACTGGAATGGCACAACCTAGACCCTGTATCTCAGAAAGAAATAGACCGCAATGATGCTATTTACTATGAGCATCAGGGTAATCGCAACCCTTTTGTGGACCACCCCGAGTATGTCAATGCTGTTTGGAACGCAGAAGACGATACTGAGGCACCCACAGCACCATCTAACTTAGTGGCTTCAAATCCAACTGCAACCAGTACTGATTTGAATTGGAATGCCGCAACAGATAATGTGGGGTTAAGTGGCTATGATATTTATAAAGATGGTAGTTATTACACCAATGTAAATACAACCTCGACAACAATCATTGGGTTGAGTCAAGAAACCAATTACTGCTATACAGTAGTTGCAATAGATAGCAGCAACAACAGCTCCCTACCATCCAATGAAGCTTGTGAGACCACGACGAGTGGCAGCAGTGGCAATGCAGATCTCTTTTTTTCAGAATACATGGAAGGTAGCAGTTTTAACAAGGCTTTAGAAATTGCTAATTTTTCAGGCTCCACCATCAATTTGTCAAATTATGAATTGAAGCTAAGCACAAATGGCAGCAGTACATGGAATTCCAACAGCTACAGTTTTCCGAACAATGCAAGCATTGCGAACACAGATGTTTATGTCATTATGCATGGTAGCGCTGCTGTTTGCACTGATGTAGAAGACGATTTAAACAATACTATTAACGGCTTTAATGGGAACGATGTCATTGGCTTATTTAAAAATGGAGTACTTATTGACATCCTAGGAACGCTTGGGGAAGATAGTGACTACGCAAAAAATATAACACTGGTTCGAAATGCGGATGTGGCCGTGGGCTCCTCAATATTCAATATCAATGAATGGACAATTTATGATGATATTAATACCTGTGAAGATTTAGGGTCACACACCCAAACACTTGATATATCTCAAATTGCAAATGATGCTATAAAGTTATACCCCAATCCTTTGACAGGAAACATACTTTATATTGATGTTTTAGAAAAAGTAAATCTTGAAATTTATAATCTTACAGGGAAAAAAGTATTTAATTACAGCCTGAATCCTGGAACAAACCCACTTCCAATTAGTAGTCTAAATTCAGGAATTTATATTGTTCAATTACACACAATAAGAAAGTCTTGGACGCGAAAAATAATCAAACAATAAAAGGTTTTAATATTTTAAAATTTAACTGTTTAAAACTTGTGGATAATCCTTAAAAATCACTTCTAAAAAGACGCATATTTCGTTGTAAAAAAATTAATTTTGTAGAGATTCACAATCTACAATTAAAACGATATGATTCACTTCTTTGGAGATGCTCAAATCAGCGTATTTGCCGTACAGGGGCCGGAAGCACTCACTAAAGACACCATTGCAAAACTTTCTTGGCTTTTTGCAGACCAGCCAAAAATCGACACGATTGACATTCAAGGACCGTTTATTGGACCGCGAGCGGCCATGGTGACCCCATGGAGTACTAATGCCGTGGAAATTACTCAAAACATGGGAATTAATGGAATTGTACGAATCGAAAAATTTAAAGCCATAAGTGAGCTAAACAAAGGATTTGATCGAATGATTTCTGAAAAATTTAAAGCTTTGAATCAGGGTATTTTTGACATTAAAATTACTTCAGATCCCATACTAGAAATTAAAGATATTGATACCTATAACATACAAGAGGGCTTGTCTTTAAGCCATGAAGAAATTAACTACCTAGAAAAAGTAAGTGATAAGATTGGACGTCCTCTCACCGACTCTGAAGTTTTTGGATTCTCACAGGTAAATTCCGAACACTGTCGGCATAAAATATTCAATGGGACTTTTATAATTGATGGTGAGAAACAACCCACTTCCCTCTTCAAAATGATCAAAGAAACTTCCAAGCAAAATCCTGAAAATATCGTTTCGGCCTACAATGACAATGTAGCTTTTATCAAAGGGCCCATAGTAGAGCAATTTGCACCAAAAAGAGCGGATGTACCAGATATATACACCACAAAAGATTTTGAGTCTGTCATATCGCTTAAAGCTGAAACTCACAACTTCCCGACAACTGTAGAGCCTTTTAACGGAGCTGCAACGGGATCTGGGGGAGAAATTCGAGACCGTCTGGCTGGAGGCAAAGGCTCTCTACCGCTTGCTGGAACAGCTGTTTATATGACCCCTTATTCACGTTTATTGAATAACCGTCCATGGGAAAATGGATTTAAAGCGCGGCCATGGCTATACCAAACACCCGTGGATATTTTAATTAAGGCTTCCAATGGTGCCTCCGATTTTGGAAATAAATTTGGGCAACCGCTAATTTGTGGTTCTGTACTCACTTTTGAACATAGTGAAGACGCCGAGCGTTTAGGCTTCGACAAGGTAATCATGCAGGCGGGTGGAATTGGTTATGGGAAAGCCGATCAAGCACTTAAAGACATTCCTAAAAAAGACGATCAAATAGTGATTTTAGGGGGTGATAACTATAGAATTGGTATGGGTGGTGCGGCTGTTTCTTCAGCAGATACAGGCGAATTTTCCTCAGGCATTGAACTCAACGCTGTTCAACGTTCCAATCCAGAGATGCAAAAACGCGCTGCTAATGCGATTCGCGGAATGGTAGAAAGTGAGGAGAATTTTATTGTTTCTATTCACGACCACGGAGCTGGAGGGCACCTCAATTGCTTATCTGAACTTGTAGAAGATACTGGAGGGCATATAAATTTAGATGCTCTGCCTATTGGAGATCCCACCCTTTCAGACAAGGAACTTGTCGGAAATGAATCCCAAGAACGTATGGGCCTGGTCATTGCTGAAAATCATCTTGAAACACTTCATAAAATTGCAGTACGTGAGCGCTCCCCTATTTACAATGTTGGGAACGTTACCAATGATCATCGTTTTGTTTTTCAATCTGAAAAAAATGGCAATACGCCTATGGATCTCAACCTAGAAGATATGTTTGGGAGTTCTCCAAAAACCATTTTAAAAGACCAAAAATTAGAAAAAAATTATAAGGCCATTTCATATGACCAAATACAGCTCGAATCTTATCTTGAGCAATTATTGAAATTAGAAGCTGTTGCTTGCAAAGATTGGCTTACCAATAAAGTGGATCGCTGTGTTGGTGGTAAAGTCGCCAAACAACAGTGCGTAGGCCCTTTACAACTCCCGCTTAACAATGTAGGGGTCATGGCCTTGGATTACAAAAGTGAACATGGCGTTGCGACCAGCATAGGACATGCGCCCATTTCAGCACTCATAGACCCCATTGCTGGCAGTAGAAATGCCATTACTGAAGCTTTAACCAATATCATATGGGCGCCGCTGGAAAATAGTCTTAAAAGCGTGTCTTTATCAGCAAATTGGATGTGGCCCTGTAAAAACCCTGGTGAAGATGCCCGACTCTACGAAGCGGTTAAAGGTATTTCAGAATTTGCAATTGCATTAGGCATTAATATTCCAACCGGGAAAGATTCTCTTTCAATGAAGCAAAAATATCCCGAAGGCGATGTACTTTCACCTGGTACCGTTGTCATATCTGCGGCAGCCCATTGCAATGGAATTTCCAAAGTTGTTGAACCATTATTTAAAACCAACCAAGGCCCTGTATATTATATCAATATTTCTCAGGATGACTTCAAACTGGGAGGCAGTTCATTTGCACAAATACTTAACAGTATTGGACAGCAAACGCCCAAAGTAAAAAGTGCTGAATACGTTAAAAGTATTTTTAACACCCTGCAACATTTGATTCAAAATAAACAAATTGTGGCTGGACATGATATTGCTTCTGGAGGATTGATTACAACTTTGTTAGAATTGTGTTTTTCAGACAATGGTTTAGGCGCTGAAATTGATTTAACATCCCTTGGAGAGGCAGATACAGTCAAAGTCTTATTTTCTGAAAACTCTGGAATTGTTTTTCAAGCCAAAGATACTTCTGTTGAGACGATTTTCAAATCTAATGGAATTGATGCACTGCGCATTGGAAGCATTTCAGAAACTGGAACGCTAAAGCTAAAAAATTATCAAGCTGAATTTAATTTAAACATTGAAACCTATAGAGATTTTTGGTACGAAACTTCCTATCTATTAGATACCAAACAAACCGCTAATGGACTTGCTAAAACCCGTTATAACAACTACAAAAAACAAACTCTAAACTATCGCTTTCCTGTGAGTTTCAATGGGAAAATTCCTGAAGTTAATGACCACAAAGTAAAACCAAAAGCCGCTATTATTAGAGAAAAAGGTAGTAACTCGGAGCGAGAAATGGCCAACGCCATGCACTTGGCTGGATTTGAAGTGAGAGATGTACACATGACCGATTTAATTTCGGGACGTGAAACTTTAGAAGATATTCAATTTATAGGCGCTGTGGGCGGTTTTAGCAATAGTGATGTTTTAGGATCTGCAAAAGGTTGGGCCGGTGCTTTTAAATATAATGAAAAGGCAAAAAAAGCCCTGCAAAAATTCTTTAATCGAAAAGATACGCTCTCTATTGGAATCTGTAATGGATGTCAACTTTGGATGGAACTAGACCTCATCAACCCGGAGCACGAAAAGCATGGTAAAATGACCTACAATAACTCTCAAAAACACGAAAGTGCTTTCACTTCTGTCACGATACAAAAAAATAATTCTGTTATGTTAGGAACCCTAGAAGGCGCAACCCTTGGGGTTTGGATTTCACACGGAGAAGGAAAATTTGTATTGCCCTATGAAGAATCAGAGTATAATATTGTAGGAAAATATGCATACCATGACTATCCTCATAACCCTAATGGCTCGGATTATAACACCGCTATGATGTGTGATTTAACAGGAAGACACTTAGTAACAATGCCCCATATCGAACGCTCTATTTTCCCTTGGAATTGGGCTTATTATCCTTCAGAAAGAAACGATGCGGCATCCCCATGGTTAGAAGCTTTTCAAAATGCTTTTCACTGGATTAACTCATACAACACAAAAATCTTAGATTTTTAAACATTACTTTACAAGAATCATAATTTTTTGGATCTTATTTGTTAAGTTTTCAAAAATCCCTATTTTGCAGATTAACTAACCCTTCAAAAATGATGGACATCAAACGATTATTTGATTTTCCTTACCACCAATTAGAAACACACAATCTAGAGGCCGCTTTGGTCAGTAAAAAAAATGGTGAGTGGGTTAAAACCTCTACCACAGAGTACCTTGATAAAGCCAATGCTATTAGCCGTGCCCTACTAAAATTAGGGGTTAAGAAAAATGATAAAATTGCAGTGATATCTTCAACCAACCGAACAGAGTGGTGCATTGTTGATATTGGTGTTTTACAAATTGGTGCGCAAAATATTCCCATATATCCAACCATTTCATCAGAGGATTACGAATATGTTTTAAACCACAGCCAAGCCACTTATTGCTTTGTATCCGATCAAGACGTACTAGATAAGGTTTTAAAAGTCAAGGCCAATACAGAACTAAAAGATGTTTATAGTTTTGATAAATTAAAAGACTGTAAAAACTACAGCGTACTTTTAGAAATGGGTCAAGATACCTCAACTCAAAATGAGGTGGAAGCCCGTAAAAAAGAAGTTAAAGAAACCGACCTAGCCACCATTATATATACTTCTGGAACTACTGGAAAACCAAAAGGAGTCATGCTATCTCACAGCAATATTGTACAAAACGTTTTGGCTAGTATACCAAGACTCCCTCTCATCGAAGGCTCATCACGTGTCTTGAGCTTTTTGCCGCTTTGCCATATTTTTGAACGGGTGCTTATTTATATTTACCAACATGCTGGCGTGACGGTCTATTTTGCCGAAAGTTTAGAGACTATAGGCGCCAATGCACAAGAGATAAAACCAAATTTCATGAGCGTGGTTCCCAGACTACTTGAAAAAGTATTTAATAAGATTTCCGCCAAAGGATCAGAACTTAAAGGAATTAAGAAAAATTTATTCTTTTGGGCCGTTGCACTTGGAGAGCGCTACGAACCATATGGTGTCAATGGATGGTGGTATGAATTTCAGCTTAAAATTGCTCGAAAACTTATTTTTAGTAAATGGAAAGCTGCGCTTGGTGGAGAATTACAAACCATGGTTTCTGGAAGTGCTGCTTTACATCCACGTCTTTCTAGAATATTCTGTGCTTCTGGCATGATGGTTATGGAAGGCTATGGCTTGACAGAAACCTCACCAGTTGTGACAGTGGGAATGTTGGCTAATAAATTTTTTAAAATTGGTTCGGTTGGAAAGCCCATTTCTAACGTAGAGTTGAAAATTGCTGAAGACGGTGAAGTGCTTGTCAAGGGACCAAATGTCATGATGGGCTATTACAAAGATCCTGAACGCACTGCAGCCGTAATGACTGGCGATTACTTTCATACAGGAGATAAAGGAGAGATTGATACTGACGGATTTTTAAAAATTACGGGGCGTAAAAAAGAAATGTTCAAAACTTCGGGAGGTAAATACATCATCCCAACCCTTATTGAAAATGAGCTCAAAGAATCAAATTTTATAGAACAAGTTATGGTCATTGGAGAAAATCAAAAAATGCCTGCTGCATTGATTCAACTTAACTTTGAATTTGTCGCTGAATGGATCTCTAGAAAAGGTTTCAATATCGATAAAACAAACCACTCAATGATTGCTTCTAAAGAAGTTCAAGAGCGTATTCAACAAGAAATTGATAATTGCAACCTTCGATTTGGGAAATGGGAACAAATTAAAAAATTTGAATTGACCACAGATCCTTGGTCGATAGATGCTGGACATCTAACCCCTACTATGAAAATGAAACGCAGTGTCATTCTTGAAATCTATAGTTCCTTGGTAGAAAATATCTACAATTAGTAACTTTTTCCAACTTATTACTTCATCTAATACTATTTTATTTCCTTATATATTATGCATGCATAATTTTTTTATAATTTACTATGCACGCATAATAAAATTTCATATATTTGAACAACCAATTAAATATGAAAGAAAAAACAATTGATTACGTCTTGCGAACAACCTGGCTTGCCGTACAAAAAATGTACAATGAAGAAGCCTCTAAATTTGAAGCAACAATGGCCACAGCTTTTACACTATTAAGCATAGATCCAAAAAAAGGGACACCCTCTACTTCCTTAGGTCCAAAAATGGGCATGGAATCAACTAGTCTTTCAAGAATCTTAAAAACACTTGAGTCAAAGCGTTTGATAAAGCGAAGCCCAAATCCAGAGGATGGACGCGGTGTTCTTATCAATTTAACGACCCTGGGGTTGGAAAAAAGAGAAGACTCAAGACAACGTGTTTTTATGTTCAATAACAAAATAAAAACAGAAATTGGCCCTGAGAAATTGAATCATTTTTTTGATGTTTCAGAGACAATTTTACAACTTATTCATGAAAAAAAAATATTTTAAAGTTCTAACAATCTATGAAAAAAAGAAGAATTAATAAGATTGCAATCATCGGGTCTGGAATCATGGGAAGCGGGATCGCTTGTCATTTTGCAAACATCGGCGTGGAAGTTCTTTTATTAGACATTGTACCCAAAACACTCAATGACAAAGAAAAAGCACAAGGATTAAGCCTTCAAGATAAAGTCGTGAGAAACCGAATTGTAAATACGGCTTTAAAAAATGCCCTAAAGTCTAAACCAAATCCGATCTACAGTCCAAAATTTACCCAACGTATCAATACCGGGAATTTAGAGGATGATATTTCTAAAGTAAAAGATGTGGAATGGATCATGGAAGTTGTGGTGGAACGCTTGGATGTCAAAAAACAAGTCTTTGAAGCCCTGGAAAAATACCGTAATCCAGGAACCCTTATTACCTCCAACACATCTGGGATTCCGATCAAATTTATGAGTGAAGGACGCAGTGAAGACTTTCAAAAGCATTTTTGCGGAACCCACTTCTTTAATCCAGCGCGCTATTTAAAACTTTTTGAAATCATTCCGGGTCCAAAAACAGACCTTGAAGTGCTCGACTTTTTAAATACTTATGGCGAACAATTTTTAGGTAAAACTTCTGTGGTTGCAAAAGACACACCCGCTTTTATTGGAAACCGCATCGGGATCTTTGGAATTCAAAGTTTATTTCACCAAGTTAAAGCATTGGGCCTTACTGTAGAAGAAATTGACAAACTTACAGGTCCTTTGATTGGACGTCCAAAATCAGCCACCTTTAGAACCGTAGATGTAGTAGGTTTAGATACCTTAGTACATGTCGCCAATGGTATTTATGAAAATTGCCCAAAAGACGAAGCACACGATTTATTCAAGTTGCCGGACTTCATTACTCAAATGATGGAAAATAAGTGGTTGGGCAGTAAATCCGGACAAGGCTTTTATAAAAAAGAAGGGAAAATAATTCGTGTTTTAGACCTAAACACGCTGGAGTACAGAGATAGAAAACAATCGAAGTTTGCAACGCTTGAACTGACAAAATCAATTGACAATGTCATCGATCGCTTTAAAGTATTGGTGGATGGTGAAGACAAGGCTGGAGAATTCTACCGCAAAAATTTTGCAGCGATGTTTGCGTATGTTTCGAATAGAATTCCTGAAATTTCAGAAGAACTTTTTAAAATTGACGATGCTATGAAAGCCGGTTTTGGCTGGGAACACGGTCCTTTCCAAATTTGGGATGCCGTTGGTGTAGAAAAAGGATTGGCGCTCATTAAAGCGGAAGGATTAAACGCTGCTCAATGGGTTTTTGATATGGTCGCTTCAGGAAATAAAAGCTTTTACACTATTGAAAATGGCGCCACATTTGCGTTCGATATTGCTACAAAAAAACAACTTAAAATTCCAGGACAAGATGCCTTTATTATTTTAGATAACATTCGTAAATCAAATGAAATCTTTAAAAATGCAGGTGTGGTTATTGAAGATTTAGGAGATGGCATCCTCAATTGTGAATTCCGCTCCAAAATGAATACGATTGGTGGAGATGTTTTGTCAGGACTCAACAAAGCGGTGGATTTGGCAGAGCAAAATTTTGACGGATTGGTTATTGGAAACCAAGGGGCTAACTTTTCAGTAGGCGCTAATATTGGTATGATTTTTATGATGGCGGTAGAACAAGAATACGATGAACTCAATGCTGCTATTAAATATTTTCAGGACACTATGATGCGCATGCGCTACTCCTCTATCCCTACCATTGCAGCGCCACATGGTATGACTTTAGGAGGCGGTTGTGAATTATCACTACACGCAGATAAAGTGGTGGCCGCAGCAGAAACTTATATCGGTTTGGTTGAATTTGGCGTCGGCTTGATTCCCGGCGGAGGCGGTTCTAAAGAAATGGCCATGCGGGCTTCAGACTCCTTTCGTAAAAATGATGTTGAACTTAATATTCTCCAAGAATATTTCTTGACCATTGGAATGGCAAAAGTAGCAACCTCTGCATACGAAGCTTTTGACCTGGGAATTCTCAAACACGGAAAAGACAGCGTCATTATCAATAAAGACCGTCAAATTGCTACAGCAAAAGCCCATGCAAAATTAATGGCAGCTCAAGGCTACAGCCAACCGGTAAAGCGAAAAGATATCAAAGTTTTAGGAAAACAGGCACTTGGGATGTTCATTGTTGGAACCAATTCCATGCAAGCCAGTAATTACATAAGCGAACACGATCAAAAAATTGCGAATAAACTTGCTTATGTTATGGCTGGTGGGGATTTATCGGAGCCCAGCCTGGTCACAGAGCAATATTTATTAGATATTGAACGAGAAGCGTTTTTAAGTTTGTGCACGGAACGCAAAACATTAGAACGCATCCAACACATGTTAAAAACGGGGAAACCACTTAGAAATTAAAAAATGAAGCAAGCCTATATAGTTAAAGCCTACAGAACCGCCGTTGGGAAAGCCCCAAAAGGGGTCTTTCGATTTAAAAGAGCCGATGAACTCGGGGCGGAAACCATTCAACATATGATGAAAGAACTTCCCAATTTGGAAGTATCCCGCATCGATGATGTAATTGTTGGAAATGCAATGCCAGAAGGGGCACAAGGATTAAATATGGCCCGGTTTATATCACTCATTGGACTTGACAGTGTCGATGTTCCCGGTGTCACCGTCAACCGCTTTTGTTCATCTGGACTGGAAACTATTGGATTGGCCGTGGCAAAAATTCAAGCCGGCATGGCCAATTGTATCATTGCGGGTGGAGCTGAAAGCATGAGCGCTGTTCCCATGACAGGTTTTAAGCCCGAACTCAACTACGACACTATCAATGCAGGTCATGAAGATTATTATTGGGGGATGGGCAATACAGCCGAAGCCGTAGCAAATGAGTTTAAAATTTCTAGAGAAGATCAAGATGCATTTGCATATAATTCTCATATGAAAGCACTGAAAGCACAAGCTGAAGATCGATTTCAGGATCAAATAGTACCCATTGAAGTACAACAAACTTATATAAATGAGTCTGGGAAAAAAGCCACAAAAAACTATACAGTCAATAAAGATGAAGGACCGAGAAAAGGTACAAATTTAGAGGCCTTGGCAAAACTCCGCGCAGTCTTTGCACAAGGAGGAAGTGTAACTGCAGGAAATTCATCTCAAATGAGTGATGGCGCCGCATTTGTAATGGTTGTAAGTGAAAGCATGGTAAAAGAACTCAATTTAGAGCCCATTGCCCGTTTGGTGAACTATGCCGTGGCGGGAGTAGAACCAAGAATTATGGGTATCGGCCCCGTTAAAGCCATTCCAAAGGCGCTTAAACAGGCCGGCTTGCAGCAATCGGAGCTTGAACTTATTGAACTCAATGAAGCCTTTGCGTCTCAATCCTTGGCCGTGATTCGAGAACTAGATTTAAATACAGAACTTATCAATGTAAATGGAGGCGCGATTGCCCTTGGTCACCCCTTAGGCTGCACAGGTGCAAAATTATCAGTTCAGTTATTTGATGAAATGCGCAAGCGAGAAATGGCATCAAAATTCGGCGCTGTATCCATGTGTGTTGGAACCGGTCAAGGCGCTTGTGGAATTTTCGAATTTTTAAATTAAAAAACACTCAAATTTTATACCTATGGAAGTCAAAGAAATATTAAGAGGTGGACAATTTTTAGTCAAAGAAAGTGAATTTGACAGCGTTTTTACACCTGAAGATTTCTCTGAAGAACAACGGATGATGAAAGAAGCTGTTAAAGAGTTTAACGAAAGAGAGGTCATTGCAAAACGCGACCGTTTTGAGGCTAAAGACTATGCTCTCACTGAAGCAGTGATGCGCAAAGCTGGAGAAATGGGTTTTCTTGGGGTTTCTATTTCTGAGGCCTATGGCGGCTTAAACATGGGATTTGTTTCTACCATGCTTGTTTGTGAATATATCTCCAGCGGAACAGGGTCTTTTAGTACGGCCTTTGGCGCACATACCGGGATTGGAACCATGCCCATCACATTGTATGGTACGGAAGCACAAAAACAAAAATACGTACCAAAACTGGCCTCTGGAGAATGGTTTGGGGCTTATTGCCTTACAGAACCTGGAGCGGGCAGCGATGCCAACTCAGGTAAGACCACTGCCACCCTTAGTAAGGACGGTAAATTTTACAATATAACAGGCCAAAAATTGTGGATTTCCAATGCAGGATTCTGCAATGTCTTTATAGTTTTTGCACGCATTGAGGACGATCAAAATATAACCGGGTTTATTGTTGAAAACGACCCTGCCAACGGCATTGTTTTAGGAGAAGAAGAAAACAAACTTGGAATCAACGCATCATCGACACGGCAAGTCTTTTTTAACGATACCAGGGTGCCTGTTGAAGATATGCTTTCAGAGCGTCAAAATGGATTTAAAATTGCGATGAATACGCTCAATATAGGCCGCATTAAATTAGCGGCTGCTTGTATTGATTCTCAGCGCAGAATCACAACGGATGCGATTGTATATGCCAATGCACGAAAACAATTTAAAACCCCTATTGCGGAATTTGGCGCTATTAAATACAAATTGGCAGAAATGGTTACAAACACTTATGTCTGTGAATCGGCAAGTTACAGAGCGGCCAAAAATATTGAAGACCGCATCGCCATGCGTATTGAAAGTGGAAATACACATCAGGAAGCAGAACTGAAGGGTGTTGAGGAATACGCTATTGAATGTTCTATATTAAAAGTTGCTGTTTCAGAAGATGTTCAGAACTGTGCAGACGAAGGTATTCAAATTTTTGGAGGCATGGGCTTTTCTAAAGACACCCCTATGGAAGCGGCTTGGAGAGATGCCAGAATCGCAAGAATTTATGAAGGGACCAACGAAATCAACCGAATGATCAGCATTGGAATGCTGATTAAAAAAGCAATGAAAGGCCATGTAGATCTCTTGGGACCAGCCATGAAAGTTCAAGAAGAGCTTTTGGGAATTCCTTCTTTTGAAACACCTGACTACAGTGCACCACTATCTCAAGAAAAAGCCATTCTAAAGAATCTTAAAAAAGTTTTTTTGATGGTAGCAGGTGCAGGCATTCAGAAATTTGGTCCTAAAATTGAGGAACAACAGCAACTTCTTATCAGCGCAGCGGATATTCTAATTGAAATCTATATGGCAGAATCAGCCATTTTAAGAACAGAAAAAAACATGCACCGTTTTGGAAAAGAATCTCAAAAACATCATATTGAAATGAGTCAACTATATCTTTATAACGCAGTTGACATCATAACAAAAAGTGCAAAAAGCGGGATTATATCCTTTGTTGAAGGAGATGAGCAGCGCATGATGCTCATGGGCTTAAAACGCTTTACAAAATACACTCATTATCCTAATGTTGCAGGTCTTAGAAGCAGCATTGCGGACAAGGTCAATAAAGAGAATTCGTATTGCTTTTAAAAAGTATCCACAGCTTAGTTGGTTAGTTGAAACGCTCTCACATCGTTGAGGGTGTTTTTTTATCCAAAAATAAAAATTAAACCTATCTTTGAAAGACAGAATAAATCCGTTTTAAAATAGTACATCCGTGAGACAAACCTACATATTAACTCTTATTTGTTTTTTTTATGTTCAATCGCACGTACTGGCACAGGAATATACACGACAAGACACCATTCGTGGATCTATTACTAAAGAAAGAAGTTGGTGGGATTTAAAATATTACAAGCTAGAAGTAACTGTGAATCCAAAAACTAAATCGATTCATGGTAAAAACACCATTCACTATGAAGTTTTAGAAGCAAATACAAGAATGCAAATTGATTTGCAAATTCCAATGCAATTGACCAAAGCTACCCAGAGGGGAAAATTCCTTAAAATTGACCATGATGGCAACGCGCATTACATCCACCTTGAATCTCCACAAGTAAAATCCAGTGTTGACAGCATTACGGTACATTTTGAGGGCCGCCCCAAAGCAGCTGTTCGTCCGCCATGGGATGGTGGTTTCACATGGACAAAAGATCAAAATGGAAACGATTTTATTGCCACCGCTTGCCAAGGAGTTGGCGCTAGTGTTTGGTGGCCTAACAAAGACCATATGTACGACGAAGTAGACAGTATGAAAATTCGTATCAATGCGCCGAAACATTTGATGGCCGTATCAAACGGACGCTTAATTAATATTTCAAAACATGACAGTACGGCAACCTATACTTGGGTTGTTTCAAATCCGATAAACAATTATGGTGTTAACATAAACATTGGAGATTATGTCAATTTTTCTGAGATATATGAAGGTGAAAAAGGGAATTTAGATATGAATTATTATGTATTAAAACCCCACTTGGAAAAAGCAAAAAAACAGTTTTTAGAAGCCCCAAAAATGATGAAAGCTTTTGAATATTGGTTGGGCCCCTACCCATTCTATGAAGACAGTTATAAATTGGTAGAAGTCCCTTATTTAGGGATGGAACATCAAAGCTCTGTTACTTATGGAAATCAATTTAAAAACGGGTATTTAGGCCGTGATTTATCAGGAACTGGTTGGGGTTTAAAATTTGACTTTATCATTGTACATGAATCGGGTCACGAATGGTTTGCAAATAATATTACAAATAAAGACATTGCTGACATGTGGATTCACGAGGGTTTTACAGCCTACGCTGAAAATCTATTCTTGGATTATTATTACGGAAAAGAAGCTGCTTCGGCCTATGTCATTGGTACGCGAAAACGCATTCAAAATGACCGCCCTTTGATTGGAGATTATGATGTAAATAACGAAGGCTCTTTAGATATGTATTATAAAGGTGCTAATATGATTCATATGCTGCGGCAGTTGACAAAAAATGATGAAAAATGGCGGCAAATACTTCGAAAAATGAATACTGAATTTTACCACCAGACCGTCTCCTCAACACAAATTGAATCCTTTCTATCAAAAGAAATTGGATGGAATTTGAAATTCTTTTTCAATCAGTACCTAAGAGATGTCCGAATTCCTGTACTAGAATATAGAATTGATGGAGGAAAGCTAAACTACAGATGGAACAATGTAGTGAGTGGTTTTGACATGCCGGTAGAACTAATGAATAAAAAAAAAAGTCTGTGGCTTTACCCTACAGAATCCTGGCAAACCACAACAACAGCTCTATCGAAAATTGAAATAGATTCTGATTACTATATAAATCTAAAAAAACTCAAAAAAAAATAGAATTGATTTTATGGATTATACAATGTTATTAATTATTTAACTTTATAAAAAAAATTAAACTTTTTTTTACAAAACTTAAAAGTGTTTTGATGATTGTACTTGAGTTGAAGGATTGAAAAAATCATAAAATTTTTAAATTTCTCAAAAATGAACCCATCGGCAAGAGGTTGGTTGAAAAAAATATTAAAATTTGCAGAGAAAAATGACGCGAATGCTAAAACTCTAGCAAAACTCTACCCTGCGCTAAAATCAGTTGGATTTATATATGGCAGTAGTATTTCAGTGCTGATTACAGATCTCAAAAGCAAAGATTTTAATCAAGAAGAATGTTGTAAAATTAATTTTGCTTGGGCACTCTTAGCCACTTACAACTGTCATACTAAAGATAAAACCAATTTTGAAACCACACTAAAAACATTTTACGAAACCATTGGATTTCACAAATCCAACTTCATTAATGGGATTCTGGGGGATGATGTGGAATCTATTCTAAACAAGCGAGTTCAAACGGATAGTAATATTTTTTCAAAAAACTTTAGGATATTTACCACCAATGCCTTAATCTTTATGGATGTTTTATCCTTTAGTGCTTTTTTACAAAACCCTCATCATGCCGATAAACACATTTTGGAATTAGAAAATTCAATAAGAACTGTTGTTTCTAAAGCCCTCAACTCTAAAGGTGAAAAAAACAATTATGACGAAAACTTAATCAAATTATTAGAGGCATCAATGCGCTTATCAAAATCTAAAAACAACAGCTATGATTCATTAAATTTAAATCAGTTTTCGGAGACTGAGCGATTTTACTTATTGGACTTAGCATGCATGGCTACATGGAATGACTTTAAAATTGAACGTGGTGAACAAGAATTTTTTAGTGAATTTTCAAAGAAATTTAAACTTAGTAAGTCTGTAATTAAAAAGTCAATTGATAGTTTAAATATATTTTACAAGAGTTATAAAAATGACATAAGTATACTGAGTACACAAAATCTTGCCAAACGGCTATACGATCACTCCACAACAGTTGTGAAAAAACTTATCACAAGGAACAGTAAGCATTTATACCAAGAGTTAAAAGAAAGTAAAGATTTGGTAAAATTATTAACTGAGTCTACGCTGAGGAACCTAAGTAAAAAGGAACAAGAGCAAATGCAAGAACAAATCATGGACATTATTAAATCCATACCAAGTCTGGCTATTTTTATGCTTCCTGGTGGTGCTATTTTATTGCCCATTTTTATTAAATTTATTCCTAAACTCCTGCCCTCTGCTTTTGATGAAAACAGAATAGAAGAAGAGTGAATTAATGACAAACTGTAACAGTTTAAAACAAAGAGCGTCTTATTAAAAATTTATTTTAAAATTCTTGAAATTGGCCAACCAAAACGAATTTGTTTTACTAATAGAAAAATATCAGAATTTGATTCACAAAATATGTAGTTTATACACCAAAAGTGATGCAGAACACAAAGATTTATTTCAAGAAATAACCATCCAGCTTTGGAAAGCCTATCCAAAGTTTAGAGGCGAATCCAAGTTTAGTACATGGATGTACAGAGTTGGCATTAATACAGCCATAACACTTTACAGAAAATCCAAACGAAGAATTCAGAGTTTTAGTTTTGAGGAAATCGCTTATAAAGTACCCCAAAGTGAGTCTTACGATGACACTGAAGATCAACAACTCAAGTCAATTTACAATGCAATAAAAGCACTGAATGATATAGACAAGGCTGTGATTTTTCTATATCTTGAAGATAAATCCTATAGAGAAATTAGTGACACCATTGGCATCACTGAAGTAAATGCGCGTGTAAAAATGAACCGTATTAAAAGTAAATTAAAAAAACAGTTAAATCCTTAATTATGGATGTATTAAAACGCTTAAAACAGGACTGGAAAGAGAACTTAAAGTTTCCCAAACTAAGTAAAGAGGAAATTTACAAGCTTTTGCACAAAAAATCTTCATCTATTGTAAAAAGGATTTTTGTGTTTAGCTTAATTGAGTTTGGATTTTGGACACTGCTAAGTTTCGTGATTAAAGATAATGAAGCCCAAAAAAGGTTTGACCAATATGAAATGGACCACTTGACAATACCGCTAATCATAATTGGATATGGGGTCCTCTTTTACTTTTTCATTATGTTCTATAAAAATTACAAATCGATCTCTACAATAGCAAGTTCTAAAGGGTTGATGGAGCAGATTCTAAAAACCAGAAAAACAGTGAAACATTATGTGATTTTTAATCTTCTATTCTTGTATATTTCTATTGTTATCGGACTATTCATAGAAATCAACAACAACCCCGATGTTGCCTTGCTTACATCAAAATTCACAGCTTCTGGGGATTATTATATTTATTACGGAATTATGTTGGTTATTACACTCTTAATGATGGCTTTCCTTACAGCTATACTTCTCGGGTTTTACTATTTGATATATGGTATATTATTAAAGAAATTAAAAAATAACTACAAAGAATTGAAAAAAATTGAATTATAGTAAACTTCTATTTTTCACCAATTTCTTTGTTTATTCAATCGTTCATTTTCCATTAATTCTTCTTGCGGAATGACCTTTAAAAATGAAGGGTGCTGCTCAATAGCATATTCAATTTTTTGTACAATTTGTTCTATGGACTCATTTTCATAATCAATTTCAAGCGGTGATTTGATTTCCATTGATTGTAAAATATTTTTCTTTTTAATTCGTATACCTTTCTTATCAAAAGCCCTTCTAAAACCATCAATCACAATAGGAACTACAATTGGCTGGTAGTGTTTAATGATATGTGCTGTTCCCTTTCGAATAGGTTTAAAAGGGGTAGTAGTCCCCTGAGGAAAGGTAATAACCCATCCATCGTCTAATGCTTTTTTAATATTTGAAATATCACTCATTTTTACTTGACGGTTAACATCCCTTCCTGATGCGCGCCAAGTTCGTTCAATGCTTATCGAGCCTGCATAAGCAAAAATCTTTGGTAATAGACCCGCTTTCATGGTTTCTTTTGCTGCAACATAATAAAGATTCAGCTTTGGGTTCCACAAATAACCCAGATTTTTAAGAGTATCATTTCGACCACTCAATGCTGCATTAAAGACATGAAACATAGCGACAACATCCGCAAAATAGGTCTGATGATTTGATATAAACAGGACATTGGTTTGTGAGAGTTCACGTAAAATATCAGAGCCTTCAATTTTTAGTTCATTAAAACCTTGATAACGTTGGTGGCTTACGGTCCCTAAAATACGGATGATCCATTTTTTAATAAATAAATATTGCCCAAAAATATTTTTTTTAAAAAGGCCCATGTATTAATGAGAATATAAATACAAACCTAAGCTATTTTTTTAAGATTAAATTCAATAAATATATAATTTCCGTTAGAATCATGGCCGTAGCGCCCCAAACTATATGCCCATTAAAATTAAACGCAGGGACAGAAACCGACAATCCATAAGAAGTTTTGACCGTAGTTATTATTTGATGCTTAGGATTCATCAGAGATTTAAGGGAAACTTCAATAACAGACTCTACTTCAGAAATTTGAAGTTTAAAATCGGGAGTTTCATTGGTTATACCAATAAAAGGAAATGCATTGTAATTACTTGGAGGAATATAAACTTCTGAAAGGCTCGTTATAATTTGAATTGCTTCTGGTTGCACGCCAATTTCCTCCATTGTTTCACGCAATGCGGTATGTTGAAGATCAAGATCTTCAGCTTCGGGTTTTCCGCCTGGAAATCCAATTTGACCTGAGTGAACATCAGGACTTGGCTTTCGGAGAATAAAAGCCAAATAGGTGTTATGGTTTTTCCCAGGATAAAACAAAGCTATAACCGCAGCTAGTTTGGCATTATCAATTAAATGCGATGTTTGTTTTAACAAAACATCTCTGAATGGTGGCGCCATTTGCAATTGCGCTTCTTTTCCTGGTAAATCATATGAACTAATAGAAAAAATAATTTTAGAAAATGCGTCAAATCTCATATATTTAGACTTTGATATAAAAACAATAAAATATGCGGTGTCTTGTCTTGTTGTTTATTTTTCTCTTGAATTGTCAAGATACTAAAACTAAAAAAACAAAAGAAACTCCAAAGTCATATGCGGCTAAAAAAGTTTCAAATATCCCAAACAAAGAAAAAAAATCCGACACAGCGTTTTTGTTGAATGACCAGAATGTTATGGAGTTCTTTCTAGCCTACAATAAAAAACATAAAGAAAATAAAGTTCGCATCATCACAGATTTTGGTTCAATCGACATTGAATTATTTGAAACTACAAAATTTCATCGATGCAATTTTATTTACCTTACAAAGAAGCACTATTTTAACAATACACAATTTTACCGAGTTATTGATAATTTTATAATTCAAGGTGGAAATAGCGATGATCAAAAAACACTTAATAAGAGAAAGAAAATTGGACGCTATTTATTACCCAATGATCACAAAGAAGGTTATAAACACGATCGTGGCATGGTCAGTATGCCCAGTAGTGCAGTCGCCAACCCTTACAAAATGGCCTCTCCCTTTGAGTTCTTTATAGTACAACAGCGTGGAGGCGCTCACCACCTAAATGGCGACTATACAGTATTTGGAAAAGTGATTGCTGGCATGGAAGTCGTTGATATGATTGCTGCTGTTCCTACAGATCGAGGCGATTGGCCCCAAAAAAATGTATACATTAAGAAGGTTGATATCATTAATTAGGATTAATTGTAATATTTTTATAATCAGCGGTAAATCCCCAAGTGTAGTCTATTGAAAACAGGGAAATGATAAATAAAATTTATAACTTTGTATAAATTCACTTTATGACTATCACACAATTACACTATGTATTAGCAGTTGCCGAGCATCAAAATTTTACAAAAGCAGCGCATTATTGTCATGTAACACAACCCACGCTTAGCATGCAAGTTCAAAAACTGGAGGATGAGTTGAATGTCCAGATTTTTGACCGCAGAAAGAAACCAATTGAACTCACCGCTGTTGGAACAAAAATTATTGCACAGGCAAAGAATATTGTAGCTGAAGCAGAACGAATTAATGACATTGTAGATCAGGAAAAAGGCTTTATTGGGGGTGAATTTAAATTAGGTATGATTCCAACTATCATGCCTACACTATTACCTATGTTTCTCAAAAATTTTATCAAGAATTTTCCTATGGTGAAGTTAAAAATTGAAGAACTCAACACAAATGAACTTATAAGCCGAATCCATGAGGGGCATCTGGATGCTGCTATTGCAGCCACTCCCCTCAGAATGAATACCATTAAGGAGCGCGTTCTTTTTTACGAACCCTTTGTTGGCTACATTTCACCTAATCATCGATTGAAAGAGAAAACGGCAATTGAAATATCGGACTTGGACATCAACGATATGCTTTTATTGGAAGATGGTCACTGTTTTAGAGAGGGTGTACTTAATTTGTGTAAAACTTTGAAAGAACAACAGAATGAAACCTTTCAATTGGAAAGCGGCAGTATAGAGATGCTGGTTAAACTTTCCAATGAAGGGATGGGAATGACCTTACTACCCTATTTAAACACATTGGATTTGAAATTAATGGAACAGAAAAACTTACGCTTTTTTACGAATCCACCCCCGGCTAGAGAAGTGAGTTTGATTTATAATAAAAATGAACTAAAAATTCAAATCATTGAGGCCATTCACAGGACAATTTCTGGAATTACAAGGAGCGCTATAAAATTTCAAGATGTCCAAATTATCAGTCCCATAGCAAAGAATGAGCCTCAAACCTAATGTATCGAGCAACAATTTAGCTCTGGATGATTTTTAATTAGTGTGAAGATGAGTTCTTCAAGTTCCTATTTTTCATTGGGGGATAAATACTGCATAGCCTTACGAACTTCAATATTAAATAATTGAGAGTCAAAACTAACTTTCTTTAGGATTGCTTTTGAATAGGTAAACATCGCTCTTGACATTGGATAAAATTTAAAATTAGAAAGGTAGTTCTAAATCATATATAGATGGTCTATCAGCTGAAAATTAATTTTAAAAAATAACAGTTTTAAGCTATTTAAGCTATTTAAGCTAGAAAATTAACATTCAAGATTTTATTTTAACTGTCCATTCGAAAGAAAATTTTGAAACTAAATCTCCACTAGCGTCTCGCCCCTCAGATTCCAATAAAACGGTTTGCCCCTGACCTGTATCAATTGCTTTTTGTAATGCAATGTCAATTTCTAATCCTTGGATGCATTTAAATGTAATTAGTCCTTTTGCCTTTTTGGTAAATTGGGCTTGATTTCTCAAAACTAACATTGAAATGTTTTGATTTAGTGCTTTTATTTTAAGAATGATAAGTGCTCCTGTACTCAACTCTGCAGCCATACCTTGGACCGCCCAAAACATGGACTTAAATGGGTTTTTATTAATCCATCTATGCCGTACAGCAACATGGCATTTTTCAGCATCGACACGCTTAACACGAACCCCACACAAAAAGGCGGATGGGAGATTTAAAATGAGAAAAAGGTTGAGTTTACTTGGTGAAAATAGCATGTGTTTTATATAATACTAAAGCTAATATAATCAATATAATTATTGTTTTAAAGCGGTTTCATATTAACCAAAAAGTAATTTTTTAAAGTTACTTGCTTAATTTTTGACATGTTATATTAAACGCTAAAAAATGGCGTATAACAAATTATATCAAGTAAGCTTTATTGTAGTTCAAATGATACGAATAAACCTTAAAAATCAAGTTATCAGTCCACTTATTAAAGGCGTAAGTGAATTGGCACGACTTGCTGGATTTGGTGTATCTAGTATAGAAATTCAACAATTTTTTGTTGACGAGAGTGAAGTGCCAAATGATACTAAAATAATGATATTAGGCTTGTAAAATGATACTCTAGTTTTTCCTTTTTATTTATTAAAATGATTGTTGTATTTTAGAGGATTAAATACAAATCATGCGAATTTTTTTATTTATTTTCCTTCTTTTCTGTTTTAATTTTGGTTTCTCTCAAAACCTTAAAGTGGTTATAGATACCAGTGTTACTACCCAGCACAAAACAACTATCAAAGGCATTGAAATGGGATATACAGCAGAAACAGGTATGCAGCCTGTTTGGGATAAAGAGGGTACTGCAATTGCCAGTTTATTTTATACTTACTACAGAAAAGACGATGTCAAAAACCCCAATAATCGTCCCATTCTTATTTCCTTCAATGGTGGGCCAGGATCGGCCTCTGTATGGATGCACATGGCTTATACAGGTCCAAGAATTCTAAAGGTGGATGACGAAGGATACCCCGTTCAACCCTATGGTTTTAAAAGTAATCCAAATTCCATATTAGATGTCGCTGATATTGTGTTTGTTAATCCTGTAAATACAGCCTATTCACGGATGATTCCCAATAAAGATGGGGAACTTCCAGACCGCAGTCAATTTTTTGGTATTAATGAAGATATTGCCTATTTATCTGATTGGATCAACACCTTTATTTCAAGAAAAAACCGTTGGGAATCCCCAAAATATATCATTGGTGAGAGTTATGGTGGAACCCGTGTTATGGGCCTCTCATTGGCGTTACAAGAAAACCAATGGATGTACTTAAATGGTGTTATTTTAGTCTCTCCAGCAGATTACAAAACCTTGCGTGTGGGCGGTCCTGTTGCCTCGGCACTAAACCTCCCCTATTACACAGCTACTGCATGGCATCATAAAATGCTACCCGAAGCGCTTCAATCCAAAGATCTTCTAGAAATATTACCAGAAGTTGAAGATTACACAATCAATACCCTCATGCCAGCTTTGGCAAAAGGAGGCTTTATTAGCTCTGATGAAAAAATGGCTGTTAGTCAAAAAATGGCGTATTATTCAGGCTTGAGTCAAAAATCAATTCTTCAGTACAACTTGGATGTACCTACTTCCTTTTTTTGGAAAGAACTGTTACGTGATAAAACAGGACAAACCATTGGACGCTTGGATTCTCGCTATTTGGGAATTGACAAAACAGAAGAAGGCTCTCGACCGGACTACAATGCAGAGCTTTCATCTTGGTTGCATTCTTTTACACCCGCGATCAATCACTACATCAAAAAAGAGTTGAAATTCAAAACGGACTTAAAATACAATATGTTTGGATCGGTGCGCCCATGGAACAATGAAAATGACAATACAAGAGATAATTTACGCGCAGCCATGGCCCAAAATCCGTATTTAAAAGTCTTGAATCAATCGGGCTATTATGACGGCGCTACTACCTACTTTAGTGCCAAATACAACCTTTCACAAATTGACCCTAGCGGTAAAATGAAAGCACGTTTTACTTTTAAAGGTTACAGAAGTGGCCATATGATGTATTTGAGAAATGAAGACCTAATCCAATCCAATGAAGACATCAGAGCGTTTATAAAAGTATCTTCTGCAGATGGGAAAGCTGCTAAATACTGATGTCTGACGCCAAAGCCAGTATTCTAATACCATTTAAAAACACGGCAACATACCTGCCAGCCTGTTTGGATTCCATTATAAATCAATCATATAAAAACTGGGAAGTCCTAATTGTAGATGACAGTTCAACAGATAAAAGTCTTGAAATTGTAAAGGCTTATTCGCAACAGGATGCCAGAATAATACTTTTAAAAAACAAAGGCGTTGGAATCATTGAGGCCCTGCAAACGGCCTATGCGCAATCTACAGGAACATTCATCACTAGAATGGATAGTGATGATATCATGGCTAAAAATAAAATTGAATGTATGGTTGCTGATTTGACTTTAAAAGGACCTGGATACATTGCCCTTGGTTTGGTACATTACTTTTCTGAATCTGGTATCAAAGAGGGATATAAACGCTACGAAAATTGGTTGAATACATTGATTTCAAAAGGCACAAATTTTAATGAAATTTACAAGGAATGTGTTATTCCATCGCCCTGCTGGATGGTTTACCGAAGAGATTTTGAAAAAGCCAATGGGTTTAACTCCAATGTTTATCCCGAAGACTACGACTTGGCCTTCCGTTTTTTTGAAAATGGATTGAAATGCATTTATTCAAACAATGTTTTACACTCATGGAGAGATTATGCGTTGCGTGCTTCGAGAACAAGTCCAAATTATTCTGAGAATAGTTTCTTAGAACTTAAGATTCATTATTTTCTAAAACTCTCTTACGACCCATTAAAAACATTGGTGATTTGGGGAGCAGGAAAAAAAGGGAAGAAAATTGTGAGTTTACTGAAATCCAGTAAAATTCCTTTTGTTTGGATATGTGACAATCCAAAAAAAATTGGGAAAAAGATATATAATGAAGCAGTAGAATCGTTTGAAAAACTCTTAGAAATCCCCAATTACCAGAGTATCATTTCTGTGGCTAATGAAAATGCACAGCATAAGATTCTAAGAATTTTTAAAGCACAAGGTAAAGAAGCCATGATAGATTATTTCTTCTTTTGTTAACAGATTAATTGCTTTATATTTGACAAATATTTCTCTTCATGCAATTTGCACTTCCAGAATTACTTTATGCATTATTCGCGCTGCTGATTCCAATTTTGGTGCATTTGTTTCAATTGCGTCGTTTTAAGATTCAGAAATTTACAAACCTTGCTTTTTTAGAGAAAATAAGCGTGCAAACACGTCAAAGTTCAACGCTAAAAAAATGGTTGATTCTTTTATTTCGTATGCTAGCACTGGCTTGTATTGTACTGGCATTTGCTCAGCCATATACTTCAAATACGAATGCTAAAAATGAACAGCCAGAACTTGTGATTTATTTAGATAATTCATTTAGCATGGAAGCTTCAGGCCCAAAAGGACCGATGTTAAAACAAGCCATTCAGGCGCTGTTGACAGAGCAAATTCCCCTAGAAAAAGTCACAGTTTTTACAAATACAAAAACATATTTAAACCGCAGCTTAAAAGATTTGAAAAGAGAGTTAACCGCAGTTGAATACTCAAAAAATCAGTTGGGGCTGGAAGCTGTTATCGCAAAAGGGGCTTTGTTATTCACAAAAAACGAATCAGATCAAAAGTATTTTATTTTGATTTCTGATTTTCAGGGACAACAAGAACAAATGGATCTAATTGAAAATTCAAATTATCAATTATTCGTAATACCCACAAGGCCCATTAGCAACAGTAATAGCTTTATTGAGGATGTTCAAATTGCGTCACAAATAAACAACTATGAACTCAAGGTCATTGGAAAAACAGCTAATGAAGAACAAGACAGCATTCAGTTAAGTCTATTCAACGGTAAAAAACTGATTGGAAAATCAATTTTAGAGAAATCTAAAGGTTTCAAAACATCTTTTACAGTCCCTAAAAATGAATCCTTTACTGGAAAATTTATTTTGGAAGACAACGGCTTGACGTTCGATAATAACTTTTATTTTAACATTGAGAAAGCGCCTAAAATATCCGTCTTATCCATTGGCGATCACAAAACTGACTATCTCAATAGAATTTTTACAAAAGCAGAATTTAAATACAATTATTCGACCCTTCAATATGTGGATTATAAAATGCTTCAACAACAAGATCTGGTTGTAATTTCAGAACTTAAGCAACTTCCAAATGCGCTTATAAACAACTTAAAATCATTAATGAAAGCTGGTGGAAGCGTGCTTTTTATTCCAGCAGTGAATGGGGATATCAATTCCTACAATTCCTTTTTGGATATTGAAAACATAAAATTTAATTCGCTTTCTTCAAATGAAAAAAAAATAACAGCAATAAATTTTGACCATCCTATTTTTAAAGAAGCTTTTGAAAGAAAGGTTAAAAATTTTCAATACCCAAGAGTCAATCAACACTATAAAATTGACAATCAAGCCAAAACTTTGCTGACATTTGAAGACGATAAGCCATTTTTGCTTCAAAAACAGCAATTGTTTTTCTTTACGGCAGCCATCGGCAGTGAGAACTCAAACTTCACAAATTCTCCAATCATTGTGCCCACGATTTTTGGTATTGGAAAATCAAGCTACAATCATCCTAAATTATACTACAACCTGAGTCAAAAAAGTGAATTAGATTTGAAGTACAGTCTAAAAAACAAGGAAGTGGTTAAAATTACTCGTGAGAACAAAACATTTATTCCGTATCAGAGCAAACAAAATTCGAAACTTAAAATAATTCTGGAAGATTTACCAATAAAGGCAGGCCACTATGCTTTGCATAAAAAATCAGATACCCTTCAATATTTAAGCTTTAATTACAACCGAAATGAGAGTGAATTAGAGTATCCTAAAATTAAAAATTTTAGCTCTTATGAAGTATTTAACTCTATTAAGAGTTCCCTAGAATCCTTAAAAAGTGGAGTGAATGTTAATGAATTATGGAAATGGTTTGTTATTTTTGCACTAATATTTTTGGCATTAGAAATGTTGATCTTAAAAATTTCTGAATGAATGCACTCATAAAATCGGCTTTAATTCTTGATAACAAAAGTGATTTTCATAACAAAACTCAAGATATTTTAATTGAAGATGGCATCATTACAAAAATTGCAAATTCCTTAAAAAATACCAATAATTTTCAGGTCATTCAATATGAAAACCTTCACGTTTCTCAGGGTTGGTTTGATAGCAGTGTATGCTTTGGAGAGCCAGGATATGAAGACCGAGAAACAATTAAAAATGGACTGAAAGTCGCCGCAAATTCAGGTTTTACCGCTGTCGCCCTGCAGCCCAACAACTACCCTGTTATGGACAGTCGTTCAGCCATAACTTATACCAAAACACAATCCAACAACACTGCAACCACGCTTTTCCCTGTAGGGGCGCTTACTTTGGAGTCCAAAGGAGATCACTTGGCAGAAATTTTCGATATGAATCAGGCTGGAAGTATTGCCTTTGGAGATTATAAAGAATCAATTGACAACCCTAATATTTTGAAAATTGGATTGCAATATGCCTCAAGTTTTGGAGGACTCTTACAATCGTTTCCTCAGGACAGCCAAGTTGCGCAGTACGGAGTTATGAACGAAAATATTAGCAGCACAAAGTTGGGACTCAAAGGGATTCCTGAACTGGCCGAAGCCTTACAGATTGTACGAGATTTAGATATTTTAGAATACACTGGCGGTAAACTTCACATCCCAACAATTTCTACAGCCAAATCAGTAGAACTCATTAGAAGAGCCAAAGCTAAAGGCTTGGATGTCAGTTGTAGTGTAGCAATTCATAATTTAATATTCAAAGACTCTGATATTACAAATTACAATACGAATTTTAAAGTCATTCCACCACTTAGAACGCAAAACGCTATTGATGCGCTTATTGAAGGACTCAAGGATGGTAGCATTGATATGGTAACCTCTGATCACAATCCGATAGCGATAGAAGATAAAAAAGTAGAATTTGATTATGCAGCCTTTGGAACCATTGGTCTAGAAAGTGCATTTGGTGCTTTAAATACAGTATTTTCAACTCAAAAAGCCATTGAATTACTAACAAAAGGGAAAAGTAGATTTGGCATCGAAAATACTGAAATTAAAGTTGGTAATCGATGTGATTTAACACTTTTTAATCCCAAAGGTTCTTACACTTTTGAAAGTAAACACATCGCCTCAAAATCTAAAAATTCTATGTTTATTGGGACTCAATTGAAGGGGTCTGTGTATGGTGTTATTGCCAACCAAACGGATGTGTTGAAGTAACAATCAAATTTATTTGTATGAAATCTGAAAAATCCACAGCTTTTATAAGCTATCTTGGTCTCCTTGGACTACTCATAGCATATTTAAATAACAAACAACTCAGAAGTAATTTTGTGAGTTTTCACATAAGACAATCATTAGGTCTTTCCATTGGCTTTTTTGTGTTGGGATACACCGTTGGTAATTTTGACAATTGGACGGTCACTTTGGCTTTCTGGACAGCTTTCATTGTTTTAAATATTTATGGCATAGCAACGGCCCTGACTGGTTCAGTAACTGCGGTTCCACTATTCGGAAAATTTTTTCAAAAAATATTTAAAAATATCTCTTAAAAATGTCAAAACCATTGCCCCTTGTCTCTGTTGTAAGAGAATCAGTCCTAAGTTCGAAGGCTCCCCTATTGGTGCTTTTACACGGATATGGTAGTAACGAAAATGACCTGTTTTCATTTGCCGCTGAACTACCAAAAGAACTTTGTATCATCGCACTACGAGCCCCTTACGGCTTAGAACCCTATGGACATGCCTGGTATGCTATAAATTTTGATGCAAATCAAAATAAATGGAATGATGTTGAGCAAGCTAAGGAGTCAATGGCCATCATTATGAATTGTGTAAACAGTGCAGAATCTTTATATGATATCGACCCTTCAAAAATAAGTTTACTGGGGTTTAGTCAGGGTTGTATTTTAAGCATTGCCTTGGCTTTAAACCACCCTGAAAAATTTAAGAATATCATTGGATTAAGTGGATATATTTGTAAAGAATTTCTAAACGACCCTAAAGATGAAAAAGCCTATAAGCACTTAAATTTTTATTGTTCGCATGGGAGTTCAGATCAAGTCATTCCTGTGGAATGGGCTCGAGAAACACCAAAACATTTGAAAAGCCTGGGCATCAAAAACCACTACAGTGAATTTCCTGTTGGACACGGGGTAGCAGCAGAAAACTTTTTTGAATTCAAACAATGGCTGATAAACCGGATTTAAAATCTTTGACAACTACTTCATTTGTGCTTTTAATGCAGAATTTTCATTTTCTAATTTTTCGATTTTCATTTTAAAAAAATCGATGTCATTTTCATATTTATCTATAATTCGCATCGAATTAACGTATTGAAAAACAACCAATAAAACAGTAAAAACAAGGGCATATATAAGAAACTTCGATTTCATTTTATATAGATATATTTAATTCATCATACGCCAGAAAAATATTTTCAGGCAGGGTTTTTTGAACGTCATCATGGAATCCCATGTGGTGGCTTATATGAGTCAAATAGGCTTTTTTAGGCTTGACACGGTCAATGAAAATCAAAGCCTCCTCCAAATTAAAATGTGATAAATGCGGCTCTAAACGCAAAGCATTAATGACCAAAACCTCCAAATTTTTTAATTTTTCTATTTCTTCATCGCAAATTGTTTTAGCATCCGTGATGTAAGCAAAATCACCTGTTCTAAATCCAAATACCGGTAGTTTGTGATGGTGTACTTCTATAGGTATGATTTTCTTATTCCCTATAAAAAAAGGAGTGTTTTCAATCTTATGAACATCCAAGGCTAAAACTCCTGGATATTTATTTTCATTTTCAAATATATAACTAAATCGTTTTTTTAAGGCGGCTACTACACGCGCATGGGTGTAAACAGGAATATTGCCCTGCCGGAAATAGAACGGCCGCAGATCGTCAATACCAGCTGTGTGATCACTATGTTCATGGGTAAACAAAACTGCATCTATTTGGCTGCAATTTGTCCGTAACAACTGTTGTCTAAAATCGGGGCCGCAATCAATTAAAAGGGTTAAATCTTCACATTCAATAAGTACGGATACTCTTAAGCGCTTATCTTTTGGGTTATCACTCAAACAAACAGGATGATTGCTTCCAATTATCGGAATACCTTGAGAAGTTCCTGTTCCTAAAAATGTAATTTTCAAACGGTTGTTAATTTTGGTAAAAATAATGTATTTTTTTTTGCGGCCTTGCTTAAAGTTATAACTTTGTAACATCTCAGAAACTTCAAATAGTAAAGATGGAAATAACACTTAAGGGTGATGCTCAAATGAAAAGCGTACCCTCTTTAAAAGATAAAGCTTTACGAATTAACCTTAATGAAAATATTTACGGAACTTTTGCTGAAATTGGCGCTGGCCAAGAAACTGTCCGCCATTTTTTTAGGGCTGGAGGAGCTTCAGGCACCATTGCAAAAGCCATGTCTGCATACGATAAGTCTTTTAGTGATGCCATTTACGGCATTGAAGACGATCGCCGTTATGTTACTGAGGATCGGCTTAGAAAAATATTAGCCCACGAAGTTCGGCTTATTGAAGAACGAATTTCCAGAGAAGACAATCCCAATAAAATGTTTTTTAGTTATGCGAATACCGTTACAACAATTGATTTTGCTAAGCGTTATAAAGGTCATGGTTGGGTTGGTATAAGGTATCAAATTGATCCCAATGAACCCTATAACGAAATCATTTTACACTTACGTTTTAAGGAAAGTGATGCACGCCTTCAGCAAGAAACCTTGGGTAAATTAGGGACTAATCTCATTTATGGTGCATTTTACAAGCATAATCAACCCAAAAAACTTTTGCGCTATTTGTACGACCATTTAAGCAAAGATCAGTTAGAGATTGATACCATTAATTTTTCGGGACCTCTATTCAAAGACGTTGATAATAGGCTAATGAGTCTACAACTTGTCAAAAACGGGATGACCGATGCAGTGATATTTGCTCCTGACGGAAACAATGTTTTACCGGCACGCGTTCTATATAAAAAAAATATATTGGCTTTCAGAGGAAGTTTTAGGCCTGTTACCCGTGTCAATGTGGATATGTACGAAAACTCATTCAAGATGTTTAAAAAAGAAAATAAAGTAGATCCTGACAATATAAAAGTTGTATTTGAAATTACATTATCAAATTTGAGAGCTTCAGGTGGTGAGATTGATGAGCAAGATTTCATGGATCGGGCGAGATTACTTTGTTCACTTGGGCAGACGGTTATGATTTCAAACTTTCAGGAATACTATAAGTTGGTAGAATATTTCAGTTTATACTCAAAAAAGCGAATGGTATTGTCTATGGGGGTCAACAATCTTATTGACATTTTTGATCAAAAATACTACCGCCACCTAAGCGGCGGTATTTTAGAGGCCTTTGGGAAACTATTTCACAAAGATCTCAAAGTGTATCTGTATCCAATGCTAAGCGAAGATTGCACACTTATTACAAGTGATAATTTAAAAGTGCATCCAAGAATGAAAGAATTATATAAATTCTTCAAATACACAGGGAAACTTGTCGACATACAAAACTACAATCCCGAAATTTTAAATATTTTCTCTCGAAAAGTTCTAAAAATGATAAGTTCCAGTTCGGAAGGCTGGGAACCATTATTACCGGCAGTAGTGTCCAGTATGATTAAAGAACAGCAACTATTTGGTTATACAAAAAAGTAAATAAAAACCGAATAAAAATAGATTAATCTAAAATCTGAGCCGTATGCTCTTTAGTTTTTACTTTTGCAATGACTGATTCAATTAATCCGTTTTCATCAATTATAAAAGTTGTTCTGTGAATACCGTCATATTCTCGGCCCATGAATTTTTTAGGCCCCCATACTCCATAAGCTTTGATAACTGATTTATCTTCATCGACCAATAAATCGTAAGGAAATCCGTATTTATTTTTAAAATCAAATTGGCGCTTGACACTGTCTGCACTGACGCCTAAAATGGCATAACCGGCCGCATTAAAGCGGCTGTAATTATCACTTAAATTACAGGCTTCCAAAGTACAGCCAGGTGTACTGGCCTTAGGGTAAAAAAACAGTACTAACTTTTTACCAGAAAAATCCGATAAATTAACCGGATCTCCGTCTTGATTGGTACTTTTAAAATCTGGGGCTATATCGCCAACTTTTAATGTAGTCATATTTAGTATCTTTGATTTATTACAAATATAAGCTAATGACCAAAACAGAAAAGGTAAATTTTGTTATAAAAACCTTAAATAATTTATATCCAAAAATCCCAATCCCATTAGATCACAAAGATCCATATACCCTACTTATTGCCGTATTGCTTTCCGCTCAATGTACGGATGTGCGTGTAAATCAAATCACTCCAATTCTTTTTGCAAAGGCTGATAATCCTTTTGATATGATTAAAATGTCTGTTGAGGAAATCAAAGCCATCATTCGTCCTTGCGGTCTTTCTCCGATGAAAAGTAAAGGAATCCATGGATTGTCAAATATTCTAATTGAAAAACATCAAGGGAAAGTGCCACAAAGTTTTGAAGCTTTAGAGGCCTTACCAGCTGTAGGACATAAAACTGCCAGTGTAGTGATGTCCCAGGCTTTCGGCGTTCCCGCATTTCCAGTTGACACCCATATACACCGCCTTATGTACCGTTGGAATCTATCCAATGGAAAAAGTGTTGTGCAAACAGAAAGAGATGCCAAACGCCTCTTTCCAGAAGAGCTTTGGAATGATCTTCATTTGCAAATTATTTGGTATGGACGTGAGTACTCACCAGCACGGGGTTGGAATCTTGAAAAAGACAGCATTACCAGAACAATTGGACGAAAGTCGGTTTTAAAATCAGTAGAGCGCAACACAAAAAATCCTAATTAAAGTCAGGATTTTTAAAATTTAATTTAGTAACATTTCGAAACAAATCTTTTTGAGGGGGATTACTTTCAATACCCTAGAATAATCCAGCAAGAAACGAATAGTTTCCTCGCGGGGTTTTAGCTGTTCGAAATTTGATGTGTTTTCAGAGTAAAGTTTTGCCATTCGCAAGGATTTTTTTAGTGATTTAAAATACTAACGCACAACTTTTAAATTTATTTTAAAAAATCCTAATTAATTAGGCTAATATTGTGGTTATCGATCATTTTTCGGAGATTTATCAGACCATAACGCATGCGACCAAGCGCCGTATTGATGCTTACGTTGGTGTTTTCTGAGATTTCTTTGAAGCTCATGTCCTGATAAATTCGCATTTTGATAACCACTTTTTGATCTTCAGGCAGTTCTTCCAAAAGAATGCGTACATTATCGGCAATTTGACTTTCTACAATTTTATTTTCAGCATTGGGGCTCTCATCGGATAATACAGAAAAAATATCAAAGTCTCCTTTATTTTTAAATTTTGGCAATCTTTTATTTTTTCTAAAATAGTCAATGATAAGATTGCGTGAAATGCGCATGACCCAAGGTAAAAACTTTCCTTGTTCGTTATATTTACCACGTTTTAAGGTGTTTATAACTTTGATAAAAGTGTCTTGAAACACATCTTCAGCAGCGTCTCGATCTTGAATTTTTGAAAAAATAAAGCCATAAAGACGTGCTTGGTGCCTATTTATGAGCACTGAAAGAGAATTTTCATCTCCAGAAATGTAGTTGCTTACGAGCTGGGCATCGCTTAAGGATTTGGTATTCATAACATTACTTTTAAGCACCTAAAGGAGGTGCTGGGTTAAAATTTGTTTAGTGTAATGTTATCTCTATAAGCAATATTTTGAGTTAAAATTTACACCAAATATAGAGATATTGAATATAAAATTCCAAATTTTTGTTTTTATTTTAATCTTAATAAGAAGTTAATCTCCTTTTTTTAAACACCCAAGAATACTATCTTTAAGCACTATTTATTCAAATGTCCAATAAATTTTCAAAACACAATCCCAAAGATTATATCCTAATTAAAGGAGCCAAATTACACAATCTCAAAAATATTGATGTGGCCATTCCTAGAAATAAATTAGTGGTAATTACAGGCCTGTCGGGTTCAGGTAAATCAAGTTTGGCATTCGACACTTTGTATGCTGAGGGTCAAAGGCGTTATGTAGAAAGTTTATCGAGCTATGCACGACAATTTTTAGGACGCTTGCACAAACCACAGGTGGATTACATCAAAGGAATTGCACCTGCAGTTGCTATTGAACAAAAGGTGAATTCAACCAATCCGAGATCCACTGTAGGTACTAGTACAGAAATATACGATTATCTAAAATTACTCTATGCTCGTATTGGTGTCACTTATTCACCCATTTCTAACGGCGTTGTTAAAAAAGACTCAACATCAGATGTCGTAGATTATATAAAAACCCTAGAAAGTAAACAGAAATTACTACTATTAGCCCCAATAGAACTAGAAAAAGATCGAAATATAACAGACAAACTTAAAGCGTTACAGAACCAAGGTTTTTCAAGATTAAAAATTGGTGATCAAATTGAACGCATTGATGTGCTTTTAAAATCAGAAATTGAACTGAAGAATTTAGCATTGGTTGTAGACCGCATTATTGTTAAACATGAAGATGATTTTTACAATCGTTTAGCAGACGCTATTGAAATTGCTTTTTATGAAGGAAAAGGCTACTGCTCAATCGAAGACATAAGAGATTCAAAATTAAAAACATTCAGTAATAATTTTGCATTAGATGGTCAGAAATTTTTAGAGCCTAACATCCATTTATTTAGTTTTAATAATCCATATGGGGCCTGCCCCAATTGCGAAGGCTATGGAGATGTCATTGGCATTGACAAAACATTGGTGATTCCCAACACCACCCTATCCGTTTATGAAAATGCCATTTATCCTTGGAGAGGCGAAAGCATGTCCTATTACAGAGATTTAGTGGTTAATAATAGCCACAAATTCGATTTCCCAATCCACAAACCCTATTTTGAACTGAGCGATAAACAAAAGGAACTTATATGGGTCGGAAATGAATATTTTGAAGGTCTGAATGCTTTTTTTAAGGAATTAGAATCGAAATCCTATAAAGTGCAAAACCGTGTAATGCTATCGCGTTATCGAGGAAAAACAAAGTGTCACGTTTGCAATGGAAAACGCTTGCGAAAAGAAGCGAATTATGTCAAAATTGGTGGCCGCTCTATTTCTGACCTGGTAGGACTACCAATAGCTGGACTTAAAGCTTTTTTTGAAAGCTTAGAAGTGACAAAAAATGAGACTAAAATTGCAAAACGTTTGTTGACAGAAATCAGAAATCGCATTGGGTATTTGTCTAATGTTGGCCTGGATTACCTCACCTTGAACAGAAAATCTAATACTCTATCTGGAGGTGAGAGCCAACGCATTAACTTAGCGACTTCATTGGGCAGTAACTTGGTAGGTTCTATGTATATATTGGACGAGCCCAGCATTGGGTTGCATTCAAAAGATACAGAACGTCTGGTTTCGGTTCTAAAAAATTTACGTGACTTGGGCAACACCGTTATTGTAGTAGAGCACGATGAAGCCATCATGGAAGCTGCAGATTACATCATTGATATTGGCCCTGAAGCAGGAAGCTATGGCGGAGAAGTAGTTGCTGAAGGTGATTTTAAATCACTTTTAAAGCTGAAGACATTAACCGCACAGTACCTAAATGGCGCCATGACAATAGACATCCCTAAACAGCGGAGAACTTCAAAATACGCTGTAAAGATTGAAGGGGCTCGTGCAAATAATCTCAAAAATATCAGCGTCGAATTTCCGCTGAATATGCTGACCGTAGTGACTGGTGTTTCAGGCAGTGGAAAAAGCACACTGGTCAAAAATATATTGTATCCAGCACTGCAAAAACAATTGATTGGCTACGGACAAAAGCCCGCAGAATTTTCAGAAATTTCAGGTAACTATAAAAATATAAAATTCATTGAATTTGTAGACCAAAACCCCATTGGTCGTTCCTCAAGATCCAATCCAGTGACCTACATCAAGGCCTATGACGATATTCGATCGCTCTTCTCAAAACAAAAATTAAGCGTTGTTAGACATTACCAACCAAAGCATTTCTCATTCAATGTTGATGGAGGCCGCTGCCCCACCTGCAAAGGTGAAGGCGTTGTGACCATTGAAATGCAATTTATGGCAGATGTAAAATTGAAATGCGAAAGCTGTGAGGGCAAACGCTTTAAAAATGATATTCTAGATATTAAATTTCAAGGTTGCAATATTGACGATATTCTCAAAATGACCATTGATCAAGCGGTTGATTTCTTTGAAATACACGATTGCCATAAAATCAAGAAAAAACTACAACCCCTCCAAGATGTAGGCTTGGGCTATGTAACACTTGGCCAAAGTTCTTCTACACTTTCGGGAGGAGAAGCACAAAGGATCAAACTGGCCTCATTTTTAGCTAAAGGAAGCAGCAGCGAATTGGGATTGTTTATTTTTGATGAACCTTCAACAGGACTGCATTTTCACGACATAAAAAAATTACTAAAATCGTTTAATGCCCTTATTAATCAAGGACATTCCATCATTGTTATAGAACACAATTTAGAACTCATTAAATCTGCCGATTACATCATTGACTTGGGCCCAGAAGGAGGTAAAAATGGAGGCACTGTAATGGTACAAGGAACACCAGAAATGATTGTTGATTCGAAAACTTCATTGACAGCAAAATATTTGGATGCTATCTTAAGTAAATAATGAATTCATTGCCTTAAGATTTTAGCCAGTTTATGGGTACAGCTGCGGCGTGAGTAGCGATCAATTCCTTTGGAATTAACACAAAGCGTGTTGTTTTCAAAAGCCATAAATAATTTTGTAATATGTGATTTCAGAGCCTCTCTTTCAGAATGCTTAAAGTAATTACCCGTATTGGTTTCTTTTAAGATAGATGTAATATCAGAAGGTTGGGGTCCAATAGCGATAATTGGGCGTTGGGCATTGACATACTCAAATAATTTCCCTGGAATAATATAGGTGGCTGCTTTGGAATTCCCTTCTAAAAGTAAAAGCACTTGAGATTTTCTTTGATACTTAGCAGCATCAAAATGGGATACCGTTTCAATGATGTCAAGATAGGACCCTAACCCCGATGCATTTATTGCATTTATAACATCTGCACTAACAGTTCCAACAAGGACCAACCTAAATTTTTCTTTAAAATCTGTTAATTCGTGAGTTAGCTCAGATAAAACATCCCACAATATGGCTGGATTTCTTTGATATGAAAGAAACCCAATATGAGTTAAAGTAAAATTTAGGTCCATTTTTACTTTGCTTGTACTAGCATCATCAAAACCATTGGTAACGACTGAAATAGGCTGGTTCGTCTTATTTAAAAACAACAACTTTGTTTGCACAGATGTTACAATAATATGGTCAGCCTTACTCAGCACCCTTTTTTCTAACATCAAATGTTGTTTTTGGGCATGTTTGGTGAGCTTCAACTGATGGTGGTAGTTGATATCAACCCAAGGATCTCTAAAGTCACTAAACCACTTTAAAAGGTGTTTTGCCTTCAACCGCATCCCAATCAAGTGAACACTGTGAGGAGGTCCTGTAGTAATGATGGCATCTATCTTATTTTTTGAAATATAATCCGATAAAAAATCAACCGATGGCTTGACCCAAGAAATTCGTGCGTCGGGAATAAAAAAATTACCGCGAATAAAAATCAAAAAACGGTCTAAAATGCCTTGTTTTGATGCTGTTGGAATGAGCCCTTTAGCATAAGCTTTGGTTTTGGTTTTGAAAAATAACTTTAAAAAACGTAGGGGTTCACGAATAGGATGTTTTAAAATTGTAATGTTGTCCGATAGATCATCAGAAAGTGTTGAATCTAATGTTGGATAGGACGGGTTTTCAGGACAATAAACAATGGGTTCTATATCAAATTCAGGAAGGTACTTTACAAATTTTAGCCAGCGCTGTACGCCAGGACCTCCTGCAGGTGGCCAGTAATATGTAATAATTAATACCTTTTTCATTTATTATTTTTGCTAAAAAAAAAACTGAAAGCCCCCAACGATAAGATCAGAAATAAAATTGAACTTATGAGTGAAATTTGGGCACCAGATTGCACCACTTGGGGCTTAAACTCAAAAACGATGGTGTGTTCACCTTTTGGGATTTTAAGCCCTCTGAGTACATAATTTACATTGTAATGCGGAACATCTTCATTGTCTATTTGAACCTGCCATCCATCTTTGTAATAGTTTTCAGAAAAAACAGCAAAGCCATCATTCATATTATTTGATTTATAAATTAATTTATTTGGAGCATAACGCGTGAGTTGAATGCTTGCTGTGGAATCCCGTTTAAATATTGTATCTGGGTGTGAATTTACATTGATAATGGCCGTTGACTTGGAGTTAAAATTAGAAAGCGCGTTAATTTCAGCGTCGGCATCAGGAACCGATTTTAGAGTTTCAACAAACCAAGCATTGCCATTAATTTGGTTATTTTCAACATATTGTAATTGACCTTCATCATTTGAGTAAATAATATATTTTGTATTGAGCATATTGAAGACCTCTGGATTTCCTTTGTCAATATGAAATTCTATAAGCTCATTAAAACGGCGCATTTTAGCAGCGTGGTAACCACTGATGGAATTGTGAAAATAGGATGCTTTTGTACTGCCATCCGATGTGTCATAAACTCTAAAAACAGTGGAATCTCTTAAAATAAGCTTGTCAATTTCATTGGCTTGATAAGGTTTATCAACTTTAATTGCAGACGTAAAATTACCGTTATTCACATAACGACGGTCGACACCAACCAAATCAAATAGAATCATAAGGCCTAAAACAACAACTGTGGTGTTTTGATTTATCTTCTGTTTTAGATAACCCCAAATTACGGCTGCCATAAATAAAACAAACAGCAGAGATCTTAAAGCATCATCGGATAACAATGCACTGCGATCTTTTCTTAAGGCCTCAACAAAATCTTGACCGTAAAAGCTTGCATACTGGCCATCTCTAAGTCCTACAAAATCAAGTAAGCTATTTTTAAAAAGGATAAATATCAAGCAAATCCCCGATAGTGTCAAAACTGCTGTTTTTAGCGCCTTTAAAGAATTTGTTTCGGAAGTCTTAGGTTTAAACAATTGTGTCAATCCAAAAACCGCTAAAATGGGAATACAAAGTTCTATGATAACTTGAATGGAGCTCACCGCTCTAAATTTATTGTAGAATGGAATATGATCAATGAAGACGTTTGTAAGCCACGGTAAGTGCTTACCATAAGAAAGTATAAGTGCAAAAATCATAGCCAATAGCAACCACCATTTATGAAAGCCTTTGTATAATAAAAGTCCTAAAAAACACAAGAAAATTAAGGTAGCACCCAAATAAGCTGGTGCTTCTACAATAGGTTGTTCCCCCCAATACATAGGGGCTCTTTTAGCTTCGTTGAGCGCCTGAATGGATGTAGCCCCCAAATCCTTATAAGCTTTGTAAGTATGGGAATCCTTTCCAAGTTCTTCAGAATTTCCCCCGCCCATGAGTCTTGGGATAAACAAATTCAAACTCTCAAAAATACCATAACTATATTGGGTGATGTAATCTTTATCCAAACCTGAAGTTTTAGGTCTCTGACCGCCATCTGCCAAAACAGTCAATTCACTTTGACTGCGGGTGCTCTGCTTGGCATATTCACTGGTTGCCAATAAATTTGTAGCATTCATTCCAACAGCCAAACCAGCAGCGGCAATTAAAATTAAAGCGGCCTTAATAAAGCTTGGAATTTCTTTATTTCTAAAGGATTTAGCTGCGTAAGCCATGCCTATAAATAAAATTACAAACAACAAATAGTATGTCATTTGAAAGTGGTTTGCAACCAATTCGAGCGCTACAGAGATTGTTGTCAAAACAAATCCAAGTCTATAGCGTTTTTGAAATGTTAGAAGAATCCCTGAAAGCACCAATGGCATATAGGCAATGGCATGCGCCTTGGCGTTATGACCAACCCCAATAATAATGATTAAGTAGGTTGAGAAACCAAAAGCTAAAGCACCCAAAACAGCCATTCGAAAATCGATTCTAAATGAGAGCAAAAGGATGTAAAAACCCATCAAATACAAAAACAAATAATCTGCAGGGCGGGGTAAAAAGCGCAATGAAAGGTCTAATTTTTTGATGAAATTATAGGGGTATTTTGCGCCGAGTTGATAGGTTGGCATACCACCAAATGCACTGTTGGTCCAATACGTCTCTCTTCCAGTATCCTTTTTAAAATCAAGTTGCTGTTTGGCCATCCCTGTATACTGAACAATATCACTTTGATAAATTTTCTTGCCTTGAACAACAGGACTAAAAAAGGCCAGCGAGAGCACGGTAAACCCAAAAAACACCAATAGATGTTTTAAATAAGTTGTATACGATTGATTCATTGTTTTCAAATTAGTCCAGTTCTTCGTAATCTACGTACTCCCCAACATCCTGCTTTGGGCGTTGTTTTATTTCAGTTTTGTCTATACTTATATCCCCTTCATTTTGGGAGTTATAATTTGGGGGTGGTTGATTGAATTTTTGTGCCATTTTTCGTGCCATAGAACGTATAATCCAAGGCGATAAAAGGCGCATTACATATTTAAAAATTGAATAGGCTAATAGTAAAATTAAAATTGTTTTTGCCAAGCCTACGAAGGATGCTGTTTGAATCATTAATGCGATTATTTTTTCAAAAATACAATTCTTATTTAGAATGAAATACAATGCCTTTAGGAAACTTAAAATTCAAAAAAATGATTTATTTGATTCTTAAATGTTAGGTAAAAAATATGTAGATTTGATAAAAAGGAACTTCATGAATACAAGACTTAAGTTAAATTCTGTAATCTGTGCCTTACTGCTCGGACCCTTATTGTTTGCCCAGTATACAGATGTGATTAATTCAAATCGTCCTGGGGCCTCACAGTCCGCTTTTTCGGTAGGTACCAATGTTTTACAATTTGAAATTGGCCCCTACTTAATGAACGAAAAAAGAAACCCTTATCCGAGTTATGATTCAAAAGGCTTTGGAATTGATTTTGCAGCGCATTATGGGTTTTTCAAAGAAGCATTAGAAGTCAATATTCAAGGCACCTATCAAAGTGATTCAAGAACCTATAATTTCAACGTTCCTTATGAAACCAGCCGATCCAACTTCAAAAACCTGAATTTAGGCCTCAAATACCTGGTTTACGATCCCAACAAAAACAAAGAAGAGACTGTTAACGTATACAGCTATCATGCGAATCAGGGCTTAAAATGGCGAGACTTCATTCCGGCTGTTGCGGTATCTGCTGGAGTCAATTTTGATACTAAAAACAACCCTTACACAGCAAATGGAGTGGAAGGGTTGAGTTACAGAGCAGCTCTTATCACCCAAAACAATTTTGATGGAGGCTGGGTGTTTGTAACCAATCTTATTATGGACCGCATCAGTTCGGTTCAACAAGATTTTCATTTCATATTGACATTGACACATTCATTCAACCCAAAGTGGGTGGCTTTTGCAGAAAAACACGGCATTAAAAGCGATTTTTACGCAGATAATTTAATGCGATTTGGCGCAGGTTACCTTTTTAATAAAGATTTACAATTTGACTCTGCGGTTACCCTCAACTTTAAGGATACACCTTCGATTTTAGATATCAATTTTGGCGTTTCATACAGATTAGATCGTCACAGAGATTCGATTAAGAACAATGACAATATCTCTGCAAAATCTAAAAGAAAAAGAATGAATCGTTCCAGAAAAAAATCTAAGAAAAAGAAAGTTAAAAATTTTGACTAATAATTTAGTATATGATTGTTGTTGAAGAGGTTCGTTCGAAGCGTCAACTTAAAGCATTTGTGAAATTTCCATTTGAGCTGTATAAAGATTCTTGCTATTGGGTCCCTCCCATTATAAAAGAAGAAATAGCAGTTTTTAATCCTTCTAAAAACCCCATTCTTCAAAATGCAAATTTAAAATTATGTTTAGCCTACAAAGATGGGGGAATCGTTGGACGTGTGGCGGCCATAGTGAACTGGATTGAAGTCAAGGAGCAAAATACCAAAAAAATGCGCTTTGGATGGTTTGATTTTATAGATGATGTTGAAGTCAGTAAAGCCTTGCTTGATAAAGTTTCGGAAATTGGAAAATCTCATAAACTCGACTATATGGAGGGTCCCGTGGGTTTCTCAAACCTAGACAAGGTGGGAATTCTTACATATGGTTTTGAACATATTGGAACCATGGTGTCTTGGTATAACCATAGCTACTATAAAAAACATCTTGAAATATTAAATTTTAAAGTTGAAAAAGAATATCTAGAACACAGTCATGCTTTTAGTGATATAAAAATCAAAAACTACAACCGTCTGGAATCTATCATTAAAAAGCGCTATGGTCTTAGAGCACTCAATTTTAGTAAGACAAAAGATATGATTGACCGTGCTGATGAGATGTTTGATTTATTTAATGAGAGTTATGCTTCCTTGTCTTCATTTGTAAAAATTACGGACCTTCAGAAAGAATATATGAAGAAAAAGTTTCTAAACTTTATCAACCCCGAATACATCAAATTTGTGATCAATAGAGATGAAAAACTTATTGGTTTTGCGGTCGTTATGCCTTCTTTCGCTAAAGCCCTTCAGGAAATAAAAGGAAAGTTGTTTCCCTTTGGAGTGTTTGAATTGCTAAAAGCACAAAAAGCGAAAGCCGTTAATTTTCTATTAATCGGAGTTCATCCGGAGTACCAAAATAAAGGGGTACATGCCATTATTTTTAGTGAATACCACCGAACATTTACAAAAAGGGGAATTCAAGAATGTAGAAGAACACCTGAGTTGGCAGATAATTTAGCAATACAAAAACTATGGACTGATTTTAACCCTAAATTGATAAAAAAACGTTGTACCTATAGAAAAAACCTTTAAAAGCGAACCCCTACTCTCCCATAGCAGCCGAAACCGAAGCAGAAAGACGTTTGTAAAGTCCCGATGTTAAGCGTTCTCTTATGCTAGAAAAAGCCTCTAGTGTTACCGCAACATCCTCTAAGGTATGCATGGCTGTTGGGATCATTCTAAGTAAGATTAATCCCTTAGGAATAACTGGATAAACAACAATAGAACAAAAAATACCATGATTTTCACGCAAATCCTTTACCAATGCCATGGCTTCAGGGATGCTTCCTTTCAAATATACAGGGGTAACACAGCTTTGAGTGGTTCCAATGTCGAATCCACGTTCTTTGAGACCGGATTGCAAAGCATCAACAATTTTCCAAAGGTTTTCTTTAAGCTCAGGCATGGTGCGTATCATATCCAAACGTTTTAATGCGCCTTTAACCAGCAGCATTTGCAGAGATTTTGCAAACATTTGCGAACGTAAATTATACTTCAAATAGTCAATAATTTCTTTGTCTGCTGCAATAAAAGCTCCTGTACTTGCCATGGATTTGGCAAAAGTGGCAAAATAAACGTCAATATCGTCTTGTACGCCTTGCTCCTCGCCTGCACCTGCACCTGTAGCACCCAATGTTCCAAAACCATGCGCATCATCTACAAGAAAACGAAAGTTAAATTTCTTTTTTAGAGCAGCAATTTCTTTTAGGCGGCCTTGTTCTCCACGCATTCCAAAAACACCCTCTGAAATAACTAAAATTCCACCACCAGTTTGTGCAGCCATTTTAGTGGCACGCTCTAAGTTTTTTTCTAAACTTTCAATATCGTTGTGCTTATAAGTAAAGCGCTTGCCCATGTGTAAACGCACTCCGTCAATGATGCATGCATGTGCATCTACATCATACACAATGATATCGTCTTTGCCAACAAGAGCATCCACAGTAGACATAATTCCTTGGTAACCAAAATTCAAGACATAGGCAGCCTCTTTAGAAACAAATGCAGCCAATTCTTGTTGTAACTGCTCGTGTAGTGAGGTGTGGCCAGACATCATTCGGGCGCCCATTGGATAAGCAGCTCCATATTCATTAGAAGCTTCTGCGTCTACTTTTCGGACTTCAGGATGATTGGCAAGACCTAAATAATCGTTAATACTCCAGGTAATGACATCTTTTCCCTGAAATTTCATGCGGTTAGAAATTTGCCCCTCTAGCTTTGGAAACACAAAATAACCTTCGGCTTGACTAGCCCATTTACCAAGAGGTCCCTTGTCTTTATATATCTTATCAAATAAATCTCTCATCTAAATTTCTGAGTGTTAATTTGGTTTCAAAATTATGCAATAATCCAATTAAAACATAATGATTTGACAAAAGTTAAGGCTTAATATTTACTAACTAAAAGCGCTTATCAGTTGTCTTCATTTTATATAGGCAATGGGTTTTGTAGTGGGTTTTAAAGTATCATCCATAAAACCTTGTTCTTTCATCCATTGATCGTTGTAAACTTTACTCATGTAACGAGATCCATGATCTGGAAAAATCATGACCACAACATCCGATGGTTTAAATGTGTTTTCATCTTGCAGTTGCTTGACTGCTTGTAAAACAGCACCAGAAGTATAACCTCCAAAAATTCCCTCAGTATGCGCTAACTCTCGCGCTGTATGCGCACTAGATTCATCCGTAACTTTTACAAAAGCATCGATGATGTTAAAATCAGTTGCAGAAGGAATTAAATTTTTTCCCAATCCTTCAATACGGTAAGGATAAATTTCATTGGGATCAACTTCTCTGGTCTCGTGGTATTTTTTCAAAACTGAGCCATAGGCATCGACGCCAATAACTTTTACATCCGGATTTTGTGATTTGATGTACTGGGCTGTTCCCGAAATGGTGCCACCAGTTCCGCTACAAACGACCAAGTGTGTGATTTTACCAGCAGTTTGACGCCAAATTTCAGGGCCAGTTGATTTAAAGTGGGCTTCTGTGTTGAGGTCATTAAAATATTGATTGATGTAAACAGAGCCTTCTATTTCATTATGTAGGCGCTTAGCGACCTCGTAATAAGAACGTGGATCATCGGCTTTAACGTTGGCAGGGCAAATATATACTTTCGCGCCCATACTTTTGAGCATATCAATCTTGTCGGGGGATGATTTTGAACTGACCGCTAAAATACAGTCATAGCCTTTAACAATGCTCGCCATAGCAATACTAAAACCTGTATTCCCCGAAGTGGTTTCAATGATGGTATTTCCTGGTTTTAAAATACCCTTTTTTTCAGCATCCTCAATAATGTATAAAGCGATGCGGTCTTTAGAAGATTGACCTGGGTTAAAGGCCTCAATTTTAGCAATGTAAGTACCTGGATATCCCTGAGTTATCTTGTTGAGCTTGACAAGAGGCGTATCCCCAATAAGCTCTAAGATGTTATTAAAAATTTTAGGTTGGCGGTCTAAATACATAAAAACAATTGAAAAGCAAAAATAAGGATTTTTTTAAACTTTTATTCTGTTATTGATTCTAGATCTAGTAGAAAGCTGTATTCAGAGGCGACTTCTTTTAGGCCTTCAAAACGCCCAGAAGCCCCCCCATGTCCCGCATCCATGTTGGTTTTTAAATACAATTTGGATGAATATTTAGATTGAGTACGTAATCTTGCAACCCACTTGGTAGGTTCCCAGTATTGCACTTGAGAATCGTGCAAGCCTGTTGTTACCAACATGTTAGGATAGGACTGATTACTTACATTGTCATAGGGTGAATAAGATTTCATGTAGTCGTAATAGCGTTTGTCATTGGGATTTCCCCATTCGTCATACTCCCCAGTTGTCAAAGGAATGCTGTCGTCCAGCATGGTAGTGACTACATCTACAAATGGGACTTGAGAAACTACACCATTGTAAAGCTCTGGTGCCATATTAACAACTGCACCCATAAGCAATCCCCCGGCACTGCCTCCCATGGCATAATGGTGACTTGAAGATGTGTAACCCTCCGAAATTAAAAATTTTGAGCAATCAATAAAATCGGTGAAAGTATTTTTTTTCTTTAACAGCTTTCCATCCTCATACCATTGACGTCCTAGGTATTGTCCCCCGCGTATATGTGCAATGGCATAAACAAAACCGCGATCTAATAAACTTAAACGAACTGTTGAAAAATAAGGGTCGATGGTTGCGCCATAAGAACCGTAGGCATAGAGTAGCAAAGGCGTTTTTGAGTGCTTGGGCGAGTCTTTGTGTTTAACGATAGAAATTGGAATCTTCGTACCGTCTGAGGCTGTTGCCCAAAGCCGTTCGGAAACATAATTCTCTTTGTTAAATTTACCGCCAAGTACCTCTTGCTCTTTCATGATGGTTTTTTCTTTTGTTACCATATTAAAATCAATCATTGAAGATGGTGTGGTCATGGATTGGTATCCATAACGCAAGAAATTGGTATCAAAATCAATGTTGGTAGTGGTGTAAGCCGTATAGGTTTCACTTTCAAATGGAAGGTAGTATTGGTCAGTACCATCCCAACGTGTAATTTTAATTTGATTCAAACCATTTTTCCGCTCAGAAATCACTAGGAAATCTTTAAAAATATCAATTCCTTCTAACAAAACATCCGATCTGTGCGGAATCACATCCCTCCAAAAAGGCTTTTCTGTTTGATTTTCTGAAGTCTTAGAAAGTTTAAAATTTTTAGCGCCATCAGCATTTGACACCACATAAAAGGAATCTCCATAATGGGCTATAGAATATTCTAAACCACGAGTTCTTGGTTGAAATACTTTAAAGGGCTGGTTTGGTGTATCAGCATTTAAAATTTGATACTCTGTTGTAAGCGTACTGTAACTCGAAATAACTAAATATTTTTTGGATTTGGTTTTATAAACACCAACCCCAAACGTATCGTCTTTTTCTTCATAAACGAGTGCATCATCCTTGGTATTAGACCCAATTGTATGCTTATAGATAGCCTCAGATCTCAAGGTTGTTTCATTTTGAAGCGTATAGAAAAGTGTCTTGTTGTCATTGGCCCAAGTGCTACTTCCAGTGGAGTTGCTTACTTTATCTTCTAAAATCTTATTTGTTTTAAGATTTTTGATGTATAAATTATACTGACGACGGCCAATGGTATCAGTTGCAAACGCAACCAATGAATTGTCGGGGCTTATATTGAGGCCTCTAAGATTGAAATAAGCATGGCCTTTGGCCATTTCATTGCAGTCAAAAAGAAGCTCTTCTTTGGCAGATAAAGTTTCTTTTTTTCGGGTGTAGACTGGATAGTCTTTCCCTTTTTCATAGCGCGTAATGTACCAATAGCCATTGTATTTATAGGGCACTGAGCTGTCGTCTTTTTTAATTCTTGATTTCATTTCCTCAAATAAAGCAGTCTGAAAGTCTTTGGTATGAGCTGTATTGGAATCGTAATATGCATTTTCGGCTTCTAGATACGCAATGACTTCAGGGTTTTCTCGTTCATTCAGCCAATAAAATGCATCCTGTCTGACATCATTATGTATGGATAATTCCTTTGTTATTTGTTTTGCCTTTGGGGCGTCTTTTATATTTGCCATAGATGAATTCCTTGGGTTATTTGAACAAGAAAAAATAAGTAACGATAAAATTAATGCTGTGTAAGTAGATTTCATTTTTTGAGGATTTAATACTTAGATTTCAAAATTAATAAAATTTACGAAACAGTTTCTAAAACTTCAAGAAGTTTTTGATGCATTTTAGAGGAGTAATCCAAATGTGTAACCATTCTTAGTTTTCCCCCACCCATGTCACTAATTAAAATATCTTTTGCTTCCAAATCACGAATGAATTTGTCGGCTTGCACGTGGGAAGCCAACTCAAATATCACAATATTTGTTTCAATCGGTTCTAATTTAGCTACATAACTGGCCACTTGAAGGACTTGACCAATGGCTTTCGCTTTTTGATGGTCCTCAGAAAGCCTTTCACGATGATGGTCTAAAGCATACAAACCCGCAGCAGCCAATACGCCTACTTGTCGCATACCGCCACCCATCATTTTACGAATGCGAATCGCTTTTTCCATGATCTCTGAATCGCCTATAAGGACAGATCCTATGGGACATCCTAAGCCTTTACTTAAACAAACCGATAAAGTGTCAAAAATTTCACCATATTGTTTTGGAGTTTCATTTTTAACCTCAAGGGCGTTCCAAAGTCGAGCGCCATCTAAATGAAGTCCAAGATTGTGATCTTTACAAACTTTATGAATATTTTGAATGTCTTGAAAATCCCAACAAGCGCCTCCGCCTTTATTAGTTGTATTTTCCAAGGCCACTAAAGTGGTGAGTGGACTGTGGTAAAAATCTGGTGGATTGATGGCAGCTTTTACTTGTTGCGCGTTGACCATACCGCGCTGGCCATCAATTAATTTACAGGATACTCCACTGTTAAAGGAAACACCCCCGCCCTCGTAATTATAGACGTGTGCGTATTTATCACAAATAAGCTGCTCACCTGGTTGTGTATGCAGTTTAATAGCGGCCTGATTGGCCATGGTTCCCGAGGGGAAAAAAAGTGCTTTTTCTTTTCCAAAAAGCGTCGCAAGACGAGATTGAAGCGCATTGACCGTTGGATCTTCCCCATAGATGTCATCGCCTAAAGGTGCAGAGGCCATTGCATCAATCATGCCCGGAGTTGGGTTGGTAACGGTATCGCTTCTTAAATCAATTTTCATGAAAAAAAATGAATGTAAATCTACATATTATTTTCATTCTGTGCTATAAATTCTATTTTTGCATTATTAATTGTCTTTATGATAACACACGATCAAATTAAAGATCTTATGAATCGCCTGGGTGCGTTAAGGAGGTATCTTTGACTTAGATGCCAAACGCGTCGAAATTCAAAATGAAGAAGAAAAGACCTATGCGCCTGACTTTTGGAGCGATTCCAAGGCCGCTGAACAAATCATGAAGTCTATTCGGGTCAATAAAAATTGGATCAAAGAATTCGAAAACGCCCAAACTCAGACTGAAGAACTACAAGTATTTTACGACTTTTTTAAAGATGGAGATGTTTCTGATCAAGAAGTGATATCCCAATTTGACTTGGCGCAAAAAACCATTGAAGATTTAGAGTTTAAAAATATGCTATCGGACGAAGGCGATGGTTTGAGTGCAGTCTTACAGATTACAGCGGGTGCTGGCGGGACTGAAAGTTGTGACTGGACCAGTATGCTGATGCGTATGTATATTATGTATGCCGAAAAACAGGGCTTCAAAATCAAAGAATTAAACCTGCAAGAGGGCGATGTAGCCGGCATTAAAACAGTAACCCTACAAATTGAAGGTGATTTTGCTTTTGGATGGCTAAAAGGAGAAAATGGTGTCCACCGTTTGGTCCGTATATCTCCATTTGACAGCAACGCCAAACGGCATACCAGTTTTGCTTCTGTTTATGTATACCCCTTGGTAGATGATAGCATCGAAATTGATATTAATCCTGCAGATATTGAAATTACCACTGCACGCTCTAGTGGCGCTGGTGGGCAAAATGTGAATAAAGTAGAAACAAAAGTACAGCTCAATCACAAGCCTAGTGGGATTCAAATATCTTGTTCAGAAACCAGATCTCAGCACGACAATCGCGCGCGCGCGCTACAAATGTTAAAATCTCAATTGTATGAAATTGAATTGAAAAAACAAATGGCTCAAAAGGAAGATATTGAAGCAGGTAAACTAAAAATTGAATGGGGCAGTCAAATTCGAAACTATGTCTTACACCCTTATAAATTAATTAAAGATGTACGAACCAGCCACGAAACTGGAAATGTAGAGGCAGTTCTAAATGGAGAACTGATGCCATTTTTAAAATCATTTTTAATGAAGATGGGGCAAAATGACGAAACACAACAAACACTATGATAAAAATTTACCACAACAACCGTTGTCAAAAATCGAGATTGGCTGTCAAACTCTTAGAAAAAATGGGGTGTAATTTTGAGATTGTAAATTACTTAATAAACCCCATCACAAAGGAAACTTTAAAAACACTCATCAAAGCGCTTGATATGCAACCTATTGACTTGGTAAGAACCAACGAAGCTTTATGGAAATCCGAATTTAAAGGCAAAAACCTTTCAGACGATGAAATTATAAATGCCATGCTGTGCCATCCAAAATTAATAGAACGTCCTATTGTCACAAACGGTAATAAAGCCGTTGTTGGCAGGCCGACAGAACGCATCCAAGAAATAGTTTAAAAAATCCAAACGGATGGGTTTGGATTGTAAAAAATTTTTGTGAATCTATGCCTCTGGTTTGGCTTTTTTAGCTGCACGTTTTTCTTTAAAAGTCTCAATAGCAGAACCAAACACCCAATATGGGATGGCAAAGGTCAAAAGAAAAATCATCAACCAAAACCCAATAGTAAGTATGGTTAAAAACGCTAAAAATCCCAAGTACTGATCAAATTCAAAAATCATAACAAATAATTCCCTTACAAAGATACACTAAGATTTAATGTTTTACAATGGAAAAAACTAAAATTATCAACAACGCAAAAAAGTAGAGAACCTAATTAGAGGATTTGCACTAAATAATAGGCGTTTTTCTTCAAAATAAATTAAATTTGTAAGACACCATTCGCATTTGTAATGAAGTATAGAATAGAAAAAGACACCATGGGCGAAGTTAAGGTGCCATCTGACAAACTTTGGGGGGCACAAACCGAACGTTCGCGAAATAATTTCAAAATTGGCCCATCAGCATCCATGCCAATCGAAGTAATGTATGGGTTTGCTTATCTCAAAAAAGCTGCGGCTTACGCCAATCACGAATTGGGGGTTCTGGAATTAAAAAAACGAGATCTTATTGCAGCTGTTTGTGATGAAATTTTAGAAGGTAAACACGATGCGCAGTTTCCGCTTGTCATATGGCAAACAGGCTCTGGCACGCAGAGTAATATGAATGTCAATGAAGTGGTGGCAAATCGAGCCCATCAATTGGCAGGAAAAACCATTGGAAAAGGTGATAAAACCATCCAACCCAACGACGATGTTAACAAATCCCAATCTTCTAACGACACCTTCCCTACTGGAATGCACATTGCAAGCTATAAAAAACTTATTGATGTTACCATCCCTGGCGTTGAACAACTTAGAAATACTTTAAAAAACAAAGCTGAGGACTTCAAAGCCGTGGTAAAAATAGGCCGTACCCACCTTATGGATGCCACACCACTGACCCTTGGCCAAGAATTTTCGGGCTATGTGTCTCAACTTGACCATGGTATTAAAGCTTTAAAAAACACACTAGATCATCTTGGTGAATTGGCGTTGGGAGGTACCGCTGTTGGTACTGGACTCAATACACCCAAAGGCTACGACATATCAGTTGCCAAATACATTGCTGAATTTACAGGCTTACCCTTTGTGACTGCAAAAAATAAATTTGAGGCCTTAGCAGCCCACGATGCCATCGTAGAAACCCATGGCGCGCTCAAGCAGTTGGCGGTCGCCCTTAATAAAATTGCCAATGACATTCGGATGATGGCTTCAGGTCCAAGATCTGGTATTGGTGAAATTACCATTCCGGCTAATGAGCCTGGAAGTTCTATCATGCCTGGAAAAGTAAACCCCACCCAATGTGAAGCTCTGACCATGGTTTGTGCGCAAGTCATTGGGAATGACGTAGCAATTGCATTTGGAGGATCCCAAGGTCACTATGAATTAAATGTGTTCAAGCCTGTGATGGCAGCAAACCTTTTACAATCTGCACAACTCCTAGGCGATGCCTGCAAGAGTTTTGAAGCGCATTGTGCTTCAGGAATTCAACCGAACCGCAATGTTATCAATGAATTGCTTAATAATTCTTTAATGTTGGTCACTGCTTTAAACACAAAAATTGGATACTACAAAGCAGCTGAAATCGCAAATACAGCACATAAAAACAGTACCACACTGCGTGAAGAAGCTATCAATTTAGGGTATGTAACGGCAGAGGAATACGATGCATGGGTCAAGCCCGAAGACATGACTGGAAGTTTCAATTAAAAGAATGCGTAAGGTTTTTATCAACATCAAACAACTGTTGCAAATCAGAGCAAAAGGTGATTTTAAAGTCGCTGGGGCGCTGATGGATGAACTACCAAAAATTGACAATGCTTTTTTAGCCATTAAAGACGATAAAATTGCGGCCTTTGGAAAAATGGAAGCGTACAGTCCCGAACAAGGGGATGAATGCATTGATGCAACAGGTCGTTTACTGCTGCCATCTTGGTGTGATAGCCACTCCCACACGGTCTTTGCTGGCCATCGCAGTCAAGAATTTGTAGATCGCATCAACGGATTGAGTTATGAAGAAATCGCTCAGCGGGGAGGTGGTATATTAAATTCTGCTAAAACCTTAGAAAAAACATCTGAAGCATCTCTTTTTAAACAATCTATGGCGCGCATTAAAGAACTTGAAAAACTGGGAACCGGAGCTTTAGAAATTAAATCTGGTTATGGTTTAACCGTTGATGCCGAGTTAAAAATGTTGCGCGTGATTAAAAAAATAGCCCAACAAACTGCCATCAAAATAAAAGTAACATTTTTGGGTGCACATGCTGTTCCTGAAGACTACAAATCCAAAAAATCGGCTTATGTTGATTTGATTATAAATAAAATGCTCCCAAAGATTAAAACTGAAAATTTAGCCGACTATGTCGATGTGTTTTGTGAAAAAGGTTATTTCGATTTAAAAGATACAGACCGAATACTAACCGCTGCAAAGCGCTATGGATTGTTACCTAAAATTCATGTCAATCAATTCAATGCCTTTGGGGGGATTGCACTGGGCGTTAAACACAAAGCCCTCTCAGTAGACCATTTAGAAGAACTTTCAGAGGCCGATATAGAGGCTTTAAAGTATTCTCAAACCATGCCAGTAGCCTTGCCAGGATGCTCCTTTTTCCTTGGAATACCGTACACTCCTTCAAGAAAACTTATGGATGCTGACTTGCCATTGGCATTGGCGACGGATTTCAACCCAGGGTCTGCCCCAAGTGGGAATATGAACTTTATTGTAAGTTTGGCTTGCATTAAAATGAAAATGACCCCAGAAGAAGCCCTTAATGCCGCCACGCTAAATGGCGCCTATGCGATGGGTATTTCAGATGATTATGGCAGTATTACGGTTGGCAAAAAAGCCAATTTGATACTTACAAAGCTAATGGAAAATTATGGGGAAATTCCATATGCATTTGGAAATAACCCCGTCTACAAGACTGTTTTTAAATGGGAGAATTCTAAACTAAAATAAAACAGCTGTTTTATTTGAATTTAAGCCACTTAAAATTTTATATATTTATGCCTAATTAATCACTCCCCTATGCAAATTATTGAATGTGTTCCTAACATATCTGAAGGTCAAAACGAAACTACCATACAAGCCGTTTGTGAGGAAGTCAATAAAGTTGCAGGCGTTAAACTTCTCAATATAGATCCTGGAAAGGACACCAACAGAACAGTTATTACTTTTATTGGGCCTCCGAATGCAGTCGTAGAAGCCGCATTTAACCTGATTAAAAAAGCGCAAGAACTGATTGATATGTCCAAGCACAAGGGGGCACACCCACGAATGGGAGCGGTTGATGTATGCCCATTGATTCCCATTGCCAATATCAGTATGGAGGAAACCGTCCGTTTAGCTCATATCTTATCTAAAAAAATAGGAGAATCTTTAAAAATTCCTGTGTATTGCTATGAGAACGCCGCCAGTACAGCAGAGCGAAAAAATCTTGCCAATTGCAGATCTGGTGAATATGAAGGTCTGGAGGAAAAATTGAAAAATCCAAATTGGAAACCTGATTATGGTCCTGCTCTATTTAATGAAAATATCAAAAAATCTGGCGCCACCGCCATTGCGGCACGCGATTTTCTGGTGGCTTACAATATAAACTTAAACACGACCTCCACCCGACGTGCCAATGCCATCGCTTTTGATTTACGTGAAGCAGGGCGTTTAAAGAGAAAAGGAAACAAACTTATGGGTTCCTTGGAAAAAGATGAAAATGGTGAGCCCATTCGCATTCCGGGTTATTTTAAAAACCTGAAGGGAATTGGTTGGTTTATCAAAGATTATGGGATTGCACAAATCTCCTACAACCTAACAAACATTCAAACCACCCCACTTCATGAAGTATTTGAAAAAACTTGCGAACGTGCCGATAAAAGAGGACTGAGAGTGACAGGGTCTGAGCTCGTCGGACTGGTACCAAAGCAAGTGCTCATGGATGCAGGTATTTATTTCCTTAAAAAACAACAGCGTTCTGTAGCATTACCAGATGCTGAAATCATTCGAATGGCGGTAAAAACATTAGGACTAGATGAACTCAAACCTTTTGTCCCAGAAGAACAAATCTTAGAATCTTTTTTAGAGGCAGATGATTCAGAGCTAATTGATATGAATTTACGCGCCTTTTCGTTTGAAACTGCCAGTGAATCTCCAGCACCAGGCGGCGGGTCTATTGCAGCCTATTGTGGCGCGCTAGGTGCAGCTTTAGTGACCATGTCTGCGAATTTATCGGCTCACAAAAGAGGCTGGGATGATCAATGGGAAGTCTTTTCTGATTGGGGCAGCAGTTCTATAGCCAATCAAAAGAAACTTTTGTCATTGGTCGATAAAGATGCGCAATCTTTTAACCTGATCATGGCAGCATTCAAATTGCCTAAAAGTACAGATGAAGAGAAAACAATTCGTTTGGAAGCCATACAAGCAGCCACAAAGAAAGCCATTGAAATTCCATTGGAAGTCATGCAAACCGCCTATGCTAGTTTTGAGGCTATTAAAAAAATGGCTGAAATTGGAAACCCTAATGCCATAACAGATGTTGGAGTGGCCGCACTTTGTGCCAGAACAGCAGTTATTGGCGCTTTTTTAAATTTAAAAATTAACTGTAAAAGTCTGGATGATAAATCTTTTGTAAAGAAAGTCATTGCTAAGGGTCAAAAAATGGTATACGAGGCGGAAGATTTTGAATCTGAAGTTCTCAATATTGTCAATAAAGCACTGTAATTATTTAATCTTTTGAGCGAAATCCGTAACGAAGTTGGCCCCAAAATGAGTTAGGCATTTTGTGATCGTCCTCATATCCTAGCATAATATTTTTATCTGCTTCGGGAACATAACTAGTTTTAAAAAGATAATCCCATACACTCAAGCTAATTGCAAAATTAACGCCTTTTTTGAAGCGCTCAGGAAGCGCATAAGCATGGTGGTACAAATGCATAATAGGGTTGTTAAATACATAACGAAAAGGACCGTAATCCAATTTTAGGTTGGCATGATTGAGATGGCCTATAGCTATGGCAAAAAAGTGAATGATATAGGCTTGTTCGGGTTCAAAGCCCCCCAGTAACATCAGCGCAAAAACCTTCAAAGGTTTATACAAAACATTTTCCATCCAATGGTAACGTAAGTGGGCAGAGAAGCCCATTTCTTTTACAGAATGGTGTACTTTATGAAACCGCCACAAGAATTCAAAGCGGTGCATCAGGGTGTGGGTAAACCACTGTACAAAATCCAGTACTACAAAAAATACAATCAACTGCAGAATGGGACTTAAATTGGACAGGTCTAAAACAGCTAAACTGTTCGCTTTTATATTCAAAACTTCGTTTGAAAATTTAGAGATACATTTATAAAAACCACTGATGAAGAAACTGAAAATAAAGAAATTAAAGAACATATAAAAACCGTCCAACCAAAAATCTTTACGAATTGCTTTTTGGGTTTTACGCCATGGGAATAGAAGTTCTAAGGCAAAAACAAATAGAGAGATTAAAATAAGGCCCCAAAAATAATTTCTGCTCCAGGGTATATTAAAGGTTATGGAGCGCCAAGTCCAGTTCAAGGTACCAATAAAAGCATCAAAAAAAAGATTTAAATAATCCATTTAATAGTTTAAAAGCGTTTTGAGAGCCGTGTCAAAATTACGCTTTGCAAGATACTGCTGTTCCAACGAAATTGCAAATGGTATGGGGGTATCTAGACTTCCAACGCGCTGGACTGGAGCATCTAAAAATTCAAATGCATTTTCCATAATGTAAGCCGAGATATCGCTGGCAATACCCCCAAACAAAGAATCTTCTTGTAAAATGATAACACGGTTGGTTTTTTTGAGAGATTTTAAAATACAGTCATAATCTAAGGGCTGCAAAGATCGCAAGTCAATTAAATCTGCATTTATGGAAGGATTATTGTCTAAAGTTTCCAGAGCCCAATGCACAGCGGCACCGTAGGCTATAATGGTGACTGCTTCACCTTCCTTTAAAATAGATGCTTTGCCTATTGGAAGGGTATAGTAATCTATTGGGACCTCTTGGCGTATGCTTCTGTAAAGCGCCTTGTGCTCAAAAAATAAGATTGGATTAGGATCTTCGATGGCAGCGGATAACAAGCCTTTAGCATCGTAAGGAAATGCCGGATATACCACTTTAAGACCCGGGGTTTTGGTAAACCAGGCTTCATTGGTTTGAGAATGAAAAGGCCCAGCACCAACCCCTGCCCCACAAGGCATTCTCAAAACAATATTGGCTTCTTGGCCCCAACGGTAGTGTGATTTTGCCAAATAATTAACCACAGGATTGAATCCAGAACTTATAAAATCAGCAAATTGCAATTCAACGACCGATTTTAGACCCGCAATGGAAAGCCCCATAGCCGTTTCAATAATGGCAGACTCACAAATAGGTGTATTTCGCACACGCGCTTTGCCAAATAATTCTACAAACCCTTCAGTGATTTTAAAAACACCTCCATATTCAGCGATATCTTGTCCCATCAAGACCAAATCTTGATGCATTTCCATAGCCTGTTTTAGACCTTCAGAAATCGCATCAACAAATCGTTGTTCAACGGTCTCATTTTTTGGAGTTATTTCTTGAAAATTATACGCCTTATAAACATCTTTTAGTTCTGTTTCTAAATCCGCAGTGACCGCCGCCTCATTAAAAGCCAGTTGTAGCCCAATTTGAATTTCCTCAGAAATTTCAGAACGTATCTGCTTTATTTTTTCAGAATTTATCGCACCTTCTTTAATTAGATACGCTTCAAAATTTGTAATTGGATCTTTAAACTCCCATGTTTCCATTAATTCATCAGGGACGTATTTGGTACCACTTGCTTCTTCATGACCACGGCGTCTAAAAGTTTTAAATTCCAAAAGCACGGGGCGCGGATTTTTACGAACACTTTTTGCGATTCCATTCACTTTGGAATAAACCTCCAAGATATTATTCCCTTCTATAATGTGAGACTCCATTCCATAGCCTTTACCTCGATCGGCAATGTGTTCACAATTATACTGTTCGGCCGTAGGGGTGGACAGTCCATATTCATTATTTTCAATGCAAAATAAGACTGGTAAATTCCAAACAGAGGCCACATTTAAAGCTTCGTGAAAATCACCCTCACTTGTGCCCCCTTCTCCCGAAAATACAGCGGTGAGTCTGGCTTCTTTTTTTAAAATATGAGACAATGCAATGCCATCGGCCACCCCCAATTGAGGGCCTAGATGCGAAATCATTCCAACAATTTTGTAAGCTTGGGTTCCAAAGTGAAAAGAACGGTCTCGACCTTTAGTAAAGCCATTGCCCTTACCTTGCCATTGAGCAAACAGTCGTTGTAAAGGGATTTCTCTTGTTGTAAAAACCCCCAAATTGCGATGCATAGGCATTATGTATTCATCCTTATGAAGCGCTGAGGTTACCCCTACCGATATAGCTTCTTGACCAATCCCAGAAAACCACTTGGAGATTTTCCCTTGACGCAATAGAATTAGCATTTTTTCTTCAATCATTCGAGACTTCAGCATGTTAAAATAAAGCAATCCTAGCTGCTTTTTTGAAACTTTAAATGATGAATATGAAAATGGCGGTTTCAATAAATTAGATATGAAGTATGTTTCAAATTTAATAAATAAAACCGAACTTAAAACTCGATTTCAAAGGGTTATTAAATAAGCAATTGATTTTATATATTTGTATCATATTCCTTATATTATGAAAAAAATTCCAAGTGTAGACCTCAACGATTTTCTATCTGAAGATAAGGCTTTAAAACAAAAATTTGTTTCTGAAATTGGCGAGGCTTACGAATCTATTGGTTTTGTAGCGCTTAAAGGTCACTTTCTTAAAGACACGCTTGTTAAGTCTCTTTATTCCGAAATTAAAACTTTTTTTGATCTACCGGTCGCTAAAAAGCGACAGTACGAAATTCCTGGTATTGGCGGGCAGCGTGGCTATGTATCTTTTGGAAAGGAAAGTGCTAAAGGTCGCAAGCATGGAGATTTAAAAGAATTTTGGCACTTTGGACAATTTGTGGAAGATGATCCTGAATTGGAAAAAGAATACCATCCCAATGTAGAAGTTAAAGAACTTGAAAATTTTAATGCTGTTGGAAAAGAGACCTACAGAATGCTTGAAAAAACAGCGAAATATGTTTTGCGCGCATTGGCTTTGCATTTAGACTTAGAGGAAACCTATTTCGATGCCTTTATTCACAATGGCAACAGTATTTTAAGACCCATCCACTACCCTCCCATTACTGA
>JBJKXC010000033.1:0-22097 GCA_045561735.1 Flavobacteriaceae bacterium | reverse complement strand
ACAAACTACAATCCCCCACCACTAATTGCAGATATACAAGTGTGGAATCAAATTTTTCTTATTTGATCATTTACTGATTTTATATGTCCAATCCTAGTTGGATTTTTGATGTATGCATGATTCTGTGTACCCCATAACTTATAAATAATTTTAAATTCATATATAATGAAAAATCTTTTCATCTTAATTTATTTCATACCTACTTTGCTTTTTGCTCAAGACAAAATAAAAGGCAATATCTTTGAAATATCCTTAGAAGGTATCGAGTTGCCGCTTTTCGGCGCCAATGTCATCTGGGAGGGTTCTTCAGTAGGAACTGTTTCCGATCAAGACGGAAATTTCTTACTACCTTATGATAAATCCTATAAAACACTAGCTATAAGTTATGTAGGATTTGCAACAAAAAAAATTGATGTTAAAACTCCATCTAAATTTTTAAAAATCATCCTGCAGCCTACGGACAGTTTAGGAACTGTTGTTGTTAAAGCACGTCAAAAAACTTCATCTACTTCTTATATAGCTTCTCAAAACATAACCGTTATTAGCAGTGAAGAGCTATTGAAAGCGGCTTGCTGCAATCTTTCCGAAAGTTTTGAAACAAATCCATCAATTGATGTGAATTTTTCAGATGCGGTTTCTGGGACAAAGCAAATTAAAATGTTGGGTCTTAACAGCCCCTACATTCTCATAACTAATGAAAATATTCCATCAGTACGCGGTGCTGCTCAAGTTTATGGGTTGAGTTTTATTCCTGGCAGCTGGGTTGAAAGTATACAGGTTACTAAGGGCGCTGGGAGTGTCACTAATGGTTTTGAAAGCATTACGGGACAAATCAATGCAGAGCTTGTAAAGCCATTAACGGACCGCAAATTATTTGTGAATATTTTCGGATCAATTAATGGGCGATTGGAACTCAATACCCATATAAATTCAAGACTTAATTCCAATTGGAGTACTGGTTTTTACATTCACGCTGACACCCGCAAACAGACTTTTGATAAAAACAAAGATTCTTTCTTGGATATGCCTTTGGGAAAGCAAATTAATGTGATGAACAAATGGCAATATACAAATCTTGAAAAAGGGCTTGTAACTTTAATAAATTTTCGATTTTTAGATGATCAAAAACAAACAGGGCAAGTAGATTACAACCCCTCAATTCATAAATTTGGCGGTACGGTCTGGGGCAGCGAAGTAGACACCAAACGCTTTGATTTTTCAGGCAAGTTTGGTTATATTAACCCTGAAATTCCCTACCAAAGTTTGGGATTTCAGTTGGCTTACAGTCAACACGAGCAAGCGGCTTATTTTGGCAATCGCATTTATGATATTGATCATAAAAGTGTCTATACAAATTTGGTGTACAACTCTGTTATAAGTAATTCCCGTCACAAAATTAAAACAGGCATTTCCTTTTCACACGATGCTTATGAAGAGCAAGTTGAAAATAATGCCTTTGGTAGAAATGAAAATTCAATAGGAGGATTTTTTGAATACGCATTTGATAATTTAGAGAACCTTAATTTGACCGCAGGAATGCGCCTGGACCATCACAACTTACTAGGAACATTTTTAACCCCGCGCTTGCACGCTCGTTACACGCCTTGGGGAAAGTCTGCTTTGCGTTTTTCAATTGGTCGAGGAAAGCGATCGGCCAATATTTTTGCTGAAAATCAACGGTTTTTTGCCTCTAACAGGGCCATTAATATTCAAAACAGCAATGGTGTTATTTATGGGTTGGAACCTGAAATTGCATGGAATTATGGACTTTCAATGTTTCAGGGCTTTACACTTTTTGATAGAAAGGCCGATATAACCATCGATTTTTACAGAACGGATTTTCAAAATCAAGTGGTAGTTGACTATGAAACACCCACAGAAATAAATTTTTATAACCTCACTGGTGAGAGTTTTGCCAACAGCCTTCAAATAGAATTTAATTACACGCCCTTGGAGCGATTGGACCTTAAATCTGCTTACAAGCATTATGATGTAAAAACACAATTCAATATTGGTGAATTGCAAAAGCCGCTCACTCCAAAACAACGTTTTTTTAGCAATGTTTCCTATGAAACTGTTTCAAATAGTAAAGGGGGAATGTGGAAATTTGACAGTACATACAATTGGATAGGCCAGCAGCGATTTTCATCGACACTACAAAGTCCTGAAAATTTTCAATTACCTGCGAATTCATCTACATTTTCAACATTAAATGCCCAAATAACAAAAGTATTTTCAGATCAATTTGAGATTTATATTGGAGGAGAGAATATAACAAATGAAAGACAAAACAATCCTATTTTAGGAGCGCAAAATCCATTTGGATCAAATTTTGATAGTACTTTTGTATACGGTCCAATTTTTGGAAGTATCTATTATGCTGGATTTCGATTTAAATTGAATTAACAATAAAATATAATAAATATGAAACTTATAAGAATTACACTGTTGTTGCTATTAGTATCGTTAATAGGATTTTCTCAAAATAATTCTTACCAAACAACCATTCAAGTTGATGGTGTATGTAAAATGTGTAAAACACGCATTGAGAAAGCCTGTTTAAAAACTAAAGGGGTTAAATTCGCTGTTTGGAATGTAAAAACACATGAATTAAATCTTATTTATAATCCTAAAAAAGTCGATTTAGAGGCTATAAAAACAAATATAGCAGCGGTTGGCCACGACACAAATACATTAAAGGCACCTGAAGAAGTTTATTTTCAATTGTACGCCTGTTGCAAGTACCGCGATCCCAAAGTTGTTGAAGACCACAACGATTAAGTAAATACAATTAAAAAAAGCGCTTCTAATTCGGAAGCGCTTTTTTTAATTGTAAAATCAAAAGCATTACATCATTCCTGGCATTCCACCCCCACCCATTGGAGGCATGGCTGGTGCGTCTTCTTTGATGTCTATCAGTGCGCATTCAGTGGTAAGAATCATCCCAGCTACAGATGCTGCATTTTCTAAAGCGACCCGAGTTACTTTTTTAGGATCTATTATTCCCGCTTTAAGCATGTCTACGAAAATATCGCTTTTTGCGTCGTAACCAAAGTCTCCTTTTTCTTCTGTCACTTTATTTATTACCACGCTTCCTTCACCACCAGCATTGTCTACTATTGTTTTTAGAGGCGCTTCAATAGCCTTTGAAACAATCTGAATTCCAGTTACTTCATCAAGGTTCACATCACTTATTTTGTCAAGTGTTTTTTGAGCGCGAACTAGCGCAACTCCACCACCTGCAACAATACCTTCTTCAACTGCTGCTCGCGTTGCATTTAGTGCATCGTCAACGCGGTCTTTCTTTTCTTTCATTTCTATTTCACTAGCTGCTCCGACGTAAAGTACTGCAACACCACCTGCTAATTTAGCCAAGCGTTCTTGAAGTTTTTCTCTGTCGTAATCACTTGTGGTACTTTCAATTTGATTTTTGATTTGATTTACACGCGCCTTAATGTCAGATGCTTTTCCAGATCCATTCACAATTGTTGTATTGTCTTTGTCAATGGTAACTGTTTCTGCAGTTCCCAGCATTTCTAGATCTGCATTTTCAAGAGAAAATCCTCGCTCTTCAGAGATGACTGTACCTCCAGTTAAAATAGAAATATCTTCAAGCATCGCTTTACGTCTGTCCCCAAATCCAGGAGCTTTGACAGCTGCAATTTTAAGCCCTCCTCTTAGTTTGTTAACCACTAGTGTGGCAAGGGCCTGGCCTTCAACGTCTTCAGCAATAATTAAAAGTGGTCGACCAGATTGAGCTATCGGCTCTAATATTGGCAGTATTTCTTGTAGGTTTGATATTTTTTTATCAAATAGAAGAATGTAAGGATTTTCCAAATCAGCAATCATTTTATCAGAGTCGGTTACAAAGTAAGGACTCAAATATCCGCGATCAAATTGCATACCTTCAACTACGTCTACATAGGTGTCAGTTCCTTTGGCTTCTTCAACAGTAATTACACCTTCTTTACCAACTTTTTCAAAAGCTTCAGCAATTAGCTCACCAATTGTTTCTTCATTGTTTGCTGAAATGGATGCAATTTGTCTGATTTTTTCTGAAGAGTTACCTACTTTTTTAGCTTGTTTTTCTAAATCAGCTACAATAGATTCAACAGCTTTGTCAATCCCGCGTTTCAAGTCCATCGGATTGGCCCCAGCAGCAACATTTTTGAGTCCCTCTTTTACAATAGCTTGAGCTAAAACGGTCGCTGTAGTGGTGCCATCTCCTGCCAAATCATTTGTTTTTGAAGCAACCTCTTTAACCATTTGTGCGCCCATATTTTCAAGGGCGTCTTCTAATTCTACTTCTTTAGCAACAGAAACCCCGTCTTTAGTAACTTGAGGAGCTCCAAAGCTTTTATTGATAATAACATTACGTCCTTTAGGGCCTAGTGTAACTTTTACAGCATTCGCTAGTGCATCCACACCACGCTTTAAGCCGTCTCTTGCGTCTATATCAAATTTTATGTCTTTTGCCATTTTATTTAATTTTTTATATTATACAATTGCGAGGATATCACTCTCTCGCACAATTAGATAATCTTTACCTTCCAGTTTAAGTTCTGTGCCAGCATATTTGCCATACAATACAGTATCTCCTTTACTTACAGTCATCTTTTGGTCTTTAGTGCCATTACCAACAGCAACAACTTTTCCTTTTTGAGGTTTTTCTTTGGCATTATCAGGGATGATAATTCCAGAAGCAGTTTTGGTTTCTGCAGCCATAGGTTCAACTAGAACCCTATCTGCTAGAGGTTTGATTTTTAAAGCCATGTCATAATTAATTTAATGTTTAATAATTAGTTTTTTTTCTAAAATTGTGCCATTTTTTATAAACTGACAAACTTACAGTCATAAAAAATGTCAACCAAATGTTGACATTTCTATAGTTTTACAGTGGAACGTTATTTTGTAGCGTCTTTTAATGGAATTTCTTCAGGAGCAGCTTCAGGTGCTGGTGCTGTTGTATTGCTGTCTAAATCCAATGCTTTTGATTCAAGATTTGAGTCAGGTCCTTCGATAGCTACATTGGACAGGAGTATGAGCGCCAACAGAAGGATGGCAAGAGCCCAAGTACTTTTGTCTAAAAAATCAGTCGTTTTTTTGACCCCTCCAAGTTGCTGAGCACCACCACCTCCAAAAGACGAGGAGAGTCCACCCCCCTTCGGGTTTTGTACCATTATTACCACGACTAGCAAAAAGGCTACAATGACGATTAATACTAAAAATATTGAAAAAGTACTCATGATATTTTATTTTTTTCTTGTAATTTCTTTATTGCATTTATTTGGTCTGCAAATAAACTACTTTTTTCTGGATATTTCAAACTTAAAATCTTGTAGGACTGAAGAGCTTTTTCATAGTTTTTTTGTTCTAGATAAATTCTTGCCAGGGTTTCGGTCATTAGTAAATCCGAATCAATAATTGGTTTTTCTGCCAAATTTTTTATAGGTTCCAATTTTTTAACAGGCTTTATTTTTGGACTTTTTTCAATAAAGTCATCGATAAGTTTTTGTTTTGTTTGATGTTTTTTGATTATTTTTTTACTGAAATCATTAGATCTATCAATCGGAGATAAATTGGTAAGCTGAAGCCATTTTGAAAAAGGATAAGTTTCTCCCTTTTTAAATTCTAAAGGAGCTCCTATCTTGAGTGTGGTTTTATGGGCATCGTTTTTATTTTCAACTTCAATGGCCGCAATTTTTGATATTTGTCGGTTTGAAATGTCTTCAAAGGCTGTAACTTTAATGGTTTTTAAGCCTTCGTGATTGTGCTTTATTTGTTCTGAAGCAGTATTTTGTGAAAAGGCCTCAGAGGTAATAAAATCAAATAAAATACTGCGATCAGAAGTGTAGGCGGCAGTAGTTTTTAGGGTTTTATTGTATTTGAAACTTCCTTCGTTTTTAAGCCCTTTTAAGTAAAGAGCTCTAGCCGCTTGGAAGTAAGGATATTCTTTTATAATTGAATACACAGCCGAAGTTTCCTCTTGTTTCAGTTTTGAAGGCAAGGCCAGTAAATTTGAAAAATCTATCCTGTTCATATTACCAATTTGCTAGGGATGCGTTTATGATGTCTTGTGTAATGCGGTCGTAAATTTCTTTAATGGCTGTTAATTTCTGAGAGCCAATGAGTTGGGCGCTACCTGCATAATCGTAAAAAAAAGAAAACCGCTTTTCAAAATCTGATTCTTCATCATTTTTGTTAAAAAACCTAACATTCACGCTTATGGTAAGTCGGTTTTGGTCTGCAGTATTATTTGCGGTTGCTGTTGTAGGTGAAATACGGTATTCAACAATTTCACCTTCGTACATTATATCACCATTGGATTTTACCAGCGATAAATTGGTTTGGTTCAATATAATATCTTGCAAGGCAAGCGTAAAGTCTCGTTCGATACCAGGTTCGACTAAGTCTGCCGAATTTTGGAAGTAGTTAACTTGAAATGTTTTAGTATCATCAGTGATTGAAATTCCAGTAAATGAATACGAACCACAACTCAAAATTAGTAGCGATGTCAAGACAAAAAATATTTTTCTAATTAGGTCATAAATCATATTGCTTAATTTTCCGGTATAATGTTCGCTCAGAAATACCAAGTTCTTCCGCGGCATGTTTACGCTTGCCGTTGTGCCTTAGCAAAGACTTTTTAATTAGTTCTAGCTCTTTATCGTGTAAAGAGAAGGTTTCTTCTTCTTGTTCTTCTTCAACATCCTCTATGAAATCATAGTTTTTGTCTGGGTTTACAATTTCTATATTTTCATTTTGTGGGCTTGCCTCCGAAAGGGATAAAACTTGATGGTTGGTTTCAGTTATATTACTACTTGGGTCTTTGTAAATTTTTTGTATCAGTTGTTCGTTTTTCTCTTGGACGTCTTTGAAGTTGTCATTTTTCATCAATTCTAATGTCAGTTTTTTCAAGTCATTTAAATCTCCTTTCATGTCAAAAAGAACTTTATATAAAATCTCTCTCTCAGTACTGAAATCACTGTTGGATTTTTTCTTATCTACAATTGCAGGCAATTGAACTCCCATGTCTGGTAGATAACTTTTGAGAGTTGTAGCATTAATGTCTCTTTTAGACTCAAGTACAGAAATTTGTTCTGCTACATTTCTAAGTTGACGTATGTTTCCAGTCCAGCGGTATTTTTGAAGCAACTGAACAGCTTCATCTTTCAGTCTAATAGTTGGCATCTTGTATTTTGAGGCAAAATCACTAGAGAATTTTCTGAATAACAAATGAATGTCTTCTTTTCTTTTGCGCAGAGCAGGAATCGGAATTTCAATTGTGCTCAAGCGATAGTATAAATCTTCCCTGAACTTTTCTTTATTAATAGCTTCAAACATATTAATATTGGTTGCTGCTACAATGCGAACATTTGTTTTTTGAACTTTGCTTGACCCTACCTTGATGAATTCTCCATTTTCAAGAACACGCAATAAGCGAACTTGCGTAGTCAAAGGCAATTCGCCCACCTCATCTAAAAAAATCGTCCCACCATCGGCCACTTCAAAATAGCCAGAGCGTGTCTGTGTAGCCCCTGTAAAGGCGCCCTTTTCGTGTCCAAAAAGTTCGCTATCAATTGTCCCCTCTGGAATTGCACCACAATTTACAGCTATATACTTTCCGTGTTTTCTATGAGATAGTTGGTGTATAATTTTAGGCATTACTTCCTTTCCGACACCACTTTCACCTGTAATTAGTACAGAAATGTCCGTTGGTGCGACTTGTATGGCTTTTTCTAAAGCTCGATTCAAGATTGTGTCGTTTCCTATAATTCCAAAACGTTGTTTGATGGATTGAATAGTTTCCATAATCTAATTATTTTTTGAGTAGCCAAGTGCGATTCCTTTAAGTGTGGCACTTGTACAGTTATCAATTTTGACCATCACGAAATCACCTAATTTGTACTGCTCTTTTGGAAAAACAACAGTACTGTTTTGAGGATTTCGGCCCGCCCATTCTTTGTCTGATTTCTTAGAAGTTTTTTCAATAAGTACTTCGGTAACCTGACCTAAAAAGTCTTTACTTCGATCAAGACTATGTTGCTGTTGAAGGGCTACAACTTCTTGAAGTCGAAGTTTTTTAGTTGCTTCTGGAATATCATTTTTCATCTTTCTTGCCGCCAAGGTTCCAGGGCGCTCAGAATAAGAGAACATATAGCCAAAACTGTACTTAACGTATCGCATCAAACTCAAAGTGTCTTGATGGTCTTGTTCCGTTTCGGTTGGAAAACCGCATATCAAGTCATGAGAAATAGAACAATCTGGTAGGTATTTTTTTATGTTGTCAATCAGCTCAAAATATTCTTCCCTTGTGTGCTGTCGGTTCATGGCTTTTAAAATGCGGTTGCTTCCGCTTTGTACTGGCAAGTGAATGTAATTGCAAATATTTTCATGTTTGGCCATTGTTTGAATGACGCTAATTGACATGTCTTGTGGGTTTGATGTTGAAAAACGAAAACGCATTTTAGGATATGTGCTGGCACATAAATCAAGAAGTTTTGAAAAGTCAGTCGCTGTCGCCCTTTGTATTTCTGAAGCCTTTATAAAATCTTTTTTTAAGCCACCTCCGTACCACAGGTAGCTGTCCACATTTTGACCTAAAAGCGTCACTTCTTTATAACCTTTATCGTGCAAATCATTGATTTCAAAAAGGATACTTTGTGGATCTCTGCTGCGTTCACGTCCTCTTGTAAATGGAACCACGCAAAAAGTACACATATTGTCACAACCACGGGTGATTGAAACAAAAGCAGTTACCCCATTGGAATTTAATCTTACTGGCGCAACATCGCCATAAGTCTCTTCCTTGGAAAGAATAACATTGACAGCACTGTGTCCATCTTCTACCTCCGCTACAAGGTTGGGTAAATCTTTATAAGCATCGGGACCAACCACCAAGTCTACAATTTTCTCTTCCTCTAAGAATTTACTTTTAAGGCGTTCTGCCATACAGCCTAAAACTCCAACTTTCATCTTTGGATTGATGCGTTTAACTGCATTATATTTCTCCAGGCGCTTGCGAACGGTTTGTTCTGCTTTATCACGTATCGAGCAAGTATTGACCAGGACTAAATCGGCATCCTCCAAACAGGAAGTAGTATTAAAACCCTCTTTTTGTAAAATAGAAGCCACAATCTCACTGTCGCTAAAATTCATTTGACAACCGTAACTCTCAATGAATAACTTTTTGGTGTTTTCAAGTTTTGGTCTCAAAGCTAAAGAAGTGCCTTGTTTCGATTCATTAATGATTTTTTCCATGTTTTGTTTTACATAGCTTCTTGCGAAGGCCGTTTGCAAAGATACATTATTTTGAACATTGTGACAAAGTGTCATGTTTAAAAATTAAGTTTTTTTAATTTTTTTCTTGTAAAAACATCTTGTTAATTTAATTTTTGAGTGTACAAAAATATGGACTTGAGCATCTTTTTTTAGTCTGTTTTATTCAAATTACTGTGTATATTAAAAAAAAAAACGATTGAAATATAATTATGTAAAACTTATTTAATATGCTGGTTATCATGATTTTATAAAACTTTTTAAACTACGCTTTTGCCTCTGCTTTTTCTTTTAAATCTGAATTTTAGGAAAAATTTAAAATCTACAATCGAAAAAATCAGCTACATTTGTCTCCTTAACAAAACAAGCTATGGCCAAAAACCTTGTCATTGTAGAGTCGCCTGCAAAAGCCAAAACAATTGAAAAATTTTTAGGGAATGATTTTAAAGTTGCCTCCAGCTTTGGTCATATTGCTGACCTTCCTTCTAAAGAGTTGGGTGTCGATGTTGAAGGAGATTTTTCTCCAAAATATGAAGTGACAAAAGAAAAAAAAACAGTTGTTAAGAATTTAAAAGATTTAGCCAAAAAGGCAGAGATGGTTTGGCTGGCAAGTGATGAAGACCGGGAAGGGGAAGCCATTGCTTGGCATTTAGCGGAAACTTTAAAATTAGACCAAACCAAAACTAAGAGAATTGTCTTTCATGAAATCACAAAAACTGCGATTGATAAAGCCATAAAAAACCCACGCGCAATTGATTACGATTTGGTAGATGCACAACAAGCACGTCGTGTATTAGATCGAATTGTGGGTTATGAGCTTTCTCCTGTCCTTTGGCGAAAAGTCAAAGGTGGTTTATCTGCTGGGCGTGTTCAATCTGTCTCTGTGCGATTAATTGTTGAGCGTGAGCGTGAAATCAAAGCATTTTCACCCACGGCAATTTACAAGGTAGAGGCTCGTTTTACAACTTCGAAAGGGCAGACATTCAAAGCAAAGCTCCCGAAAGGATTCAAATCAAAATCAGATGCTAAATCCTTTCTAGAAAAAAACATCAGTGCGTTGTTTTCAGTATCCGCCCTTGAAAAAAAACCTGCTAAGAAATCACCTGCACCACCATTTACAACCTCGACATTACAACAAGAAGCCGCTAGGAAACTATATTTCTCGGTTAGTAAAACCATGAATATGGCCCAGCGCTTGTATGAGGCAGGACTTATCACTTACATGCGTACTGACAGCGTAAATCTATCTCAAGAAGCAAGAATTGCAGCCGCCCAAGAAATTACTTCTAATTTTGGAGATGTCTACAGTAGTCCAAGGAATTATAAAGGTAAGTCCAAAGGAGCTCAAGAAGCACATGAGGCGATTAGACCCACCAATTTTTCTGCTCATTCTGTTAATGTAGAACGCGATCAAGCAAGATTGTATGAGTTGATTTGGAAACGCGCCATTTCATCTCAAATGAGTGATGCTAAACTGGAGCGTACCAATGTCAAAATTACAACAACACAGCACGAAAAAGTATTTACAGCCAATGGTGAGGTTATTACTTTTGATGGGTTTTTAAAAGTCTATTTGGAAGGAACAGATGATGAAAGCAAAGAGCAAGAAGGCATTTTGCCAGTCATGCAAATAAATGAATCTTTAACAAATAATTCAATAGTAGCCACAGAACGGTTTTCAAGACCCCCTTATCGCTTTACAGAAGCATCTTTGGTTAAGAAATTAGAAGAGTTGGGTATTGGACGTCCTTCTACCTATGCCCCAACGATTTCAACAATTCAAAACAGAAATTATATTCAGAAAGGCAGTGTTGATGGCCAACAACGATCTTTCAATGTATTGTCATTAAGCGTCAACAATTTAACAGAAACAGTACAAACCGAAAAATTTGGTTCAGATAAAGGTAAGTTAGTGCCTACAGATATTGGAATGATCGTTACAGACTTTTTGGTAAATCATTTTGGGGGGATTTTAGATTACAACTTCACTGCTAAAGTTGAGGCTGATTTTGATGCCATTGCTACGGGGAAAGCTGACTGGACTAAAATGATGAAACGCTTTTATGAATCTTTTCACCCCAAAGTGGAAAACGTGCGTCAAAATGCCAATCGTGAATCCGGAGAGCGTATCTTAGGGAATGATCCATCTACAGGACGTCAGATCAGTGTCCGCTTGGGCAAATTTGGCCCTATGGCTCAAATTGGAACCATGGAAGATGAGGAAAAACAAGTTTTTGCTAGTGTCCCCCCTAATTTGCAGTTAAGCTCTATAACTTTTGAACAGGTCTTAGATTTATTTAGATTACCCAAAGACTTAGGAGTTTATGAGGGAGAGGACGTGTCGGTTAACAACGGTCGTTTTGGACCTTATGTAAAATATGGGAATAAATTCATTTCACTGCCAAAAGGGTTAGATCCATTGAATATAGAGATGGATGAAGCAATCGAAATTATTAAAGACAAAGCTAAAGCAGATGCACCAATTCATGAATATGAAGGTCTGCCTGTACAGAAGGGTAAAGGACGCTTTGGACCCTTCATAAAGTGGAATAATATGTTTATCAATGTCAACAAGAAATACGACTGGGATAATTTATCTTCAGAAGAAATTGAGACATTAATCAAAGATAAAATTCAAAAAGAGATTGATAAAATTGTTCACGACTGGGCTGATGAAGGAATTCGTGTTGAAAAAGCTCGTTGGGGAAGACATAACGTCATCAAGGGTAAAATAAAAATTGAACTTCCAAAAACAGTTGATGTTGTTAAATTAACTTTGGAAGAAGTCAAATCTATTATTGAAACAAAGTTGCCAAAAAAAGCTACCAAGAAGAGTTCAAAAAAGAAATAATAAAATGAATTACAGTCTGCTTTCACCAGTTTCTGATCGTCTTGTTGAAGCTGTAAAGGTGTCTCATTTTCAAACCCTAGGTAGAAAGCTAAAGCTTCATACCTCCGAAACCACCCCTGATTTGAAAGGCGTTGATCTTGCTATTGTAGGTGTACTGGAATCTAGAAATTCAATTGATCATATTGAGCAATCTTTCAATTTAACAGAAATCCGCCAATCATTTTATGGCTTATTCCCCGGAAATTGGACGGCTCAAATTGCAGACTTAGGGGATATTTTAATGGGTGCAGGCATTGAAGACACTTATTTTGCCCTTACAGATATTGTTGCTTCCCTGCTCAAACAAAATATTACTCCAATAATTATTGGAGGCAGCCAAGACCTTACCTATGCGCATTATCGTGCTTATGATAATATTAAGCCAATGATTAATGTCGTAAACGTTGATAAAAGTTTTGATTTAGGTGATTCTTCAAATCCAATTTCCAATAACAATTACGTTGGAAAGGTCATTTTAGAAAAGCCTTACAATTTATTCAATTACACGGTATTGGGATTTCAAACCTATTTCAATTCGCAAGAAGAGATTGATTTGATGGAAAAATTATTTTTTGAATACCATCGCCTTGGTGCACTAAACAAAGACATAAAAACAGTTGAGCCTGCTATGCGAGATGCAGACTTGGTTTCTGTTGATCTAAACTCTGTTAAATCCTCAGAGGTTAGTATTAAACAAAAGTATTCACCAAATGGTTTTGATGGTCGCGAAATTTGTACGATTTCAAGGTATGCCGGCATCAGTAATAAAGTATCTTCATTTGGGATTTATGAATACAAGCCTTCTTCAGACGATGAAGCCACTACAATGTTGATTTCTCAAATGATTTGGTATTTCATTGAAGGTTTTAATTGCAGAGTCAAGGACGACAATTTTCAGAATCCCGATGAATTTAACAAGTATACAGTTTTAGTCCAAGATCAAGAGTTGGTTTTTTATAAGAGCCTTAAAACAGGTCGTTGGTGGGTAGAAATACCATTTTTATCATTTTCACACACTAAAAAAAATAAACACACGTTATTAGCATGTATGCAGGGTGACTATGAAAGAGCTGTTCAGGGTCACATACCCGAAAATTGGTACAAAGCATACAAAAAATATTAAAATAATCAGTTTAAAGTTTATTTAAGAATATTAGACCAAAAAAACTTGTAATTTTAAAATTATATAAATAAGTTTACGAACTTTTAAAAATAGGTTATAGTGCCTCTAAATATAAACTATGAAGAAAATCGTGATTTTAACATTAGCTTTTGTTGTTGTTGTTTCTTGTGGGAGCAAAGACAAAGGCGAACTTACAGGCGTTAAAGGAAAGCGATGGCATCCAGAAAAACCTTATGGAATGAGTCTTATCCCTGGAGGTGCCTTTATCATGGGGAAATCCGATGATGATAAAGTCGACCTTCAAGACGCTCCAACGCGGACTGTAACAGTTCGCTCTTTTTATATGGACGAGACGGAAATTACCAACAGCGAATACAGACAATTTGTAGAATGGGTTAGAGATTCTATTTTAAGACATAATTTGGCTGAAATGGCAGATCTTGAGGGAAAAACCTCCGAAGACGATGGCATTGGTGAATACGCATATGCGGATTCAGGAGATCCCGAAGATCTTTCCCCTTATCAGCGATACATGCTTGACACCTATGGAGATGAACAGCGAAAAATTAACAGAAATATTGACCTTATTTTTGATACAGAAGATTATCCAGACGAACTTTATGCTGAAGTTATGGACGGCATGTATCTACCGCCCGATGAATGGTACAATGGTCAACGAACATGGGACGTAAGTTTGTTCAAATTTAAATATACTGATATCGATATGGAACTTGCGGCAGAATATTCAGATTACATTATCAGTGGTGACATGAAAAGAAGTGATTTCATCACACAGTATGATGTAAACGTTTACCCTGACACAACCGTTTGGATCAAGGATTTTAAGTATGCTTATAATGTGCCAATGCACAATGATTATTTTTGGCATGAAGCCTACGGAAATTATCCTGTTGTTGGTGTCACATGGGAACAATCAAAGGCTTTCTGCCAGTGGAGGACAATTTATAAAAATGGTTACCAGAAATCAAAGAAAAAACAAAACGTTAATGGATTTAGATTGCCATCTGAAGCAGAGTGGGAATTTGCTGCCCGTGGTGGTCTTCAAAGCGCTACTTTTCCATGGGGAGGCCCCTATGCTAAAAACGATCGTGGCTGCTTCTTAGCAAATTTCAAACCTTTGAGAGGCAATTATGCTGCGGATCAAGCATTATACACTGTTGAAGCGGATGCTTATGAGCCCAACGACTACAATTTATACAATATGGCAGGCAATGTATCTGAATGGGTAAACTCATCATATGATATTGGATCTTATTCTTATTCAGCATCCTTTAATCCAAACGTGAATAAAAAAGATGATCCGAGAAAAGTCATTCGCGGAGGTTCATGGAAAGATGTCGCTTATTTTCTGCAGGTCAGTACAAGAGATTATGAGTATGCAGATTCTGCCAGAAGTTTTATCGGTTTTAGAACTGTTCAGGATTATCTTGGAACCGATGCAACTGCAAATGCAGCAACAAATTAGAAATTAATTTAAATTATACTAAAAAAAAACATCATGGCAAAAGAAGGTAACATTACTATCACAAATATGGTCTACGGACTTGGTGCAGCAATTGTAATCATAGGTGCACTTTTTAAAATTCAACACTGGCCTTTTGGTTCTGAAATCCTCACAATCGGAATGATTGTTGAGGCAGGAGTTTTTACCTATTCGGCCTTTGAAAGAATAAAAGGCGATTTGGATTGGTCTTTGGTTTACCCAGAGCTCTCGGGTGGATCTGCATCTATTGGTAGAAAAAAAGAAACTCCAGAGGGTATTCTAACTAAAAAATTAGATGCACTTTTAAAAGAGGCCAATATTGATGGCGCCCTTGTAAAAAGTTTAGGAGAAAACATAAAAAATTTAAATGCAACGGCAGCTTCTATGGATGGATCTGCAGGGACCACTAACAGATATAACGAAGAAGTATCAAAAGCCACCTCACAAATGGCATCCATTAATAATCTTTATAAAGCACAATTGGATAGCGCGGCGAAACAAGCTGAAATCAATGCTGAATCTATTGAAAATGCAACAAAACTCAAAGAGCAAATGGAATCACTAGCTTCCAATTTATCTTCCTTAAATGGCGTTTATGGAGGTATGTTATCAGCAATGAACAAAAAAAGTTAATTAGTTTTTAAGCTAATCTATATAAACTTATAAAACTAAAAATTATGGCAGAAGGAAAAATATCTGCAAGGCAGAAAATGATCAACTTGATGTATTTGGTATTCATTGCAATGATGGCTATGAATATGTCAAAAGAAGTACTGTCCGCATTTGGGCTCATGGAGGCAAAATTTGCGGAATCTAATATTACTACTTCAGAATCTAATGAAGCTCTTTTAGCGGATCTTATCACTAAGGGAGATGAGAAACCAGAAGAATTTGCAGTTGCTGCCAACAAAGCTCAGCAAATAAATATCATTTCAGACGAATTTTATAGATATATTGAAACTTTAAAAATTGATCTTTTAAAAGCAGGCAACTACACTATTGATCCCAAAACTGGGAAATTACCATTTGAAAAAATGGATAAAACAGACATTCTGGATCAAATGTGGTTTACAGGCGACCGTCTCACAAAAGTTGGTGCCAAAGTAATGGAGAAAATAGAAAAATACAAATCTGATGTAAGAGAAGTTTTAGGAGCAGACGTCAAATATAAAAAAGCCTTAGAAACCTTCAATAATAGATTTAATACAGATAAAGTCAAAAGATCTAAAGACGGTGTTAATGTCGACTGGTTGGATTACAACTATAAAGGTTTTCCTGCCATTGCTTCTTACACTAAGTTAACAGCTATGCAAAATGATGTAAAAGTTACTGAGGCTAGCATGTTCAACTTATTTTTAGGAAATACATTGACAGAAGCCGTCACTCTAAAAAATTATCAAGCCATAGTACTAGCTGATAAATCTGCTTTTTTTGCTGGTGAAAAGTTTCAAGGAAAAGTTGTTCTCGGTAAATATGCCAATGTAACGCCTACCAAATTAGTAGTTCAAGGACAAGAGATTAATATTGCTAGTGCCGTTGACTCAACGGGTGCTGCAACCTTAGATTTTAATGTTGGTAATATAGGTGAGAAAATAATCAATGGTCAGTTTACATTTTTAGAGGACGGTAAGCCCTTAGAAATTCCTATTCTTGGAAATTATGTGGTTGTTCCCAGACCCAAAGAAGCTTCTGTAGCAGCTGATAAGATGAATGTACTCTACCGAGGATTAGAAAATCCAATGACGATTTCTTTTGCTGGTGTTTCTGACAATAATGTTGCTGTTTCCGCTCCAGGTCTTACAAAGGCGGGTGGTCAAGGAAAATACGTTATTAATCCCCCTTCAGGGTCTAACAATCTTATCGTAACAGTCGTTGCATCATTGGATGATGGTAAGGTGACTTCAAAAAAATCATTCAGAATTAAAAATATACCTAATCCTGTTGGTAAAATTGCAGGAAAGAGTGGTTCCATTAAATTAAACAAACGTGATGTTACAACGTCTCGTGTATTGGCTGATTTTGGAGACTTTGTATATGATTTAAATCCAACGGTGTCTGCTTTTGACCTTACGGTTTTAGGTGAGACCATGACGGTTTCGGGAAACCGTTTAAACCCAGCAGCAAAGGCCTTAATCAACAACGCACCTAGACGTTCTTTAATCATAATCGATAACATTAAGGTTAGAGTTAAAGGAGTTAGTGGAGTTGAAATCCCACCTGCTGCGGCAGTAACAATAAAATTAACAAACTAAATATTATGAAACGATTCCCCTTGTTTTTGTTTATTTTCCCTTTGATTGTCTATGGCCAGACAAATATTTTGAATGCTAAATCCCCTGAGGAAATAGGATCATCTTCAGTGTATGACGAAATGTATGCTCCTCAAAATCCACTTGATTATGGTTTTATTGATGAAAAAGATGTTTTGTTTTCAAAAACAATTTGGGAAGAAATAAATTTAGATGAAAGGGTCAATTTCCCACTGTATTACCCTATAGATACACTTGTCGTGGGTAATGAGAGAAGACCTCTCATTCATTACTTATTGACAGCTGCTATGCAGAGTGATTATCCTATTTATAAAAAAGATAATTTTAAAGATTTGCTTTCTGTTGAGGATTTAGATAAGAAACAAAGGTATCGAATTATTCGTGCTGGGACCGATGAAAATATTGGTCTAGAAAGAATTATTAACGAGTCAGGGAACAAAGAAGATTTCTTAGTACAAAGAGGAATTGATGTTGGAGAATATGCTTCTATGGATGAATCTTTACTAAATGACGATGATTATAACGAATATGAGTCACGCATGGAAGAATTGATTTTCGAAAATAATTTACTTTCTGAAGATGAATATTCTGAAGAGGTCTTCAGTTATGCGGATGTTGTGAAATACAGAATTAAAGGTGTTTGGTATTTTGACAAAAGACAATCGGATTTGAGATACAGACCGATTGCAATTGCTCCTGTGGTTGTAACACCTCGATCTAAGGCCATGATGAAAGAGTTTTCGGATCCTAATATGAAACCTGATTACGTAGAATTATTCTGGATATTTTATCCCGATGCAAGATATACATTGCATAATGCTAAGGCTTTCAATAATAATAATACTTCTAAGCCTGTTACTTTTGATCATTTGATTAATTCTAGGCGTTTCTCAGGTTATATATATAAACAAGACAATGTTTATCAAGATAGAAGTGTTAAAGATTATATTTCAGACAATGCCCTGATGCAATTGTTAGAATCTCAACGCATCAAAGAAAAAATTAGAAATCTTGAGCAAGACATGTGGAGTTATTAAGCTTCACTTTAAATTAACAAAAACGCTTCTCATTATGAGAAGCGTTTTTGTTAATATAAATTTGTCAAATGAAATTCGACTACCTCATTGTGGGTTCAGGCCTTGCAGGGCTTGTGCTCTGTGAAACTCTGCGTAATAGGGGTAAATCCTTTAAAGTTGTGAGCAACACCTCGCAACAAGCCTCAATTGTTGCCAGTGGGTTATATAACCCAGTCGTTCTCAAGCGCTTCAATACAGCTTGGAATGCCAATACGCAACTCCCACTAGCACTTTCGACCTATAAAGATTTAGAAAAATTTCTAGGGATAAAAGTCGATCATCAGCTTCCCATTTACAGAGTTTTTCATGCAGCTAAGGAACAGAACAATTGGTTTTTAGCATGTGATAAGCCAGATTTACAACCCTTCTTAGTTCCTAAAGTCGTAATCAATGACAATACTAACATTAACGCCCCTTTTGGATATGGTGAAGTCAAGCAGACAGGTCGCGTTGATACAAAGTTACTATTAGAATCCTACGTTTCCAGCTTAAAATCGAAGGGTTTGTATATAGAAGAAACATTTAATTACAAAGCTTTAGATCTTCAAATGGGCGTTAATTATAAAGGTCTTCTTGCAAAGCAGCTTATTTTTGCAGAAGGGTTTGGGCTGAAGCAGAACCCCTTTTTTAATAAACTACCACTTGAAGGAACTAAAGGAGAACTACTGCTAATCCATGCCCCTAAATTAAAGTCTGAAGTCATATTAAAATCTAGTGTGTTTGTGATTCCGATCGGATCCGATAAATACCTTGTTGGCTCTACCTATGCTTGGAACGATTATACCAATGCACCTACTGAATCGGCTAGGACCTCAATCATAAATAAACTTCAAAAACTTCTCAACTGTTCATTTGAAATTCTACAACAACGTGCTGGGATTCGCCCAACGGTTATAGACCGCCGTCCTTTGGTTGGCCAGCATAAAGTCCATAAAAATCTCTACGTTTTAAATGGGTTGGGAAGCCGTGGCGTTCTTGTGGCTCCAACCGTTGCTATCAATCTTATTGACTTTATAGAAAAGGGATTGGCACTGCCCAAAGCTATAGACATCAATCGCTTTGCGCCTAAAATTTCTCTGCCGTCTTAGAATCGTAATTCATAAATAAATTAGTCCAAATATTTCTTGAGAGGCGCATGATGACAGCTATGAAACATACCAATGTAACTACAATGGCGGCAAAGTTTATTTTTAAAGAACACTCCAAAAAAAGATGCGTGATGATAAAAGCAGTGAACGAAAATGCTATTCCGACACCATAACTGACATACACAGAACCATAAAAAAAAGAAGGTTCAATTTTATAATTTGTAGCACAATATCTACAGCGTTTATGCATTTTAGGACATTATAAAGGCAATAGGGATTTTTAATTAATACATGGAATCCTTGTGGTACTTGGGTCAGACTCAAAATAATATAGAATAGATTTTTGTCTCTTTTTTTAGCATATATAATTGGTTACTTTTGCAGTGATCCAAAATTACAAAATTGCCTTTAAATCGGGGCTCAAAATAATCTAATGTTAAACGTTCACCAACTTAGTATTGCATTTCAAGGAGAAGACCTCTTTGATAATGTGTCTTTTCGTTTACAATCTGGAAATCGGATCGGTTTAATTGGCAAAAATGGCGCTGGTAAATCGACTTTACTCAAAATCATCTCTGGTGAAATGGAATATAATTCGGGTCAGATTAGCTTTGAAAAAAAAGATTTGAACATCGGGTTCTTAAAACAGGACATCGACTTTACTTATGGACATACAATTCTAGAGGAAACTTACGAAGCTTTTTCAGAGATTAAAGGGATGGAGCGTCAATTGGAGGATATTAACATTCAACTTGCCGAGCGTACTGATTATGACAGTCAAGCCTACCACGATCTTATGATTGATTTAAACGAAGTTCAGCAGCAGTATGAGATCTTAGGTGGCTATAATTATCAGGGGGAAACAGAAAAAATCTTGATAGGTTTAGGGTTTAAAAGAGAAGACTTTGGTAAACTAACCGACACTTTTTCTGGGGGGTGGCGCATGCGCATTGAACTGGCCAAACTCTTATTGCAGCAAAACGATATTTTACTCTTGGATGAACCTACCAACCACTTGGATATTGAATCGATTATTTGGTTGGAACAATTTTTAAAAAATTACAGCGGTGCTGTTGTTATCGTCTCACACGATAAAATGTTTTTAAATCATGTGACCAACCGCACCATTGAGATTGTTTTGGGTCAAATTTATGATATACCCAAGCCCTATTCGCAATATTTGAAGCTTCGTGGCGAACAAAAAGCATTACAAATAGCGGCACAAAAAAACCAACAAAGGCAAATTGAGCACACTGAAAAGCTGATTGAAAAATTTAGGGCTAAAGCCTCCAAGGCTACCATGGCGCAGTCCCTCATAAAAAAGTTGGATAAAATTGATCGCATTCGCGTCGATGAAGACGACAATACTGTGATGAGTGTGCGTTTTCCCATCTCTGTCAATCCAGGAAAAGTTGTTTTGGAAGCCCAAAGCGTATCAAAGTCATATGGAGATTTAGAGGTTTTAAAAAATATCGATTTTACGCTTGAACGGGGTCAAAAAATTGCCTTTGTTGGTCAAAATGGTCAAGGCAAGTCAACCTTGGCAAAAATATTGGTTGGAGAATTATCTACTGATGGTAATATTAAATTAGGTCATAATGTGCACTTGGGATATTTTGCCCAAAACCAAGCCGAGTATTTGGATGGAAAAAAAACAGTTTTTAATACCATGATTGATGTAGCCAATGAAACCAACCGCTCAAAAGTACGTGATATTCTTGGTTCTTTTTTGTTCAGAGGGGAAGCGGTCGATAAGTACGTAAGTGTATTATCCGGAGGGGAACGCAATCGCCTTGCCTTGGCCAAGTTGTTACTCCAGCCCCTTAATGTTTTGGTCATGGATGAACCTACCAACCATTTAGATATTCAATCTAAAAACGTTTTAAAATCAGCCTTGCAAAACTTCGAAGGTACTTTAATTTTGATTTCTCACGATAGAGAATTTTTGCAAGGACTGAACGACGTGGTTTACGAATTTAAAGATCGGATAATCAAACCCTATTTAGGCGATATTGATTTCTATCTAGAACAGCGTCAATTACATAATTTAAGAGATGCTGAACGGCGCACACCAGATCAAATAACTCGTAAAAAGAGCGATAATAAACGTTCTTATGAGTCCCAAAAAAAACTGAAGTCCTTGCAAAACCGCTTGAGTAAGCAAGAAGCTGCTATTGCTGCATTAGAAAAAGAGATTAAATCCATTGATTTAGAATTAGAGATCAATTATGAGGCTACGGTGGCGACTTCTAACTTTTTTGACACATATCAAGCTAAAAAAGCGAAACTAGAACACCTGATGCAGCAGTGGGAAACCCTTACTGAAACCATAGAAAACCACAGTTAATGGAAGAACATTTTTACCAATGCCCCTATTGTTGGGAATCTGTTTCTATTTTAGTGGATGTCTCACAACCCTATCAAAATTATATAGAAGATTGTGAAGTTTGTTGTAATCCCATTGAATTTAAAATCCATTGTTCAGCACAAACCGTCCTACATTTTGAAGTCCAAAACATCCAACAATAATACGTTAATTTAATAATTTTTCTTTTTAAATAGGAAAAAGGTTGTATATTTATCATCCTATATCGCGGGATAGAGCAGTAGGTAGCTCGTCGGGCTCATAACCCGAAGGTCGCTGGTTCGAGTCCAGCTCCCGCTACAATCGAGTCATCATAAATGGTGACTCTTTTTTTACAGTAAACTCAGTTCTGCTATTTCTAAACCTCTTAAATAGGTTAGCGATACATTTAACACTCTGTTTAAACAAACCTTTTATATTTGATATTATGAAAAAACTACTAATACTATTTATTCCAATTGTTTCTTTTTCTCAAAGTTATAATTTAACAGAGCTTAGTGTT
>JBJKXC010000032.1:0-23609 GCA_045561735.1 Flavobacteriaceae bacterium | reverse complement strand
CATTGATAAGTACTGGCACTAATCCTTGATAGTTTACCGACTTAACACCATTGCTTTCTGATACAAGTTCTGGAAACACTTTCTCTATGTCTTGTGCAAGTACACCTATCTTCTGTTTCTTATTCTCATCCTTTTTCATAGTATATGACTTACCATCTATTTGTAATACTTTGGCTAAAGTACTGCCAAGAGAAATGATATTAGCTTTTAGTCTTGCATCAGAGTTAATGCTTAAATCTCCAGCTATTGTGGTAGTACCATCAAATAGTACAGTAAGGGCATCTGAGCGGGTAGTGAGTGAAGTTTGTTCATCATAAAAACCATTTCCAATTACAAAAGCTGTATTTTCTGTACTAAACTCTTCAGAGCTGTTAGTAACTGTTGAGCCTAAAAGGTTGTATTGTCCGATTACTAAAGAGTATTTATCACTTGCTGTTGTGAAACCTCCCATTGCTGTAGAATACTCTCCACTTGCTTCTGTTTCAAATCCCATTGCTGTAGAATACTCTCCACTTGCTGTTGTGTTACCTCCCATTGCTGTAGAATAATATCCACTTGCTTCCGTTCCTTGTCCCATTGCTGTAGAACCATTTTGACTTGCTGTTGTTAGAACTCCCATTGCTGTAGAATAATCTCCACTTGCTTCCGTTCCTTGTCCCATTGCTGTAGAATGAGCTCCACTTGCTGTTGTGTTACCTCCCATTGCTGTAGAATAATCTCCACTTGCATACGTTCCTTGTCCCATTGCTGTAGAATGAGCTCCACTTGCTTCCGTTCCTTGTCCCATTGCTGTAGAATGAGCTCCACTTGCATACGTTCCTTGTCCCATTGCTGTAGAATGAGCTCCACTTGCTGTTGAACCCCATCCCAGTGCTGTAGAATAGTTTCCACTTGCTGTAGAGCTATATCCCATTGCTGTAGAATAGTTTCCACTTGCTGTAGAGCTATATCCCATTGATGTAGAATAATCTCCACTTGCTTCCGTTGCTTCTCCCATTGCTGTAGAATACCCTCCACTTGCTGTTGAGAAAACGGTTTGAATACCATCATTATTTGAATTAAACTCCCATTGCGCATTAATACTAAATGATATGGTTAATACTAAAAGTGTATATAGTTTTTTCATAGTTTTTTAATTGTTTTATAAAACTAATGAATTTATATCAATCTTAGCTCAGATGAGGTCTTTTGTAATAAGCTGTCTTAGAAAGCTCAGTAGCTTTGGTACAAAGCCTGTTGGGAAAACAACTAAAAGCTAATGTCTGTCAAATGTCTGTCAGTTTTTTAGTAGATTTGAGTTGTTCTTAAGTATTTAGAAAAAGTGCTTTTAGGTGCTTTTTACAACTGGTTAGAGAGGGAGAGCCAAACAAAAACCCCCTCAATTAAGAAGGGGTTTAAGGGTGGTCCCAACTGGGCTCGAACCAGTGACCCTCTGATTATGAGTCAGATGCTCTAACCAACTGAGCTATGGGACCTAAAGAGGCTGCAATATTACGACCATTTTTAAACATCTCAAAGCCCGTTATAAAATTCATAAATGGTCAAAGCGCAATTCCATAATAACTTTTTCTAAATACTTAAGAACACTATAAATTTACTAAAAACTGACAGACATTTGATAGACATTAGCTTTTAGTTGTTTTCCCAACACGCCAAAGCTACTGAGCTAATAAAAAGTTTTCTTACCTTTATTCAGTTAACGGATTTAAAACTAAATGAAAAAACGTTACTTACTCTCCGCTTTATTAATCTTCCCTTGTAGTAGTGATGATATTTCTAATAATAATAACCCATAATAAATATAGTATTTTTACACCATGGAAAGTCAAAGACAAAAAAAGATTGCATCTGTCTTACAAGAGGACCTAGTAGAGGTGCTGCAAGGTGCTGCTCGTGAGGGCGGTTTACGCGGCGTCATTATTTCGGTTACCAAAGTTAATGTTACTGTCGATTTGTCGATTGCCAAGGTTTACCTTAGTATTTTTCCAATCCAGCAAGCGAAAACACTGATGGAGGGTATTGCCTCCAACTCATCCCTTATCAAACACGAACTGGCCAGGCGCACTAAACACCAACTGCGTCGAATGCCTAAATTGCTATTTTTTCTAGATGACTCCCTAGAATACATAGATCAAATAGAACACTCTCTTAAGTATTCCGATAACCCCATCAAAAATCTTGACTTGCTCGACAAAAGAAAAAAAGCCTGATTGAATTTTTCGTTCTACATAGCTCAAAGGTATTTATTTACCAAAAGTAAAAGTACGGCAATTAACTACATCACATTAATTGCCAGTATTGGCATTGTTGTGGGAACAGCAGCCCTTTTTATTGTCCTTTCGGGTTTTGCAGGGCTCAAGGCCTTTAGCCTAGAATTCACTACTCTTACCGATCCAGATTTAAAACTATTCCCCAAACAAACCAAAACCTTCTTTTTTTCACAAGCACAAAGTAAACAAATGGCTGCTATTGACGGTATTGCCTCTTTTTCAAAAATTGCGGAAGATCAAGTTTTAATGCGATGTGATGACAAATTTTTAGCCGTACGGATAAAAGGAGTTGATACAAACTACCCCCAAAGCACCATTGATTCTATTGTGTCCTATGGCGATTGGATGGAACCCGATTTGCCTCAAATTGTTTCGGGCTGGGATCTCAGTAATACCTTGGGCTTTAAAACCTATGACATTACAAAAACCATTCGCTTGTATGCGCCCAAGCCAGGAACCGGACAGTTGATGTCGGTAAAAGACGCTTTTAAAAGCATGAAAGTTATTAATGTAGGTATCTTCCAAATCAATGATGACCTCAATAATTCCTTGGTATTTACAGGAATTGAAAATGCTAAACACCTACTGGGCTTCCCAAAGTCCGGCGTTAGTGCCATTGAAATCACAACCATTGAAACCGCAGATACGACACAAATTATAGCAGCACTTGAGCGGCTATTTGAAGGCCAAGTTGTGGTTAAAAACAGAATGCAGCTTAACGCCGCTTTATACAAAATGCTCAATACTGAACAGCTGGCAGTCTACCTTATTTTCACCCTCATTTTAAGCATTGCTTTGTTTAATATTGTAGGCTCTATCATCATGATGATATTAGATAAAAAGCGGGATTTGAAAACTTTGTTTAGCATGGGGGCCACTAAACAAACAATTCAAAGGGTGTTTTATACACAAGGCATATTAATGACCGTTTTGGGCGGATTATCCGGGCTTTTGCTGGGCGTTGTTGTGATTTTACTTCAGCAACATTTTGAATTGGTCATGATCACTTCCACATTGGCCTACCCAGTGGTCTTGACTTGGGCAAATGTCGGTATTGCATTCTCAACCATATTTTTTTTAGGCATCATTGCCTCAGGACTGGCCTCTTGGCGCATTAAGAAAGTAGATTTTGTAGCCTAGGCGAACTGGTAATCACCAAACACTTTTTCGACTTCATCAAAAGCATTAAACACATCCACACTGTGGTTGCTTGTAACCATTTTAGTGCGGTAGGGTTTAAAATCCGGAATACCTTTAAAATAGGTACTGTAATGCCGCCTGGTTTCTAATACCCCCAAGACTTCGCCCTTCCAATCGATAGCCATTTTCAGGTGTCTTCGTGCCGCTTCAATACGCTCTGTCATACCAATAGGGCCCATGTGTGCCCCTGTTTCAAAATAATGTCTTATCTGTTTAAAAAACCAAGGATTTCCAATGCTGGCTCGTCCAATCATGGCGCCATCCAAGCCATAGACATCCCGCATTTCAACGGCCCGCTCCGGAGAGTTCACATCCCCGTTTCCGAAAATTGGGATGTGCATCCTTGGGTTGTTTTTGACAGCTGCAATGGGCGCCCAATTGGCGTACCCTTTATACATTTGTGCACGGGTGCGACCGTGAATGGAGAGCGCCTTTATGCCTACATCTTGAAGCCTTTCGGCCACCTCAACAATCCGAATGGAATCGTGGTCCCACCCCAAACGTGTTTTTACAGTCACCGGTAAATGGGTTCGCTTGACCATCTCAGCCGTCAGTTTTTCCATCAAACAGATGTCTTTAAGAATACCTGCCCCTGCACCTTTGCTAACGACCTTTTTTACAGGACAACCAAAATTAATATCAATAATGTCGGGTTTGGATTTTTCTACAATCTCAACCGCACGAAGCATGCTGTCTAAGTTGGCCCCAAAAATTTGAATACCGACTGGACGCTCCTTTTCATAAATATCGAGTTTGATGGTGCTTTTTGCTGCATCTCGTATCAAGCCTTCACTGGAAATAAATTCGGTGTAAACCACATCGGCACCTTGTTCTTTGCAAAGCGCGCGAAAAGGCGGGTCACTTACGTCTTCCATGGGTGCGAGCAGTAGTGGGAATTCAGGCAATTTTATAGAACCAATTTTAACCATTTTATTTATAAAAATTCATTTCATCTAAATAAACCCAAACCTCTTTCGGTAGCATGGGCTGCACATTTTTCCCCGCTTTGATTGCTCTACGTATCAAGGAGGAAGAGATTTCAATAATGGGCGCTCTTACCTTAGCGACATGCCCTTCAAATGTTACACTTTTAGGAGATGAGCCCAGTTTTCTGGGGTACACATAAATGGCATAACGTTCGGCAATAACATCTACATTTTTCCATTTGTGTAAAGACACTAAATTGTCTTCTCCCATGATGAGTACAAATTCGTAATCTGGATATTTTTTTTCTAAATGGGCTAGCGTATGCACTGTGTAATTGGGCTGGCCTAAATCAAACTCAATGTCGCTAGATTTTATTTTTGGGTAGCCTTGTGTGGCTAACTCAACCATTTGCAAGCGCTCTCGATTGTCTAAAATACTTTGGTTGGCCTTGTGGGGGTTTTGGGGTGTTACCACGCACCAGACTTGATTTAGGTCGGTATGTTCTGCAAAGTGGTTGGCAATGATGAGATGCCCAGCGTGTATGGGGTTAAAAGTGCCAAAATAAAGCCCAATTTTAAGAGCGCCCATATTTACTATTTTATAAAATTCAAAACCGTTTGATGCGCTTCTTCCTGCGCAGCTTCTAAAATCTTATTTTCAATAATACAGTCAAAAAGCGCTGCTGTTGCAAGTTCTGCAGAGGCTTTAGAAATTCGCATATTGATTTTATCGTCGGATTCTGTTTCTCTTTTTTTGAGGCGAATCTTAAGGTCGTCAATACTAGGGGGGTTGACAAATATAGCCAGTGTCTTTTTTGGAAATTTCTTTTTAATTCGCAATGCTCCTGAAACATCAATGTCAAAAATCACATGTTTTTTTAGGGCCCATAGGCGCTCAACTTCAGATTTTAAAGTGCCATAGAAATTATCACGATAGACCTCTTCCCATTCTAAGAAATCTCCAGCCTTGATGTGCTCTTTGAACGCAGCTGTTGACAAAAAATAGTAATCTTCGCCGTTGATCTCCTCCCCTCTTTTGGAGCGAGAGGTTGCCGAGATAGAAAACGCCAAATTCAATGCTTTTTTCCCCAGTAGGTGCTTAACGATAGTAGTTTTACCAGCGCCGGATGGGGCAGAAAACACAATGAGTTTACCTTCAAACATCTTAGAGCACATTAAGCAGTTGTTCTTTTATTTTTTCAAGCTCATCTTTCATTTGTACGACCTGTTTTTGCATGGGTGCAAAGTTGGCTTTGGATCCAATGGTATTGATCTCACGTCCAATTTCTTGACTTATAAAGCCCAATTTTTTTCCATTTGAATCTACAGAATTTAGCGTCTTTATAAAATAATTTAAATGGTTTTGAAGCCTTACCTTTTCTTCTGTAATATCCAGTTTTTCAATGTAATAAATTAATTCCTGCTCAAAACGGTTTTGGTCCAATCCTTCTTTAAATTCTGCAACCCCTTTAGCAAGGCGTTCACGCACATTTACAACCCGCTCAGGATTCATTTCTACGACGCTTTTCAAAAGGCTTTCTATGGCTTTAATACGCCCTGTGAAATCATTCAAAAGTACTTGGCCTTCATCACTTCTATAGGCCACAATGCCCTCCAGGGCATTGGCAACCGCGCTAAGAATTTGAGACCATTCTTTGTCATCTACGTCTTCTTTTTCAATGTTAAATGCATCAGGCATTTTAACAGCCATTTTCAGAAGCTCTAAAACAGAGTCTGTGGGTGCTATATGTTTGAGTTGTTGGATATAATCTTGTACAATAGCAGGGTTAATTTTAGCAGTTTTTAACGAGTTACTTTTTTCAACATGTAGTGATACATCGATCTTACCGCGTCCGAGCGCCTTCCCAATAATTTTGCGAAGCTCTAATTCCTTGCTACGATAGTTTGAGGGCATCCGCATGTTCAAATCCATAGATTTACTATTGAGCGCACGAATCTCGATGCGAATCGTTTTCAAAGGCAGTTCAAGAACAAACTTACCGTACCCCGTCATGGACTGTATCATTTTGCAGACTTAAAATTTGGTTCAAAGATACTGAAAAGCGATTACTATTTAAAAGGGCTATGCTGTTTGAAGCTTTTGATTTGAATTCTCTTAAAAAATGGACGTACAAACACGTTTATGAACTTACTTTTATGTTTGATATAACAGCTCAGCTCCAGAGGAAATGCACCTATGCTAGTTTTTATCTCTGATGCAGTTCTCCCCAAATTAATGATAGCAACTTTATTTTCAATGCCGATTCTTACATAATCATTTAGAATTCTGGGGTATATGGCATGGGTTTTATTTAAACTGTAGTTCAGTCCAATAAAATGTGCATCTAAATGTGTCTTATTTTTTAAGGCGGATAGAAATCCGACAATTTCACCATTTAAGAAATAGCCTTTTACTATAAAATCATCTTTATAAAAACGCTTTAGCTCAACATAGGTGTCTAAGTTGAGTACTTGGGCATTGAAGTTGGCGTTGTCAATCGTGTTTTGATATAAATCTTGTAAGGCTTTTTGAGCGCCTTCAATGTCCTCTTTTGACATGAATCGACTTTCAAGCGACTGGCTTTTAGAGTCGGCTTTATTGGCTTTGACACGGAATTTTGATTTAAGCGCATTTTTATAATCCTCAAAACTTTTCCAATCTGGCTTTAGATGTATCAGCATATTAGGCTCTACTTGAATATTGGTAAACCCATAGGGTTCAAAACCTTGTGAATAATCCAATGCCTTTTTTTCAAAATCTTTGATGAAAATAGCGTGAAGAGATTTTACGGTTTTCGAAACAGCGTTTAAGGCACGCCCAATTTGATTTACAACTTTCTTTCGGTCAGCGTCTTTAGAAAACCCAATAGCGTATTCCCCACTTAAAAATACATTTCCACAAAACATAATTTTAATATGATCTTTCCAAAACAATAGGCTTAGAAGCCAACGTGAAAAAGCAGATGCTTTGATATTCTTTAAAATCACATCCAAGCTTAATTCAATAATTTGAATCAACGCCAACGCTTGGGGTTTATTATTGTCTGAAACACAAACATACTGCATATCAATTTTGGGGTTTGAGACTTCAAAACTATGAAGCAATGTTTTTGAAAAGTATACATTTTTTTGAGGATTAATGTCTTTCAAAAAAGAGGGATCAACAGCGTCAATAGATGTATGTATTTCAGTGGTCAAGGCGGTTATTTTTAGATACTAAATATACACCAATAAAAATTAAAATAGTGGCAGATATTTTGACTAAGTCTAATTGGTCACTGCCCATGGAAACAGCAAAAAGTCCTGCAAAAATGGGTTGAAGGTAAATAAAAGTGCTGACTGTTGTGGCTTTTAATCTATACAACGCCAAAGGGTTGAGCAGGTAGGTGCCAAAGGTTGCAAATACAACCACAAAGAATACTGAAAACCAAATATAATTCGGTAACGTTTTCCACTGCACCGCAGCAACTTCATAAAAACCAAAAGGCAACACCATAAGCGCCCCAAACAAGAATAACCATTTTATAAAATCATAGGGGTGGTATTTTGCAGTTAATTTTTTGATTAGAATTAAATAGTAGCTATAAGAGCTTGCATTTACAAAAACCAGAAAATTGCCTAGCAAAATATTGGCACCATTCTCAGATGATTCGCCATAAAGACTTAAAACTAATGCTCCAGAAAGCCCCAAGGCAATTCCATAGACCTTTATTTTTTTTATGGGTTCTTTAAGAAAAATTAACGATAGAACCAGAACGATGATGGGTGTTGTAATCATAATGACAGCACCATTGATGGGCGTTGTGTATTCCAATCCTTTGAAAAATGCCAACATATTAAGCGCCACTCCAAAAAATGCTGCTGCAATTAACTTAGGAAAATCTTTCGAGTCAATTCTTTTAGTGGGAACGGCAAGTCCAAAAAGCCAAAAAAGCATTCCTCCACAGACAACCCTTATTAAGATAAAACCAAAAGGTTTGATGTGCCCCCCCACAATTACATCGTTGGCAAATGTAAAAGTCAAACCATAAAATAATTGAACCAGGGTAAGTGCGATAAGGGCAGTTTTTCGATTATGCATTGGTCAATACTAATTTTGCTTCTGCTATAGTTTTGGGACTGTTTCCCACAAAAATTTTGTCTTCAATGACAAGGACGGGACGTTTTAAAAAAGTGTAGTGTTCTAAAATATATTGGCGGTAATCGGCTTCTTGCAACATTTTATTTTTAAGCATCCTTTCTTTGTACAGCTTTGCCCTTTTATTGAACAGCGATTCAAAGCTCCCAGATAAGGATTTGAGCACTTCTAAATCGGATGATGAAATTGGCGTTGTTTTGAGGTCCTGATGCTTAAAATCCTTGGAGAGGCTAAGTGCCTTAATAATGCGCTGGCAAGTGCTGCAAGTTTTAAGGTAATAGATTTTTTTCATAGGTTAGATTCGTTATTTTTACAAAGAAAATCATTTCTTAACAAACCAGTAATTAATTTACTAATGAAATTTAACACAAAAACTATTCACGGCGGCCAATCACCTGACAAAGCCTACGGCTCGGTTATGCCACCAATCTATCAAACTTCTACCTATGCACAAACCACACCTGGTGGACACAAAGGCTATGAATATTCTCGCACCCATAACCCCACCAGGGATTTGCTTGAAAAATCATTTGCAAGTATTGAAAATGGTCATTATGGGCTGGCTTTTGGGTCTGGGCTGGCAGCAATTGATGCAGTGATTAAATTGCTAAACCCTGGAGACGAGGTAGTCTCTACCAATGATTTGTACGGCGGAACCTACCGATTGTTCACCAAAGTTTTTGAAAAATTTCAAATCAAATTCCACTTCATTGGTATGCAAAATGCTGATCAAATTGAGCAGCACATCACGCCTAAAACTAAATTGATATGGGTCGAAACACCTACTAATCCCATGTTAAATATCATTGACATCAAAGCGGTATCTACGATTGCTAAAAAGCATGCTATTCTTCTGGCGGTTGATAATACTTTTGCTACCCCTTATTTACAACAACCCTTGGACTTGGGGGCGGATATTGTGATGCATTCTGCTACTAAATACCTGGGTGGCCATAGTGATGTTGTAATGGGTGCGCTGGCCGTCAAGGAAAAGTCACTGGCCGATCAATTGTATTTTATTCAAAATGCAAGTGGGGCTATTTGTGGGCCACAGGATAGTTTTTTGGTACTAAGAGGAATCAAAACTTTACACGTACGTATGCAACGCCATTGTGATAATGGAAGGGCTGTTGCTACATTTCTACAACAACATCCAAAAGTTAAAAAAGTATATTGGCCTGGATTGGTCACGCACCCAAACCACGAAATTGCAGTAGATCAAATGAATGATTTTGGTGGGATGTTGTCCTTTACCACTAAGGGGAATAATTATGAAAATACCATTAAAGTTGTAGAGCGATTAAAGGTCTTCACTTTAGCAGAATCTTTGGGCGGTGTTGAATCATTGGCAGGACACCCAGCCAGTATGACGCATGCCAGCATTCCAAAGGAAGTTCGTGAAAAAACAGGGGTTGTAGATTCCTTGATTCGATTAAGTGTTGGCATTGAAGACGCCGATGATTTGATAGACGATTTAAAACAAGCACTAGAAAGCTAAAGCACGATTTTTAAATTATTCGTAAAAAAAGGGTCTTAAAGCGTTTGAAAATTACGAAATATATTTTTTTCAATTCTTTTTTTAAGAAATTATATATTTGTACTACAAATTAAAGTATTTATGATTTTAAAATCCAATGAAATAAAAATCAAAGTAAATAGATTTTTAGATTTAGTTCGTCAAAGAAATGGCCATGAGCCTGAATTTCTACAAGCTGTAGAAGAAGTTGCAGAAACCGTTATTCCCTATATCATTCAAAATGATATTTATCACGGAAAGAATATTTTACTCCGCATGGTTGAGCCAGAGCGTGCCATCATGTTTAGAGTCAATTGGGTAGATGACGTTGGAGAAATACAAGTTAATAGAGGTTACCGTGTTCAGATGAATTCTGCCATAGGCCCATATAAAGGAGGATTACGCTTTCACCCGTCAGTAAACATGAGTATTTTAAAGTTCTTGGCCTTTGAACAAGTCTTTAAAAATAGTTTGACAACTCTTCCAATGGGGGGCGGCAAAGGAGGAAGCGATTTCGACCCTAAAGGAAAAAGCGAAAATGAGATTATGCGCTTTTGCCATGCCTTTATGAGTGAATTATTTCGTCACATTGGGCCAAACACCGATGTGCCAGCTGGAGATATCGGTGTTGGCGGTCGAGAAATTGGCTTTTTATTTGGGATGTATAAAAAATTACAAAATGAATTCACAGGCGTTTTGACTGGTAAAGGTATGACCTGGGGAGGCTCTTTAATTCGACCTGAGGCTACAGGTTATGGTACGGTTTATTTCGCAGAAAAAATGCTCCAAACTAAGGGGGATAGTATCAAAGGAAAAACGGTGTGTATTTCAGGGTCTGGAAATGTCGCCCAGTATGCTGCAGAAAAAATTATTCAACTTGGTGGAAAAGTCATTACACTTTCAGATTCTTCCGGATATATTTTAGACTCAGATGGCATTAATAGGGAAAAATTAGCTTTTGTTATGGACCTAAAGAACAACAAACGTGGCCGCATCAGTGCTTATGTTGACAATTATGCCAATGCCCAATTTTTTGAACATAGAAAGCCCTGGGAACAAGCCTGTGACATTGCAATGCCTTGTGCAACTCAAAATGAATTGAGTGGTTCAGCCGCAGAAACACTTCTAAAAAATGGCTGTATTTGCGTAAGCGAAGGGGCAAATATGCCCTCTACCAAAGAGGCTATTGCCATTTTTCATAAAGAAAGAATATTATTTGCGCCAGGAAAAGCATCCAATGCTGGTGGTGTTGCAACATCGGGTTTGGAAATGACACAGAATTCACTGCGATTTAACTGGTCACGTGAGGAGGTTGATGAAAAACTTAAAGAAATCATGGGGAACATTCACGATAAATGCATTGCTTACGGTAAAGATGAAAAAACAGGCTATGTTGATTATGTCAAAGGCGCCAATATTGCTGGTTTTGTTAAGGTTGCCGATGCCATGCTAGCTCAAGGGGTTGTTTGATCACCCTATTTTAAAAATTAGAATAAGCTACTGTCCTACAGCAGCTTTTTTTGTTTATATATAATAATGGCAGATTTTGTCGTTAGTTATAAATATATTTGATGAAATGATCGGTTTTGAGCAATATTAATATTAATAATTTCGATTTTCTGAGAATTGTTTTTGCAACAACAGTAGCGATTGCTCACTTTATAGAATTGAGTCAGTTCGAGGTAATACAGCCACTTAAGAAGCTTTTTAACACCCCATTGGCTATTTCAGGATTTTTTGTAATCAGTGGATTTTTGGTAGCTAAAAGTTTTGAAAATAGCTCAAATACCAAAGATTATTTTTTTAGAAGAATTAAACGGATTTTCCCGGCTTATTTTTTTGTAATCTTTCTTTGCGCCTTTTTTTTATTTATTATTTCTAAAGCTACAATTTCAGAATATTTTTTTAACCCGCAATTTTATAGATATTTAGTTGCGAACCTAACATTTCAAAATTATTTTGAACCCTGTTTGCCTGGTGTCTTTGAATCTCAGAAAACATGTGTTGTAAATGGAGCCTTGTGGACCATTAAAATAGAGGAAGCATTTTATATTTCTCTACCAATTTTGTATTGGATTTTCAGACGCTTTAAAATTAATTTTTATATCCTTTTGACGGCATTATATCTCTTGTCAATCATTTATTTTAATTATTTTCTTTTCCAGGATAATTATAGGATTGCCAAACAGCTTCCAGGCGCCTATGCCTTTTTTGCAGTTGGTATATTATTTTACAAAAAATTTGATTTTTTCTTCAAGTGGAAACACTATATTATTCTTCCAGCCTTATTTCTTTTTACTATTGAACAATATGTTTTTAGTCTTCAATTTTTAAAACCCATTAGCTACGGTTTTATGGTGTATTATTTGGCATATACGCTTCGGATTTTTAATAACTTTGGCAAATATGGAGATTTCACCTACGGGATATACATCTTTCATTTTCCGGTAATTCAAGTTTTTGTTGCCTTGGGGCTGTTCATGATGTATTCTCCATTGTTAATGTTTGTTTGCACAACGATTTTGGTGTTATTTTTGGCTGTTTTGTCCTGGGTTTTTATTGAATTGCCTTTCCTACAACCAAGCCGTCGCAATAGGCACAAACAAATTTTTAAATCAAGTTTCAAATATTCAAAATAAATTATTGTTGAAGAATTCAAGAAAATATTTAGTTGTCGTTTTGCTATTTTTTAAAATATTTAGCTATTCTCAATCATGGGAAGGGTATTTCTCGTATTTGAATATTTCTGAAATTATCTATGCAAATGATAAAATTTATGCCACGGCAGATAATTCAATCTTTTCTTATGACGTACAAACTCAAGAAATACAAACCATTACCACAATTGACGGATTGACTGGGGATATTATTTCAACATTTCATTACAGCACCAATTATCAATTATTGATTATCGGCTACGAAAATGGCTTGATAGAAATTTTTAATGAAACAACTCAAGAGGTATTAAGAGTTGTAGATATTATCAATAAAGCAACAATCCCACCTGAAAATAAACAAATCAACCACTTTTATGAGCACCAAGATGACCTCTACATTTCAACAAACTATGGAATATCAGTTTATAAGCTCGACAACTTAGAATTTGGAGACACCTTTTACATAGGAAATTTTGGCAATCAAATACCAGTCGAACAAACGGCAGTTTACAACAATACAATTTATGCCAATTGCGGCAATAATGAAGGGATAAAATCTATAGCATTAAGTAATCCCAATTTAATTGATTACCAGCAGTGGTTTAGTACTGTTTCTGGCGATTTTGTTTTTTTAGCATCCAATGAAGATCAATTAATTGTCACATCAAATGCTGGAATTACTTTCAGGCTGAATGATAATAATTCACTGACCCAGCTCGTTGCCAACTCTGAACCACCTGTTGATGTGTATTTCTCTAATCACTATTTTGTTACGACTTCAGAAGCTTCACTTAAGATTTACGACACAAATTTTAATTTGATAAGCGCACTATCGCTCCCCACTGAATACCAAGGACTATTGTCGTGTTCAATTATTAACGAGAACCAAATTTTTATAGGAACAAAAAATAATGTAACATTAGGTAAATCTGGTTTTGGGGTTCTTAAAACTAATTTGTCTAATGGTGGTGTTTTTGAAGAAATTCACCCCGATGGCCCACTCCTCAATAATATTTTTTCGATAGAAGAATTTAATCAAAACCTTTGGGTTTTATCCGGCGGATATTCTCAGTTTTATAATTTCTCAGGGGGCATGAAACGCACAGGGATTAGCCGTTATATCAATAATGAATGGCAAAATATTCCCTATGACACCATTAGTGCACAAGTTCAAGAGCCTTACTATTTATCGCATATGTCCGTTGATCCGTTTGATACATCTGTTTTTTATGTGGGGTCTTATTACAGCGGTCTTATAAAATTCAGCTCAGAAGGTATTGGACCTCTTTTTAACTCCACAAATAGCACATTAGGTCAATTTGTTAACACATACAACCTGATATTGACAAACACATTTGATGACTCCGGGAATTTATGGGTTCTTAACGGTAGAGTTGAAAAGCCTTTAAATAAATATTCTAACGGGCAGTGGAATTCCTATGATTTTACTTCACTCATCCCTGACCCCATTGATAATTTAGGCTTTTCTGATATCATTGTAAATCAGGGCAAAATATTTATTGGTTCCTATTTTTTTGGACTAATAGGCTATGACATCAATCAGGGGACATCTTCTTTAAGAGCATTATCAGGTGAAGATACCGCAAACCTTCCTTCGGATTATATAAAGGCACTGGCCTTTGATAAAAACAATGTCCTTTGGATTGGCACCTACAAAGGGTTGAGAGTTTTATACAACATTAGTAATTTTTTCACAGAAGAAGTTTTGACAACATCGCCAATTATTATTTTGGAAGATGGGCTTCCCAAAGAACTCTTGGAGCTACAGTTCATAACCAAGATAATTGTTGATGGATCTAACAATAAATGGGTATCAACTGCAGATTCGGGGGTTTTTTATTTAAGCGCAGATGGGCAAAACACGATTTATCATTTTACCGAAGATAATTCTCCACTTCCCTCAAATACTGTCACAACAATGGTTCAAAATGAAAATAATGGAAAAATTTATTTTGGCACCAATAGGGGCTTGGTTGCTTTCAATGCCGGAGGATCGAGCCCCTCAAACTCGCTTGATGATGCCTATGTTTACCCCAACCCCGTAAGGCCAGGATTTAATTTGACTATTGATAAAGTAAAGATCAAAAACCTGAGCGACAATATCAATATTAAAATAACAGATGTTACGGGAAATTTAGTGGCCGAAGCTCAGTCCAATACCAATTTACGCTTCAAAGGCTATAACTTAGAAATTGATGGAGGAACGGCTTATTGGAACGGTAAAAACTTAGCCAATCGCACCGTCGCCTCTGGAGTTTATGTAGTACTTATTTCCGATTTGGATAATTTGGAAACCAAAGTTTTAAAGATTATGCTCATTCGCCAATGATTATTTCTACAAAAGCGATTATTCTTTCAAAGTTGAAATACAAAGACCACGATCTTATTGTTAGGGCTTATACGGCTTCCAATGGGGTAGTTTCCTTTTTAGTAAAAGGGGCCTTTTCTTCGAAAAAGACAAAAATAAAGCCTGCTTATTTTCAATCACTTTCCTTGCTTAATTTAGAGATTGATTATAAAAATAGTAGGGATTTACATTACATTAAAAATGTCCGTTTACAACAAGTGTACAGCACTTTGCATACAGATATTTTAAAATCAACGTGTGTCATTTTTTTAGCAGAAATATTAACGATGGTGCTTAAAGAAGAAGCGCCCAACGAAGACTTGTTTAACTATATCGAAGCGGCGCTGCTGTGGTTTGATACGATCGATTTTAATAGTATTTTCCACCATCAATTTTTAATAGGATTGACAAAATACGTCGGATTTTACCCTGAACTTTCTAACCCAACCCTTCCCTTCTTTAACTTAGAAGCAGGGCTCTATCAAGCCAAAAACACAGGCCGTTATTGTATTTCTGGCTCTAAATTAATCTTGTTTAACTCAATCTTAGGTATGGAATTTGATAGCTATACAAGTGAATCAATGAACTCTGCTCAAAAGCAAGAGTTGTTAAATATGATTTTACTGTATTTTAAATTACATTTGCAAGGCTTTCAGTCTCCAAAATCTCTTGTCATTTTAAACCAAGTATTTAATTAATGATAAAGCATTTTTACACTTTTTTTATAGGCTTTTTTATTTGTAGTGTATCCGCACAAAGGGTTGTGGTGGTTGATGCCACAAGCTTGGAACCTATCCCGGGAGTCGCTGTTTATAATTTAGTAAAGACCAAAACAAACATTTCTAACTTAGATGGTAAAGCCTCTATTGTGCACTTTCAAAGTTTTGAACGCATCTATTTTCAGCATTTATCTTACCGAACAAAATCTGGCCTCAAGTCCAAGCTTAATGACACCATTTTCTTAGCACCCAAAGCAACAGATTTGAATGAAATTGTGATTTCAGCCTCGAAGTTCGAGCAAAGTAAAAAAGAAGTTCCGCAAAAGATTATAACCCTCAACGCCAACGACATTGAACTGGCAAACCCTCAAACGTCTGCAGATTTACTGGCTAATACTGGCCGGGTTTTTATTCAAAAAAGTCAATTGGGAGGTGGCAGTCCCATGATTCGCGGATTTTCTACAAATCGCGTATTAATTACGGTGGATGGTGTTCGATTAAATAATGCAATTTTTAGGAGTGGGAATGTTCAAAATATAATTTCCATAAACCCTTTTAACATTCAAAAAACCGAGGTTATTCTGGGTGCAGGATCTGTTATTTATGGGAGTGATGCGATTGGGGGAGTCATGAATTTTTATACGACGACTCCAAGGATCTCAGAATCAGGAACCCCCGAAATCTCTACCAAAAGTAATTTGCGTTATGCCTCTGCTAATAATGAAAGGACGCTGCAGTTTGGATTGAATCTGGGCTTAAAAAAATGGGGGCTTCATTCAAGTCTTAGCTTTTCTGATTTTGGAGATTTAAAAATGGGTAAAACGAGCAATAATGCCTATTTAACACCCTTTTATGTAAGTCAGCGCAATGGTCAGGATATGCTAATGCCGAATCACGAACCTTTATTACAAAAGGGAACAAGTTTTAGTCAATTTCATGCCGCCCAAAAAATTCATTACAAGGCCAATGAAAACCTCACATTTGACTTGGGCCTTCATTTTGCAACTACCTCAAACATTCCTCGTTACGACCGCCTGACACTTCAGCAAGACAACTCTAACGCATTACAGTTTTCTGAATGGAAATATGGCCCTCAACAATGGTTTTTAGCGAACCTTCAATTGACAAAACTCAGTAGCCGTTCCCCATTTTATGACAAAATAAAGGCCAGTATGGCTTATCAAAATTTTGAAGAAAGTCGGATCAGCCGAAAATTTGAGGCCAACGATTTGAAAACTAGGACAGAAACGGTTGACGCCCTGTCTTTAAACTTAGATTTAGAAAAATCATTATCAGATGTATCTAACCTATTTTACGGGGTAGAATTAATTTATAATAAAATTGGCTCTGTAGGGATTTCTAAGGAAATTGAAACCAATAGCATCCAACATATTGCGTCTCGTTATCCAGACGGAGCTCAATGGTCAAGCTTCGCAAGTTATCTGAGCTTCAAGTATAAGCCCTCGTCAAAATTAACATTTCAATCAGGGATTCGCTACAATAATGTTTCTATCGCGACAGATTTAACACCTAATAATGAATTTTACGATCTCCCATTTGCTACAGCCAATTTACATACCAATGCAATGACAGGAACCGCAGGCTTTACTTGGGAACAAAGCCAAACCTTTTTATGGAAGTTCAATCTAACCACTGCTTTTAGAGCACCAAATATTGATGATATTGGAAAGGTTTTTGACTCTGAACCCGGCTGTGTTGTGGTCCCTAACAATCAACTCAAGCCAGAGTATGCTTATGGAGGTGAATTGGGCCTGACAATTAATTTTAACGATTCAGCAGTGTTGGATTTGTCGGCCTACTATACGCATCTGGACAATGCCATGACAAGAGATGCTTTCAACATTAATGGGGTTACAGAAATTAATTATGACGGCGTATCCAGTACTGTGCAGGCGGTACAAAATAACGCACAGGCCAATATCTATGGATTTGAAGCAGGCTTTCAAGCACGGCTCACAAAAGATATAGAAATTACTTCTCAATTTAGCCTTACAAAAGGCCGCCAAAAGAATACTCATAACGCAGAGGTTCCTGTACGACATGTAGCCCCTGCTTTTGGGAATGCGCATCTTCTTTGGAAACACAAAAAGATTACCTTAGATGGCTTTATTAATTACAGTGCTGGTTTGACCTATAAAGATATCTCTCATGAACTTTCAAACCACTTGTTTGCTATTGATGCCAATGGCAATCCATATGCCCCCGCATGGATGACTTTTAATATAAGAGCGCAATATCAATTTACGGAGAACCTTTCTTTTGTAAGCGCCTTAGAGAACATTTCTAACGAAGGTTATCGCCCATTTGCTTCTGGAATAAGTGGCCCTGGAACCCATTTAATTTTTGCGATTACATACAAGAATTAATGTACGATTATAAGAAATCATATACTGTTGACGAAGCCCTTTCGAAACTTCAAAAATACTGTAGCTATCAAGACCGTTGCCACAAAGAAGTAGAACAAAAATTAAAAGGAATGCGGATGATTTCTGAAGCGTCTGATCAAATCATAATGGCCTTAATTGACGGAGATTATTTAAATGAAGAACGTTTCGCCTTGGCTTTTGTTCGGGGAAAATTTAAAATCAAAAAGTGGGGAAGGCATAGACTCACTTCTGAGCTTAAACAGCGGAACATTTCAAAATATCTCATTGAAAAAGCACTGAAACAAATTTCCGAGGCAGCTTACAAAGCTACTTTCGAAAATCTAGCACATAAAAAAGTAGCTTCAATTACAGGGGCGTCTGCCTTCAAGAAGAAGAAAAAATTAGCCGATTATCTTTTATACCGTGGCTGGGAGTCTTCTATGGTATACGAAAAAGTAAATCAAGTTTTTAAATAGTGAAATACTAAGCATTTACCGATTTAAGTTCCTCATAAAATTTGGCATAAACCACATATTGATACGGGGCCAACCATAGGAAACCAATGCCAAGGGTAAACAGACATAAAATTCCAAGCCCGAAAAATCTCAACCCAACCTTAAAGTACTGCCATTTATATCCCATCATCATTTTCTTGCTTTTTAGTATGGCATCGTAAGCATCCATCGATGGGTTTTCTGCTAAAATAAAATAGGTTTGAGAATACGCCAAGGCAGCAATTATTCCAGGAACAATAAGCAATAGGAATCTCAACAAAATGAATACCGCCATAAGCAAGTAGGCCAAGACGGAATTTGTAAAAGAATGCTTAAAGGCAAAAAACAAATCATTTGTTTCAGCAGCTTCATTTTTATAAATTTTCAAACCTACAAAAGCAGCGCCTACTACCAACGGCCCATTGATCAATAAAGATAAAATTGTTCCTGCAATTGGTATCAATGATGCGCCAATTAGAATTAAAGTCATCACAAAAAAAGTCCCTATAGCAAAAGGCCATTTCCCATTGAGTGCAGCCCTAGCCTCAGACATTATCTCAGAATTATTTTTCATATTATAAGTTTTTTTAAAAATACACTTATTAATGAGCTAATCCAAAAATTTTGGTTTAGAAAAAGCCCCGAATACCAAATAACACGTTGCCTTTTGGCATTGGCACAATGCCCGTTTCGACATAATCGGTATTAAAAATATTATTTGCCGTAATAGTCAGTTCTAAACCAGGGATTAGTAATTTAAGTTGTGCATCTACCACACTGTAGCTCTCCCCTGTAGCCCGCTCCGCAAATTTATAGACAAAACTGTGCGTTAAGTTTTTAGTAAACTGTGATTTTAGGCGCGCTGTAAGATGGTGGTTCAGGGAATTAATAATGTATTTTGAAAAGTTAGCACGAACCGCTTTTAAATCTTCATTCAAGTGGGTGTATCCAAGGTTAAAGCTTTGGTTGTACTGCCCCAATTTAAAGGGGGCCGATAGTTGAACTTCAACCCCTCTTGTATTTAAACTTGTCAAGTTATTGGACTTCCATTTATCAGCCTCATTGTCTTTGGTATAATCTATTAAATTATCTGAATCCCTATTAAAAAAGGCAACAGTTGCACTAATTTTATCTCCAAAATATTTCAAACCAAGCTCTTGGGAAATTGCCTCTTCTGGCACTAAGTTTTCATTGCCCTCATCTCTACTGCCTACATAGTAAAGATCGTTGTAGGTTGGGGTGCGGTAGGTGTAGCCTGCATTGGTATAGACCCTAAAGTGTTCGTTGATTGTATATCCAATGTCAATCCCTGGGAAAGCATTGGTCTCAAAGTCTGAAAAATAGCCAACGGACACCCCTGGCGTCACGTCGAGTGCATTGTCTAAAAAGGAAAAGCGATGTTCCACAAAAAGCGTGCCCATCCAGCGATTTCGATGCCCCAATCGGTTGCTTTCCATTTCTACTTTAGCAAGATCAACCCCGAAGCCTGTTACACCAATATTTGAGCTATAAGCGGCATTGATTTGCCCGCCTATTTTGTTAGAAATGTGTAAATTTCTATAGACAGAAGGGTTGTTTCTAATGTAGAGATACATATCTTGGTTCCGCTTCCAATACAGCTGTGGACTGAGTTTCAAATTGCCCTTTTGTAATGTTGTTGAAACCCCAACCAAGCTACTTTGGGTTTCCTCGTATTGTTCTTTGGCATCAATGGCATAAAATTGATTCCCTCCGAACTTTCTTTCTGAAAAGGTGGCGAGGACCTCAATGGGGTTTGCCGCTGTATTGAAACTGCTTTTTACAAAGAAGTTTTGGTTGTTAAAATCGGTATTATAGCGATATCCCTCTGAACTGTTGACTGATGCATGCCCCATAAGGCCGGTAGTTCCCACCCTAGTTCCCAAGGTTGCGGCGGCATGTTGCTGGTTGTAAGAGCCCAGTTGAAATCCAGCGTTATTTTTTATAGAGTCATTTGATTTTGTCACAATATTAATGGCTCCGGTAAAGGCATTTTGTCCGAAAATTCGTGCGGCAGGGCCTTTGATAATTTCAATGCGCTTGATGACCTCTAAGGGCAATGCAATGTTTAAAGTGTGGTGGCCTGTTTGTGGATCCTCCACTTTAATACCATCTATTAGTAGCAGTGTTTGATCAAAACCACCACCACGAACGTACAGATCAGATTGCATGCCATAAATGCCTTGACGGCGAACATCGATGCCTGCTTCTTGCTGCAGCAGCTCTACTAAATTTGTAGCAGGACTTTCGTTTATTGTTTCTGATGTTATAATACTGATGGTTCTTGAATTTTCCTTAAAAGGCAAATCAATTCTTGAAGATTTTATGGTAATAGAGTCTAAAGGCTGCACCGTTTGTGCAAGCCCGCATTTCATTAAAAAAAGCGCTAAAATGGTAAATAGCTTAAATCTAATTTTCATTTTAATTGGTTTTTGTTTGCGTGTCAAAGGGGTATGTAAATCCAACACTACAGCGTACAAAATCCAATTAAATTGCACTAAAAATTTAGACTTAATGAGGCTTTTCAAATTAAAATAAATTACAATTTTTGCTTTTAAAAAAACAGAAATGCGGTACCTTTAGAACATGTTTGCTTTGGTCGATTGTAATAATTTTTATGCTTCTTGTGAACGGGTTTTTAACCCCAGCTTACAGGGGAGGCCTGTGGCTGTTTTATCCAATAATGATGGTTGCGTGATTGCGCGCAGCGATGAAGCCAAGGCTTTAGGGCTTCCCATGGGTGCACCAGCGTTCAAATACAAATCCTTTTTTAAAACGAATAAAGTACAAGTCTTTTCTTCAAATTATGCTTTGTACGGCGACATGAGCAGCCGCGTTATGCGGATTTTAGAACAGTTCACGCCGGAGGTAGAGGTTTACAGTATTGATGAAGCTTTTCTCCACTTTCAAGGCTTTGATAATTACGATTTGAATTCTTATGGAGGCTCCATTCGCAAGCGGATTTTAAAATGGACAGGCATTCCAACCTGCGTAGGCATTGCACCTACCAAAGCACTTGCCAAAGTGGCCAATAAAATTGCACGCAAATTTCCAAAGGAAACGGGTGGTATTTATGTCATTGATACTGAAGCGAAGCGCCTTAAAGCATTGAAATGGACTCCAATTGAAAAGGTTTGGGGCATCGGTTACGCCTTGCACAAGCGCTTGGCGCAGAAGCAATGTAAAACGGCCTTTGATTTTGTTCAGCTTCCGGATTTATGGGTAAGGCAATCGTTTTCTATTACCGAATGGAAACTTAAAAAAGATCTAGAGGGCATCTCTAAAATTGAGATGGAACAAGTAAAAACCAAACGCGCCATTGCCACCACACGAAGCTTCGAAACAACCCTTACAGAGCTCACCGATCTAAAGGAGCGTATTTCTACATTTGCTAGCAGCTGCGCCGAAAAACTTCGCCGGCAAAATTCAAGCTGTTATGTGTTGGTTGTATTTTTACGCAGCGATCGCTTTAAAACACAGTCTTCGCAATACCGCGCTAGCCGAATGGTTAGTATTCCGTTTCCAACAAATTCCAGTTTGATTCTAAGTTCTAGCGCTGTTAAAGCCATTACTTCTATTTATAAAAAAGGCATTCATTATAAAAAAGCGGGGGTTATCTTAACGGGGATTGTACCCACCTATAACCGTCAAATGCAGCTGTTTGACCATGAAGATACCCGCCACCAACCTTTGATGTCTGCCATGGATCATATCAACAAAAAATATGCAGCACCCAAATTAAAATTAGCCAATCAAGATTTAGCCCGTACATGGAAAATGCGGCAGACGCATTTATCTCCACAGTACACCACCAATTTAAATGATATAATTACTGTTCAATGTCAAAAAACCCACAGCAAGCGCTGACCTTTTTTATTCCAAGGCCGCCAGATAATAGTCTTGGCACAATTTACTTTGATACGGGGATTTCTGCGGGATTTCCCTCCCCTGCGGATGACTTTAAGCAAGAACGGTTGTCATTAGACTCGGAGCTTATTAAAAACAAAGAGGCTACCTTTTTTGCTCGAGTGAGTGGGCAATCTATGATTGATGCAGGTCTTAACGACAATGACCTTTTGGTTATCGACCGGAGCCTTTCGCCCACCCATAATAGGATTGCTGTTTGTTTTTTAGATGGAGAGTTTACCGTTAAACGCCTAAAAGTTGAAGGGGATGAAATTTGGTTACAGCCTGAAAATAAACAGTACAAACCCATAAAAATAACACCCGAGAATGACTTTGTTATTTGGGGCATTGTTACCAATGTGATCAAAAAAGTATAATCTAGATTTCCTTGCGAAGTCTTGCCACAGGAAATTCTAGCTGTTCTCTGTACTTGGCAACCGTTCTACGGGCAATGGGGTAGCCTTTTTCTTTGAGTATTTTAGCAAGCTTTTCATCGGTAAGCGGTTTTTTCTTATCCTCTTCTACAATAACGGTCTTTAAAATGCTTTTAATTTCTCTGGTAGAAACCTCCTCGCCTTGGTCGTTTGTCATGGACTCACTAAAAAATTCTTTAATGAGTTTGGTCCCATAGGGTGTATTGACGTACTTACTGTTGGCGACTCTAGAAACGGTTGAAATATCCATTTTAATTTCATCTGCAATGTCCTTTAAAATCATGGGTCGCAGTTGCTCTTCGTCCCCAGATAAAAAATACGCTTTTTGATACTGCATGATGGCGCTCATTGTCACATAAAGAGTTTGTTGGCGTTGGCGAATGGCATCAATAAACCACTTGGCTGCATCTAGTTTTTGCTTGATGAATTGTACCGCCTCTTTTTGTGCTTTTGATTTTTCTTTTGAAGCTTTATATCCCAAAAGCATTTCACTGTAGGATTTTGAAATGTGGAGTTCCGGCGCGTTTCGGGCGTTCAGCGTGAGGCTTAACACTCCATCGACAATTTTAATTGTAA
>JBJKXC010000031.1:0-66935 GCA_045561735.1 Flavobacteriaceae bacterium | reverse complement strand
CTATTGAATACGATCCAAACAGAACGGCATTTATTGCCCTTCTCAACTACCAAGATGGTGAAAAGCGCTATATCATTGCACAAAATGGATTGCAAGTAGGTCAAAAACTATTGTCCGGTAATGAAGGTATTGCTCCAGAAGTAGGGAATGCGATGCCATTGAGCCAAATTCCTTTGGGAACCATCATCTCTTGTATTGAATTGCGTCCAGGGCAAGGTGCTGTAATCGCTCGAAGTGCTGGTTCATTTGCACAACTTATGGCAAGAGATGGTAAATTTGCTTCAGTTAAAATGCCCTCAGGCGAAACGCGTTTGTTGTTATTAGACTGTTATGCAACCATTGGAGTTGTTTCCAATTCAGACCATCAGTTACAAGTTTCTGGTAAAGCCGGTCGTAGCCGTTGGTTGGGCCGACGTCCAAGAACCAGACCTGTTGTGATGAATCCAGTTGATCACCCTATGGGTGGTGGTGAAGGGAAGTCCTCTGGAGGGCACCCTCGTTCAAGAAATGGCATACCAGCCAAAGGCTACAGAACACGTTCTAAGACCAAGGCAAGTAATAAATATATTGTAGAACGTAGAAAGAAATAATATAAGACATGGCAAGATCATTAAAAAAAGGACCTTACGTTCATTATAAATTAGAAAAGAAAGTTGCTGCAAACGTGGAAGCTAACAAAAAAACGGTCATCAAAACCTGGTCAAGAGCCAGTATGATTACCCCTGATTTTGTAGGCCAAACTATCGCAGTTTATAACGGCCGCCAATTTGTACCTGTTTATGTAACAGAGAACATGGTAGGTCATAAGTTAGGAGAATTTTCACCAACACGTTCTTTTAGAGGGCATGTTGGCGCAAAAAATAAAGGTAAAAAATAAGCGCTATGGGAAATCGTAAAAAACAAATGGCAGAAACGATTAAAGCCAACAAAAAGCAAGTTGCTTTTGCAAAGCTTAACAATTGTCCTACATCACCTAGAAAAATGCGTTTGGTAGCAGATTTAGTCCGTAGTGAAAAAGTTGAAAAAGCATTAAACATCTTAAGATTCAGTCAAAAAGAAGCTTCAAGACGTTTGGAAAAGCTTGTGCTTTCAGCCGTTGCCAATTGGCAAGCCAAAAATGAAGAAGCCGATGTAGAAGCAGCGGATTTATTTATTAAAGAAATCACAGTCGACAGTGGCACCATGCTTAAGAGATTGAGACCTGCTCCACAGGGTCGTGCACACCGAATTAGAAAACGTTCCAACCACGTAACTGTTGTGCTTGGATCTAAAAATAACACAGAAAGTAAATAATACATGGGACAAAAGACAAATCCAATAGGAAATCGCTTAGGAATCATCAGAGGATGGGAATCCAACTGGTATGGAGGCAACGATTATGGAGATAAACTTGCTGAAGATGATAAAATCAGAAAGTACATTTTTGTTCGTCTTGTCAAAGCGAGTGTTTCCAGAGTTATTATTGAGAGAACTTTAAAGCTTGTAACGATTACCATTACTACTGCCCGTCCTGGGATCATCATTGGTAAGGGAGGTCAAGAAGTGGACAAGCTCAAAGAAGAACTTAGAAAATTAACGGGTAAAGATATTCAATTGAACATCATTGAGATCAAACGTCCAGAGCTTGATGCACATTTGGTGGCAGCAAGTATTGCGCGACAGATTGAAAACCGTATTTCTTACAAACGTGCCATTAAAATGGGTATTGCCGCTACCATGCGAATGAATGCCGAGGGTATCAAAATCCAAATCAGTGGCCGTTTAAATGGTGCTGAAATGGCAAGAAATGAACACTATAAAGAAGGAAGAATTCCATTGTCTACATTTAGAGCCGACATTGATTATGCACTTGTTGAGGCCCACACCACATACGGTCGTTTGGGAATCAAGGTTTGGATCATGAAAGGTGAAGTGTATGGAAAACGCGAATTATCTCCATTGGTTGGCCTTTCCAAAAAAGGAGATCGTGGTGGACGCTCTAACCCAAAAAATAGACGTAGAAAGTAATTTTTTAAAGCATAGAAAATGTTACAACCTAAAAAAACAAAATACCGCAAAGTCCAGAAAGGGCGTATGAAAGGCAACTCGGGAAGAGGACACCGCCTTTCAAGTGGAATGTTTGGTATCAAATCATTAGACTCTAACTTTTTGACATCTCGTCAAATAGAGGCTGCTCGTATTGCTGCAACGCGGTATATGAAAAGAGAAGGACAACTTTGGATTAAAATATTTCCAGATAAACCCATCACCAAAAAACCATTGGAAGTTCGAATGGGTAAAGGAAAAGGTGCTGTGGAGTACTGGGCTGCTGTTGTAAAACCAGGCCGCATTCTTTTTGAAGTTGGTGGGGTACCTATTGAAGTTGCCAAAGAAGCTTTACGTTTGGCTGCTCAAAAATTACCGGTGAAAACAAAATTTGTAATTGCCAGAGATTACGAGGCTTAATGAAATGATATTATGAAACAATCAGAAATTAAAGAACTATCGACGGCTGAGTTACAAGAGAAACTTAGTGATACAAAAAAAGCGTATTCAGATTTAAAAATGACACACGCGATATCACCCTTAGAAAACCCAATCCAATTGCGCGTTGTAAGACGCAGTGTTGCGAGATTGGCTACAGAATTAACAAAAAGAGACGACCAATAATTGTATTTGCTTAATAGATGGAAAAAAGAAATTTAAGAAAAGAGCGTATCGGGATCGTTACAAGTAACAAAATGATGAAGTCCATTGTGGTTTCTGAAGTGAAAAAAGTAAAACACCCTATGTACGGAAAGTTCGTACTTAAGACAAAAAAGTACGTAGCACACGACGAACAAAACGACTGCAACGAAGGCGACACTGTAAGGATCATGGAAACAAGACCCTTGAGTAGATCTAAATGTTGGAGATTAGTAGAAATTATTGAAAGAGCGAAGTAATTATGGTACAGCAAGAATCAAGGTTAAAGGTAGCTGACAACACTGGAGCAAAGGAGGTATTAACCATCCGTGTTTTAGGTGGAACCAAGCGCAGATACGCCTCACTTGGCGATAAAATTGTGGTTTCCGTCAAAGATGCTACTCCAAACGGGACCATCAAAAAAGGTGCAGTTTCAACAGCTGTTGTTGTGAGAACTGTAAAAGAAGTAAGACGCCCTGATGGCTCTTACATTCGTTTCGATGACAACGCTTGTGTTCTTTTAGACGCTGTTGGAGAAATGCGCGGAACTCGTGTATTTGGCCCTGTTGCCAGAGAGCTGAGAGACAAAAAATTCATGAAAATTGTATCATTAGCACCAGAAGTGCTTTAAACACAAAACAGACATGGGAAAGCTGAAGATTAAAACAGGAGACACAGTACGGATAATTTCTGGCGACCACAAAGGGTCTGAAGGCAAGGTACTAACGGTCTTCATTGAAAAAAATAAAGCCATTGTTGAGGGGGTAAATATGATTAAAAAACATATGAAACCAAATGCACAAAGTCCTCAAGGTGGTATTGTAGAAAAGGAAGCAGCGATTCAAATCTCCAACCTTTCTCTTTTAAACTCTAAGGGTGAAGCTACACGTGTGGGTTATAGAATGGAAGATGGGAAGAAAGTTCGCTTTGCCAAAAAATCTAACGAAGTAATTTAAGAGTTATGACGTATACACCAAGATTAAAACAAGAATATAAAGACAAGGTAGTGTCTGCGCTTACGGAAGAGTTTGGTTACAAAAATGTAATGCAAGTTCCCAAGCTTAAGAAAATTGTAATTTCTAAGGGAGTCGGTGCTGCTGTTGCCGATAAAAAACTCATTGACCATGCGGTTGAAGAAATTACAACCATTTCAGGACAAAAAGCTGTCGCGACTATATCCAAGAAAGATGTCGCCTCTTTTAAATTAAGAAAAGGCATGCCAATTGGAGTTAAAGTAACCTTACGTGGGGAGCGTATGTATGAATTTTTAGACCGATTGGTCACATCGGCATTGCCACGAGTAAGAGATTTTGGAGGCATCAAAGCCAATGGGTTTGATGGTCGTGGAAACTATAACTTGGGAATTACAGAACAAATTATATTTCCAGAGATCAATATCGATAAGGTGAATAAAATTTCGGGAATGGATGTTTCATTTGTAACCACTGCTGAAACAGACAAAGAAGCAAAATCATTACTAACAGAACTAGGAATTCCATTTAAAAAGAATTAATCATGGCAAAAGAATCAATGAAAGCCCGTGAGGTAAAACGTGCAAAAACAGTCGCTAAATATGCCGAAAAACGCAAAGCTTTAAAAGAAGCAGGTGATTTTGAGGGGCTTCAAAAATTACCAAAAAATGCGTCTCCAGTTCGCATGCACAACAGATGTAAACTAACGGGGCGTCCAAAAGGTTACATGCGACAGTTTGGAATTTCAAGAGTCATGTTTAGAGAAATGGCAAACAAAGGATTGATTCCAGGGGTTAGAAAAGCCAGCTGGTAAAAAATAAGAATTATAAACGGGTTTTAGGTTCTAGCAATAGAAAACCAAGACTAAAAATTAATAACTATGAATACAGATCCAATAGCGGATTATTTGACAAGAATTAGAAACGCAGTGCGTGCCAACCACAGAGTGGTTGAAATCCCCGCCTCTAATTTAAAAAAGGAAATGACTAAAATATTGTTCGATCAGGGCTATATTTTAAGTTACAAGTTTGACGATTCTACGAGTCAGGGTATTATTAAGATTGCACTTAAATACACCAAGGATACCAAAGAATCAGTCATCAAGAAAATTCAAAGAATCAGTAAGCCTGGTTTGCGTAAATATGCAAGTTCTAGTGAGCTGCCTCGAATCCTTAACGGTCTTGGAATCGCCATTGTTTCTACTTCCCACGGAGTGATGACAGCGAAACAAGCCCAACGCGAAAATGTAGGTGGTGAGGTTATATGTTACGTTTATTAAATTTAAAGAATTAAGAAATGTCTAGAATAGGAAATAATCCAATTACAATTCCAGAAGGTGTCACAGTCGATATCACAGAGAGTGTAATTACTGTAAAAGGAAAGCTTGGAGAGTTGACCCAGGAATATTCTGCAGTTAGCTTTAAAGTTGAAGAAAATATTATAACGGTAGAACGTTCTTCTGAACATAAAGACCACAGAGCCAAGCACGGACTCTACAGAGCTTTGCTCAGTAACATGATCCAAGGTGTAACTACAGGTTGGACCAAAGAATTGGAACTTGTTGGGGTTGGTTACAGAGCAAATAATCAAGGAAATAAACTTGATTTGGCTTTAGGATTTTCACATAATATTGTACTTAATATTGCGCCTGAGGTCAAAGTAGAAACCATCAGTGAAAAAGGACAAAACCCAATTATTAAACTCACTTCTTTTGACAAGCAACTTGTAGGTCAAGTCGCTGCCAAAATCCGAGGATTTAGAAAACCAGAGCCTTACAAAGGGAAAGGTATCAAATTTGTCGGTGAGCAAATAAGAAGAAAAGCAGGTAAATCAGCATAATAACAAAGCTTATGGCACTTACAAAAACACAAAGAAGACAACGCATTAAAAACAGAATCAGAAAAACAGTTTCTGGAACTGATGCTCAGCCTCGATTAGCTGTATACAGAAGCAATAAAGAAATTTATGCCCAGTTGGTCAATGATGTAACAGGGGTTACCATTGCAGCAGCGTCCTCAAGAGATAAGGATCTAAGTTCCGAAAAAGGAACCAAAACCGAAATCGCTAATTTGGTAGGAAAGTCAGTTGCTGAAAAAGCCATCAAAGCGGGTGTCTCTGGAGTATCATTTGACAGAGGCGGTTATTTATATCACGGAAGAGTAAAATCATTAGCAGAAGGCGCAAGAGAAGCCGGACTTAAATTTTAAGAATATGTATCAAAAATACAAAAGCGCAGAACTCGTAAAACCAAGTGGTTTGGAATTAAAAGACCGATTGGTAGGGGTGCAAAGAGTCACTAAAGTAACAAAAGGAGGGCGTGCCTTCGGATTTTCAGCCATTGTTGTAGTTGGAAATGAGGCAGGTGTTGTAGGCCATGGATTGGGAAAATCTAAGGATGTAGCTAGCGCAATTGCCAAAGCTGTCGAAGATGCTAAGAAAAATTTGGTGCGAATTCCTATTCTGAAAGGGACACTGCCACACGAACAAAAAGGTAAGTACGGCGGTGCACGTGTTAATTTGATTCCTGCTGCTCCTGGTACAGGGGTGATTGCAGGCGGTGCAGTTCGTATTGTATTGGAAGCTGTGGGTGTACATGATGTCCTTTCAAAATCACAAGGCTCTTCAAATCCACACAACGTAGTAAAGGCAACTTTTGATGCATTATTGCAGTTAAGAGATGCAAAGAAAATTGCCCATGAGCGTGGGATTTCGCTTGAAAAAGTATTTAACGGATAATTTTAAGAAGCCATGGCGAAGATAAAAGTAACAAAGCAAAAAAGTGCGATCAATAGAACCAAGAGACAAAAGCTTACATTAGAAGCCTTGGGTCTCAAGAAAATTGGTCAAACTGTAGAGCATGAAGCCACCCCAAACATAATGGGAATGGTAAAAAAAGTAAAACATTTAGTTTCTGTTGAAGAAGCCTAAAAAATACAATTGAAAAATGAATTTAAGTAATTTAAAACCCGCAAAAGGTTCCGTTCAAAGCCCAGGAAAACGCGTCGGAAGAGGCCAAGGCTCTGGTAAAGGAGGGACTGCTACTCGTGGTCACAAGGGAGCGAAGTCGCGTTCTGGATACTCAAGAAAAATTGGATTTGAAGGGGGTCAAATGCCACTTCAAAGAAGGGTCCCAAAATTTGGTTTCAATAACATCAATCGAAAAGAGTATCAAGGGATCAACCTTGACACCATTCAAATGTTAGTGGACAACAAAAAAATTAAGTCGACCTTAGATTTTAATAACATTGTAGAGTTGCGATTGGCTCGAAAAAATGAATTGGTTAAAATTCTAGGACGCGGTGAATTAAAAACAAAGCTAAAGGTTTCCGCACACAAATTTACTGCTACTGCGAAAGCAGCGATTGAGGCAGCAGGCGGTGAGGCGATAACGCTTTAAATATTTGAGAATGAAATTTATAGAGACTTTAAAAAACGTTTGGAAAATCACAGAACTCAAGGACAGAATTATGTTGACCTTGGGACTGTTGTTGGTGTATCGTTTTGGAGCTCAAGTTGTATTGCCTGGAATCGATGCGTCTCAGCTGGGGTCATTGGCGTCTAACACAGACTCTGGCTTACTTGGACTTTTAAATGCTTTTACAGGTGGTGCTTTTGCTAAAGCTTCTGTTTTTGCACTTGGAATCATGCCTTATATTTCTGCTTCGATTGTAGTTCAATTGATGGGAATTGCGATTCCCTACCTTCAAAAACTTCAAAAAGAAGGCGCAAGCGGACAAAAGAAAATAACTCAAATCACACGTTGGTTGACCATTGGTATTTGTTTGGTTCAGGCGCCAGCCTACTTAGCAAGCTTACCAGCCCTAATGGGCGGAACTCAAGCTTTTATGCTTGGTCAAAGTGGAGTATTTTATTTCTCTTCTGTAATAATTCTAGTAACCGGATGTATTTTTGCCATGTGGTTAGGAGAAAAAATCACAGACAAAGGCGTTGGAAATGGAATTTCATTACTAATTATGGTCGGTATTATTGCTACCATGCCATTGTCTTTTGCACAAGAATTTGATTCCGCTGTAAATCAATCTCAAGGAGGGCTTATCAAAATTTTAATAGAAATTGTTATATGGTTTGCTATTATTTTGGCATCTGTATTGTTGGTTATGGCCGTAAGGAGAATCGCAGTACAATACGCAAGACGAACCGCTTCTGGAAGTTATGAGAAAAACATCATGGGATCAAGACAATACATTCCATTGAAACTCAATGCTTCTGGTGTGATGCCTATCATTTTTGCACAAGCCATTATGTTTGTACCTGGACTCATAGGAGGCTTAGATATTTTAAAAGACTCATCTGTTGGTCAATGGTTGGTTGCCAATTTTGGTGGTAACAGCATGTTCGGATTATGGTATAATATTGTCTTTGGATTGCTAATTATTGTATTCACTTACTTTTATACAGCCATTACAGTTCCTACCAATAAAATGGCAGATGATTTAAAGCGCAGCGGTGGTTTTATACCAGGTATTCGTCCAGGGACTGAAACTTCCGAATACCTAGATAAAATTATGTCTCAAATTACCTTGCCAGGCTCAGTTTTTTTAGCACTGATTGCGGTTTTCCCAGCAATCATTGTTCAAATTATGGACATTCAAATGGGGTGGGCATTATTTTTTGGTGGCACTTCCTTATTAATTATGGTGGGCGTTGCAATAGACACCATGCAACAAATCAACTCCTACCTCTTAAACAAACATTATGATGGTCTTATGAAGACCGGTAAAAACAGAAAATTAGCATAAACTATGGCAAAACAACCCGCAATAGAACAAGATGGATCTATAATTGAAGCACTCTCAAATGCGATGTTTCGAGTGGAGTTAGAAAATGGTCACATTGTAACGGCCCATATTTCTGGTAAAATGCGCATGCATTACATTAAACTCTTGCCAGGAGATAAGGTAAAATTAGAAATGAGTCCTTACGATTTATCGAAGGCAAGAATAACGTATAGATACTAAAAAGTAACTAAGATGAAAGTAAGAGCATCCATTAAAAAAAGAAGTACTGATTGTAAAATCGTACGAAGAAAAGGTAGACTTTATGTCATTAACAAAAAGAATCCTAGATTCAAACAAAGACAAGGATAATTATGGCTAGAATTGCGGGGGTAGACATCCCAAAACAAAAAAGAGGCGTCATTTCATTGACCTACATCTATGGAATTGGACGCAGCCGTGCAAAAGAAATTTTATCAACGGCAAAGGTGAACGAAAGCACAAAAGTGTCCGATTGGACAGATGAGGAAATCGGAAATATTCGTGCTGCAGTTGGTAGTTATACTATTGAAGGAGAGCTTCGTTCAGAAACACAACTCAACATCAAGCGTTTGATGGATATAGGCTGTTACAGAGGTATCCGTCACCGTTCTGGATTGCCACTTCGTGGACAGCGTACCAAAAACAATTCCAGAACAAGAAAAGGAAAACGAAAAACAGTTGCGAATAAGAAAAAAGTAACTAAATAATAATTGGTCATATGGCAAAGTCAAGTACTAAAAAAAGAAAAGTTATTGTAGACTCAACAGGAGAGGCCCACATTACTGCTTCTTTCAATAATATCATTATTTCTTTAACCAATAAAAAAGGAGATGTGATATCATGGTCTTCCGCGGGAAAAATGGGTTTTAGAGGCTCCAAGAAGAACACGCCTTATGCGGCTCAATTGGCGGCTGAAGATGCGGTTGAAACAGCCAAAGAAGCTGGATTAAGAAAAGTAAAAGTTTATGTGAAAGGTCCTGGTAATGGTAGAGAATCTGCCATCCGAAGTATTCACAACGGTGGTATTGAAGTTACAGAGATTATTGATGTAACTCCAACGCCACACAATGGGTGTAGACCTCCCAAAAGACGAAGAGTTTAATAACAACTAAATTAAAAGTATAATAGAGAGATTTAAACCATTGGCGAAGGATAAGATTAAGACCTTAATTCTCAATGGCTCTCAAAAAAACATAACAAATGGCAAGATATACTGGTCCTAAAACAAAAATCGCTAGAAAATTTGGCGAGCCTATATTTGGAGAAGATAAGTCTTTTGAAAAAAGAAATTATCCTCCAGGGCAACACGGTAACAACCGTCGCCGTGGTAAAAAATCTGAATATGCAATCCAACTTATGGAAAAGCAAAAAGCCAAGTATACCTATGGTATTCTTGAGCGTCAATTTAGAAACTTATTTAAGAAAGCAACTGCTGCTGACGGTATCACCGGTGAGGTTTTACTCCAGCTTTGTGAATCTCGTTTAGACAACGTTGTTTATAGAATGGGACTTTCTCCATCGCGAAGTGGCGCCAGACAACTGGTTTCACACCGGCACATTACCGTAAATGGCAAATTAACCAACATTCCGTCTTATTCTGTTAAGGCAGGTGATGTTGTAGCTGTACGTGAAAAATCAAAATCTTTAGAAGCTATCAATGCCTCTTTAGCAAATTCATCTGCTATTTATGAGTGGATTACTTTTAATAACGACACAAAGTCTGGAACCTTTGTATCAGTCCCTGCAAGAATTCAGATTCCAGAAAAAATAAATGAGCAATTCATTGTTGAATTATACTCTAAATAACTAACTGAAACACAAACCAATATGGCAATTTTAAATTTTCAGAAGCCCGACAAAGTCATCATGATAGATTCTACCGATTATGACGGTAAATTCGAATTCAGACCCCTAGAACCAGGTTACGGTTTAACCGTTGGTAATGCACTAAGAAGAGTGTTACTATCCTCTTTAGAAGGATTTGCAATTACTTCCGTTAGAATTGAAGGTGTAGAACACGAATTTTCTACCATTACTGGAGTCGTTGAAGATGTTACAGAGATTATTTTAAATTTAAAACAAATTCGGTTCAAGCGTCAGATTGAAGAAATTGACAACGAATCTGTTTCGATTTCCATTTCAGGACAAGATAAAATCACTGCTGGGGACTTTCAAAAGTTCATCTCAGGATTTCAAATTTTAAATACAGATCTTGTCATATGTAACTTAGATCCCAAAATGGACTTTTCAATGGAAATTACCATTGAAAAAGGAAGAGGTTATGTTCCTGCTGAGGAAAATAAAAAAGCATCTGCAGCACTTGGAACTATTTTTACGGACTCTATTTATACGCCTATAAAAAACGTAAAATACAGTGTTGAGAATTTCCGTGTTGAACAAAAAACAGATTACGAAAAACTTGTTTTTGAAATTATTACGGATGGTTCCATAAACCCACAAGATGCCTTGACCCAGGCTGCTAAAATTCTCATTCACCACTTTATGTTGTTTTCTGATGAGCGCATCACTTTAGAAGCGGATGAGATTGCACAAACAGAAACCTATGATGAGGAATCTTTGCACATGCGACAGTTATTGAAAACAAAACTCATAGACATGGACCTTTCTGTTCGCGCCTTGAATTGTTTGAAAGCAGCAGAAGTAGATACTTTAGGTGATTTAGTTTCATTTAATAAAAATGATTTAATGAAGTTTAGAAACTTTGGAAAAAAATCGCTTACCGAACTTGAAGAATTGGTAAACATTAAAGGCCTTAGTTTTGGAATGGACCTCAGTAAATATAAATTAGATAAAGAGTAACACATCATATTTTGCGCCCCATTTTTTTGTGGGTTGAAGCAAGATGATGGTTAATAATAAACACAATGAGACACGGAAAGAAAATCAATCATTTAGGAAGAAAAACTGCGCACCGGAAATCGATGTTGGCAAACATGGCTTGCTCTCTAATTGAGCACAAGCGCATTAACACCACCGTTGCCAAGGCGAAAGCCTTAAAGCAATTTATAGAGCCGCTTGTAACAAAATCTAAAGAAGACAGTACACATAACCGTCGTATAGTTTTCAGTCGATTGCGTCAAAAAGAGGCCGTTGCGATGCTTTTCAGAGATGTAGCTGTTAAAGTGGGCGACCGTCCAGGCGGTTATACAAGAATCATTAAATTGGGAAATCGCCTTGGCGATAACGCCGATATGGCCATGATCGAATTGGTTGATTACAATGAGATTTATAATGCTGATAAGCCCAAAAAGAAGACAACACGAAGAAGCCGACGCGGTGGAAAACCCAAAGCGGCTGCTGTTACACCAACAGTTTCTGAAGAAGAAGAATAAATGTTAATAATCATTTAAAATAATAAGGATAAACTTTTTTAGTTTATCCTTTTTTTTGTGCAATTTTGTTAAACTCACAACCTTCCGATAATTATGAAATATAAATCAAGAAAAAAAGCCATTCTTCTGCTCGCTGATGGTACTATCTTTTATGGTAAAGCAATTGGAAAAGAAGGGACTGCTTTTGGAGAAGTTTGCTTCAATACGGGAATGACGGGCTATCAAGAAATTTTCACGGATCCCTCCTATTTTGGTCAATTAATGGTCACTGCAAATGTTCATATTGGCAACTACGGCGTCAATGCTTCAGAAGTGGAATCAGACAGCATTAAGATTGCAGGCTTAATTTGTAAAAACTTTAGTTATGATTACTCGCGCATCGATTCAAATGGCAGTCTTTTAGATTTTTTTGAGGCCAATGATCTTTTCGCTATTTCTGATGTAGATACAAGAGCTTTGGTCAGTTACATTCGCGAAAATGGTGCTATGAATGCCGTGATATCTACTGAGATCGATAACATAGAGGGATTAAAACAACAGCTTTCGGAAGTGCCCAATATGGAAGGATTAGAATTGGCTTCTAAAGTTTCAACCAAAGAACCTTACTATTTTGGTAACGAAAATGCAAGCTATAAAATTGCAGCTTTAGACATTGGGATTAAGAAAAATATATTGAGAAATTTTGCAAAACGTGACGCCTATATAAAAGTATTCCCTTTTGATGCTACTTTTGAAGATTTGAGCGCTTGGAATCCGGATGGCTATTTTCTTTCAAACGGACCTGGAGATCCAGAACCTCTTTCAGAAGCACAAGCGCTTGCCAAAACTGTTATTGAGAAAAATTTACCGCTTTTTGGAATATGTCTAGGGCATCAAGTCATCGCCTTGGCAAACGGAGTTTCTACCTATAAAATGCACAATGGCCATCGCGGCATCAACCATCCTGTTAAGAATTTAAAAACAGGAAAAGGTGAAATCACCTCACAAAATCATGGATTTGCGGTCCAAAGAGAGGAGGCAGAGTCCCATCCCGATCTTGAAATTACCCATTTGCACCTCAACGACAATACCGTTGCAGGTTTGGCCGTAAAAAATAAAAAATGTTTTTCTGTTCAGTACCATCCTGAGGCCAGTCCTGGACCACATGACTCGTCATATCTATTCGATGAGTTCATCGCGCTTTTGAAATAAAAAACGATTTTAAATTCCTTTTTACTCAAGTTTGACACGAAAACGTTGTAGTTAATAACGACCATTTCACAATTTAATAATACGTCATAAGGTTTCATTTTTGTATTTTTACAGCGTTAATCATACAAAAGATATTTTATGAGCACCATTGCGAAAATTCATGCCAGACAAATTTTAGATTCAAGAGGCAACCCCACCGTTGAAGTAGATGTTACTACCGACAATGGTTTTTTTGGACGTGCTGCGGTCCCATCAGGAGCCTCTACTGGAGAACACGAAGCCGTTGAGCTTCGCGATGGCGGTGCTGCTTACATGGGTAAGGGAGTTTCACAAGCGGTTGCAAATGTCAATGCTGTTCTTGCCGATGCACTGCAAGGCCTTTCGGTATTTGAACAAGAACTCATCGATAAGACCATGATTGATTTAGACGGTACTCCCAACAAATCAAAACTTGGTGCCAACGCTATTTTAGGCGTGTCTTTAGCTGTAGCCAAAGCCGCCGCTGCTGCCTCCAAAACTTCACTATACGAATATATCGGAGGAGAAAACGCCAAAACATTGCCGGTACCCATGATGAATATTATTAATGGTGGATCGCACAGTGATGCACCCATTGCCTTTCAGGAATTTATGGTCATGCCCGTGAAAGCCAAAAATTTCACCCACGCCATGCAAATGGGTACTGAAATTTTTCACAACCTTAAAAAAGTTTTACACAACCGAAACTTGAGTACTGCTGTTGGAGATGAGGGTGGTTTTGCACCCACGCTCGACGGAACAGAAGATGCACTTGATACCATTGCAATAGCCGTAAAAAATGCTGGATATTCGCTGGGTGATGAGGTAATGATTGCCTTGGATTGTGCCTCTGCAGAATTTTATGTGGATGGCAAATACGACTATTCAAAATTTGAAGGGCCCTCAGGAAAAGTGAGAACCAGTCAAGAGCAAGCAGATTATTTAGCCGAACTAGCTGAAAAATATCCTATTATTTCCATTGAAGATGGCATGGATGAAAACGACTGGGATGGCTGGAAATATTTGACAGAAAAGATTGGAGATAAAGTTCAACTTGTAGGGGATGATTTATTTGTGACCAATGTTGAGCGGCTCTCAAAAGGTATTAAAAACAACATTGCCAATTCGATTTTAGTTAAAGTCAATCAAATAGGGACTTTGACAGAAACAATTGCGGCTGTTAATATGGCCCATGAAGCGGGTTATACCTCGGTGATGTCGCATCGCTCTGGAGAAACAGAAGACAATACTATTGCGGATTTAGCCGTCGCTTTAAGCACTGGACAAATCAAAACAGGTTCAGCTTCTAGAAGTGACCGTATGGCCAAATACAACCAATTGCTGCGCATTGAGGAAGCTTTGAAGGGAGAGGCCTATTATCCTCAAAACAATGCTTTTAAGATAAATTAAACGCCTCTAAGAATTCCTTTTTTATAATAGTGTCATGCGAACATGGTACTATTTTTATTTCACAACGGCAATAAACTGGTTTTCTAATTGATAAAACCAAGGCATTTTACTACATTTGTATTCTTAAATCTACATCAAGTTATTAGATCAAATGTCAGAAAAAGCATCTTTAAAAATCAATGGTGAAACTTTCGACTTTCCTATTATCCAAGGAACGGAACAAGAAAAAGCAATCAACATAAGCACTCTTAGAGCTGCTACCGGCGGTATTATTACAATAGATCCAGGTTTTAAAAATACTGGCTCATGTCAGAGTGGTATTACGTTTTTAGACGGAGAAAAAGGCGTTTTGAGATACCGTGGCTATTCAATTGAAGAACTGGCCGAAAAGGCCGATTTTTTAGAGGTAGCCTTTTTGCTTATTTTTGGTGAACTTCCAACTTTAGAAGAACTGAATAAGTTTCATGAAGATATCAAAGAAAGCTCTATTGTTGACGACGATATTCGTAAAATTTTAGATGCTTTTCCAAAAGCGGCCCACCCAATGGGCATTCTATCTTCTTTAACAAGTGCCTTAACCGCTTTTAACCCCTCCAAGGATCAAATTAATAACATTAATTATGAGCGAAGCAAACAGGCTTTGTACGATAACATTGTAAAGGTTTTGGGTAAAATTCCCGTTTTGGTGACATGGACTTACAGAAAAAAATATGGATTGCCATTAGAATACGGAGATAATAACCTAGGCTACGTTGAAAACATCCTAAAAATGATGTTTAAGAAACCAAATAAAGATTATGTTGAAAACCCTGTCGTTGTAAAAGCCTTGAATAAACTTCTTATTTTACATGCAGATCATGAGCAAAATTGTTCAACCTCTACGGTTCGTATTGTTGGTTCTTCACATGCAGGCCTCTTTGCTTCTATATCGTCAGGTATTTCTGCCTTATGGGGTCCCTTACATGGAGGCGCTAATCAAGCCGTTCTAGAAATGTTAGAATCTATCAAAGAAGATGGAGGAGACACTAAAAAATACATGGCTAAAGCTAAAGATAAAAGCGACCCTTTTAGATTGATGGGCTTTGGTCACAGAGTGTATAAAAACTTTGATCCTCGCGCTAAAATTATAAAAGTAGCAGCAGATGAAGTTCTAAATGACTTAGGGGTGGATGATCCCATTTTAGAAATTGCAAAAGCGCTTGAAAAAGAAGCGCTCTCCGATCCTTATTTTGTCGACCGCAAACTGTATCCGAATGTCGATTTTTATTCTGGTATTATTTACCGTGCTATGGGAATTCCTGTGGATATGTTCACAGTCATGTTTGCCTTGGGACGTTTACCTGGGTGGATTGGTCATTGGCGCGAAATGCGATTGCGAAAAGAACCCATTGGTCGCCCCCGCCAAGTCTATACAGGAAACAATTACCGCCCTTTCAAGTCTTGTAAAGACTAGATAAACTTATGTTATGATTCAGCTCAATGTTGTCAACGAAACAAGTCCATTAAAAGCGGTCGTTCTCGGAATAGCACAGAGCAATGGCCCTACACCCACCCCCGCAGCGTGTTACGACCCAAGCAGTTTAATGCATGTCAAAGCTGGCACCTATCCTTTAGAGCCACAAATGTTAAAAGAATTGAGTGCATTAGAGGCGGTTTTTAAACGTAACAATGTGACTGTTTTTAGACCTCATATCATCCCTGATTGCAACCAGATTTTTGCCAGAGATGTTGCGTTTGTCATAGAGGATAAAATCATAAAATCCAATATTTTGCCCGATCGTGAAAATGAATTTTCTGCCATGTCTCATATTTTAGAACAAATTGACTCAAGAAAAATCATTGAATTGCCCGAAGAATGTCATATTGAAGGGGGTGACGTCATTCTTTTCAATGATTATTTATTTGCAGGTGTCTACACAGGTCCTGATTATTCTGACTTTATTACGGCACGTACAAATCAAAAGGCTATTGATGCTCTTAAATCTTTGTTTCCTCACAAGACCCTAAAAACTTTTGAGCTTAAAAAGTCCAATACCGAACCTCAAGAAAATGCCTTGCATTTGGATTGTTGTTTCCAGCCTATAGGAAAAGGCAAAGCCTTGATTCATAAAGCAGGGTTTTTAAATCCTTTGGATTGTCAATTTTTAGAGAATCTGTTTGGAAAAGAAAATTTATTCCAAGCTTCCAAAAATGAAATGGCCACCATGAATTGTAATGTGTTTTCAATTTCAGAAGACATTGTTGTTTCAGAACAAAATTTCACCCGTCTGAACCAATGGCTACGCCTTCAAGGTTTTATTGTTGAAGAAGTTGCATATTCAGAAATTTCTAAACAAGGCGGGCTGTTTCGTTGTTCAACCATGCCATTAATTCGCACTTGATATGAACTGCCAAATCACCAATAGCATCTTAATGATTCGCCCCATTCAATTTCGAATGAACGAGCAAACGGCCGTTAACAATTATTATCAGAAAGTCCTAGGTAATTTAAGCCCTTCAACCATCAACAGTAAGGCGGTTCAGGAGTTTGATGCTTTTGTATATAAATTAAGAGCGGTCGGGATTCAAGCCATTGTCGTGAACGACACCCAAGAATTTGATACCCCAGATTCTATCTTCCCGAACAATTGGATTTCATTTCACAATAATGGATCCATTGCTCTGTATCCAATGTTTGCTAAAAATAGACGTTTGGAACGCAAAGAATCTATATTGGAAGGTGTGGAAAAACAAGGATTTTTAATCAATTCTGTTCAAGATTACACAAATGCTGAAGCTGCTTCAGTATTCTTAGAAGGAACAGGCAGTGTTATTTTAGACCGTATAAATAGAAAAGCGTATTGCGCTCTTTCACCTCGCGCAGATGAGGGATTGTTTATCGAGTTTTGCGAAGATTTTGATTATTTTCCCGTCATTTTTTCAGCCTATCAAACGGTGGCTGAAGCGCGCAAGAAAATATACCATACCAATGTCATGATGTGTATTGGAGACCGCTTTGCAGTCGTTTGCCTGGCTTCAATTGACGATAAAAAGGAACGTAAAAATGTTTTGATGCATTTAAAGCAAGACGGTAAACAAATCATTGATATTTCAGAAAGTCAAGTTCATCAATTTGCGGGTAATATGCTTCAATTAAAAGGCAGCGATGAAATTCCTTACCTCGTCATGAGTCAATCTGCTTTTGATTGTCTAGAGCCAGCTCAAATAAAAGTCCTTGAAAACCACGGTTCCATCATTTCAAGTCCCTTACACACTATAGAAGCTTGTGGCGGGGGCAGTGCGCGATGCATGATGGCTGAGATATTTTTGCCTAAAGCGACTTAAATTTAGCTTTAAAAAAATGTATCTTTGAAATTGAAATAGAACGCCTAATGCACCTTCAATCTCGTTTATCGAAGCACATACAAACTGCGTTTGATGTGCTGTTTTCTTCATCCATTGGGTCGGTTGAGTTTCAATCTACCCGTAAAGATTTTGAAGGGGACATCACTGTTGTGACATTTCCGATGTTAAGAAAGGTCAAAATGAACCCTGCAGTATTGGGAGAACAATTGGGGCAGTATTTGGTTGAAAATTCAGAAGAAGTTGTTGGTTTTAATGTGGTTAAAGGTTTTTTAAATCTTGTGCTTTCCAATGCCTTTTATATGGAAATTTTCCGGGCTTTAAATTCTGATTCAAACTATGGCTTTTCGGACCCTTCTACTAAAGGTGCTGTGATGGTAGAATACTCATCTCCCAATACCAACAAACCCCTTCATTTAGGCCATATACGCAACAATCTTATGGGCTACAGTGTAGCTCAGATTTTAAAGGCGGCAGGGCATAAGGTTTATAAAACTCAAATCATCAATGACCGCGGCATTCATATTTGTAAAAGCATGCTTGCCTGGCAGCGCTATGGCGAAGGTCAAACTCCGGAAAGTTCAGCCCTGAAAGGCGATAAATTTGTGGGAAATTTTTATGTAAAATTCGATCAAGTTTACAAGACCGAAATAGCCGAATTAGAAACGCAAGGGTTCACTAAAGAAGAAGCTAAAACCAAAGCACCAATTCTTTTAGAAGCCCAAGAAATGCTTTTAAAATGGGAAGCCGGCGATGCAGATACTGTCGCTTTATGGAAACAAATGAACCAATGGGTTTATGCTGGCTTTGAAGTCACTTATAAAAACCTAGGGGTTGATTTTGATAGTTATTATTATGAAAGTCAGACCTATTTATTAGGCAAATCTTTCATCGATGAAGGATTGAAAACGAAGGTGTTTTACAGAAAACCTGATGGTTCCGTTTGGTGTGATTTATCTCAAGAAGGTTTGGATGAAAAAATTGTTTTACGTGCCGATGGTAGTTCCGTTTATATGACTCAAGATATTGGTACTGCAATTCAGAGGCTTAAAGATTTCCCTGACGTTTCCGCCATGGTTTACACAGTCGGTAATGAGCAAGACTATCATTTTAAAGTATTGTTTTTAATTCTTAAGAAATTAGGTTTTGAATGGGCCGATAACCTTTTTCATTTGAGTTATGGCATGGTAGATTTACCAAGTGGTAAGATGAAAAGTCGTGAAGGAACGGTCGTGGATGCAGACGACCTGATTTCTGAAATGACGCTAACCGCCAAAAGTATTTCTAAAGAATTAGGGAAATTAGAGGGCTATTCCATTGACGAAAAGAATCAGACCTACACCACCATTGGTTTAGGTGCACTTAAGTATTTCATTTTAAAGGTAGATCCTAAAAAAACAATTTTATTTGACCCAGAAGCATCTGTAGATTTTCAAGGAAATACAGGGCCTTTTATTCAGTATACTTATGCGCGAATTCAAGCCATTCTACGTAAATCCGATGTAGATCTAGAGTTACCATTAGCTGTGGTTTCATTGAACGAAAAGGAGAAAAATGTATTGAAACAACTGGAAGTCTTTCCGGTAACCATACAGCAAGCTGCCTCCAATTACAGTCCCGCTATTGTGGCAAATTACACCTATGATTTGGTGAAAGAGTTTAATTCTTTTTATCAAAATATTTCCATTTTTGGCGCCGAAACTGCCGCTGAAAAACAGTTTAGAGTTCAGCTTTGCAGTGTAGTAGGCGATACCATTAAAAAAGCCTTTGGTTTACTTGGAATTAAGGTTCCAGAGCGCATGTAACACTTTTTTGTATGGATCAGAATATTGCAACATATATACCAGAGGCAGCCCAGGCCCAGATTCATACACTTTTAAATGATAAAGATTTACAGATCAATGTAAAAAAAGCCCGAAAAACCCGCCATGGCGATTACCGTAAACTTAAAAATGGAGGACATCAAATTACGGTCAATGCTAGTTTAAACCCTTGGCGTTTTCTTGTAACCTTACTTCATGAAATCGCACATTACCATGCCTATCAGTTTTATGGAAATGGTATACAACCTCATGGAGCGGAGTGGAAACAGATGTTTCAAAAAATAATGTTGCCTTTTTTAAGACCCGATGTGTTTCCAAACACAATTTTACCGCTTTTAGCGAAATACATTAAGAACCCAAAAGCGACTACTGATTCAGACGTCCATTTGTCATTGGCTTTAAAATCGCTTGACCCCCCTAATAATAAAATCTATATTTTTGATTTGAAGCCCGGATCAACGTTTATAGCCTCTAACGGTAAAATGTATAAAAAAGGAAAAAAAAGACGCACCCGTTACGAATGTATTGCAATTGATTCTGGACGGATGTATGCATTTAATCCCAATGCTGAAGTTGAATTGATGGATGCATAAAACACAAATTTTGCTTATATTTCCAAAAAAAGCAAGAACTACAAAATCTGCAAACAGCTTTAAGATTAAGATATTTTAAAAAAATGCAATGATGAACGGTAATTTTAATCAGGAAACTCAAGAAGAATCTCTAGAAAACTCCAAATCAGCTTTGAAACAGGATGCCAAAGGTCTTTTTTCATCTTTAAAGTTGTTCCTTATTGAGCTTTTAGATTTTCGTCATGACACAGATCGTGAAGCCACTATTTCTGCGATAAAGGCGGATATTTCAATTAAAGGGGCTACCGCATGGATTTTAATTTGTTCTATTTTTGTATGTTCAGTTGGTCTCAATGCCAACTCCACAGCGGTTGTGATTGGCGCGATGCTAATTTCTCCTCTAATGGGTCCCATTTTGGGCGTTGGTCTTTCTATAGCTACAAATGATATTGACACCCTAAAAAAATCAATGATTAATTTGGGTACAATGTTAGTGCTGAGTTTATTTACGGCTTTTTTATTTTTTAGATTTTTTCCATTACACACTGAAACTTCTGAACTTTTGGGCAGAGTGAAGCCTGACATTAGAGATGTATTTATCGCTTTCTTTGGAGGTTTAGCGCTGATTATTGCACGCACTAAAAAGGGAACCATTGCAACGGTGATTTTTGGGGTTGCCATTGCCACTGCGTTAATGCCACCGCTCTGTACTGCTGGATACGGGCTTTCTCAAGGCAATTGGGAATATTTTCGTGGTGCGATGTTGTTATTTATAATAAATACCATATTTATTGCCTTAGCAACGTTTATTTTGTTGAAATTTTTGCGTTTTCCAATGGTAACTTATGCTAATTCTAAAAGACGTAGAAATATTGCCAGAATTGCCGCAGCAGTTGCGTTTAGCTTAACGCTTTATGCGGGTTGGACTTTTTATGATGTCTTAAAAGATTCTAAATACGATATTGAGTATAATACTTTTTTAGAAAACGAAATTAAGAGTAACCCCAATCTATGGTTACAGCGTGAAAAAATTGATAAGGATTTAAAAATAATTACGCTTACTTTTAATGGAGATGTGAGTGAAGCAACAAAATCAGATCTGTTGAATGAACTAAATCAGTTTGAAGAGATAAAATATTTTGAACTTAAAATCAACGGAAATAGCAACCGCAGCACCGATAAAATTTTAGAGCTTTACGATATTGCACTAGATAAAATAGAGACTTTAAATTATACAATTGATAGTCTAAATTTAGTACTTGAGGCTACACAAAATTCTAAGTTTAACACAAATTTTCTAAATGTTGCCAAGGATGTGAAAATTCAATTTCCTGACTTAAAATCTTTTGGGTATTCTAAGTTTCTACAATCTTCCGATTTCAGAGCTACGGACACCATTTATGTTGCCAGGGTTAAATGGGATCCCACAATGTTAGACAGTCTAAGAACTCAAAAAACTAAGGCATTAAAAGCTTGGCTTATTGACGATAGTGGGCTTGAAAATATTGAGATTGTAACGGATTAAGCCCTATCCCCGCAGGTACATTTCCCGTACTTTTTTAAATAGATTAGAGGAGTAAACAAAGCTTGAAACAGCTTCATTGTCTGTTCTAAAAATGGTCTCTTTGCTGCCTTCCCAGGCTTTTTCACCATCCTTCAGAAAAATAATTTTTTCCCCAATTTCCATCACAGAATTCATATCGTGGGAATTTATGACCGTTACGATGCCGTATTCCTTTGTAATTTCATGAATTAAGTTGTCTATAACGATGGCTGTTTTTGGATCCAATCCCGAATTTGGCTCATCACAAAAAAGATATTTGGGATTGTTGACAATCGCCCTAGCAATTGCGACTCTTTTTTGCATCCCACCCGATGCTTCACTTGGCATTTTAGAATGAACATCTAATAAGTTAACCCGTTTCAGTACTATATTGGCGCGATCCTGCATTTCACTTTCGCTTTGATTGGTAAACATACGCAAAGGAAACATAACATTTTCTAAAATGGTCATTGAGTCAAACAAGGCACTTCCTTGGAACACCATTCCAATCTTGGAGCGAAGGATTCTTTTTTTAGCATCTGTAAGGCCATCAAACTTTTCTTGATCGTAGGAGATACTTCCTTGGGTGTACTCAATAAGGCCTAACAAACACTTTAGAAAAACTGTTTTTCCAGAGCCACTCTGACCAATGATAAGGTTTGTTTTTCCCTGTTCAAAGCTAGTAGAAATACCTTTCAATACTTTTGCATCCCCGAAGGACTTGTGTAAATTTTCAACTTCAATCATTAACTTAGCAACATTTGGGTTAATATATAATTGATTAAAATGATGACCACGCTTGTCCACACAAAAGCGATGGTGCTGGCTTTACCAACTTCTAAAGCCCCACCTTTCATATAGTAGCCGTGAAAAGAGGGAATGGTTGCTAGGATAAATGCAAAGACAAATGTTTTAATAAAGGCATAGGTCATGTGAAAGGGGATAAAATCCAATTGAATACCAGTAATGTAATCCTCCAGTGTTGAAAAACCACCGTACACGCATGCAGCCATACCGCCTATAATCCCTAAAAACATTGCAATTGAGATAACGAAAGGATAAAGTAGCATGGCAATTGTTTTAGGAAACACTAAATAATTGATGGAATTTACGCCCATCACTTCTAGTGCATCAATTTGTTCCGTCACGCGCATGGTCCCAATGCTGGAGGTTATAAAAGAGCCGACTTTACCTGCCATAATAACTGAAATGAAAGTGGGTGCAAATTCTAAGATTACGGATTGTCTTGTGGCGAATCCCACTAAGTATTTTGGAATTAGCGGGCTGTTTATATTCAAGGCGGTTTGTATGGTTACAACACCACCCACAAAAAATGAAATAAACGCAACGATTCCGAGTGATCCTATGACCAAGTCTTCAACTTCCTTTAGGATTAAATGTTTCATGACGGTCCACTTTGTGGGTTTGCGAAACATCTCCGTAATCATTAAAAAATAAGCGCCAATATTTTGAAGGTAAACCATGAACTCTAATCTTATTGCTAAAGTAAAAAAAATCTTCTCAGAAAAGATTATAATTTTTTCAAATTGAAAATTTAATTCTGCAAGGACGAATTAATTTGATCAATGCAGTTCAGTAAGTCTTCTTTTCCGACGTAATTTGATGAGGACGTTACAAAATGGGGAGGCATTTCCTCCCAAGTTTGCGACATAACTTGTTTGTAAGCTTCGATATTTCTTTCAATCGCTTTGGGTTTCAATTTATCAGACTTTGTAAAAACAATATTGAAAGCGATGTTGTTTTCGCCCAACCATTGCATGAAATTGAGGTCAATTGGCTGGGGTTCATGCCGAATGTCAATCAAAACAAAAGCACAAACCAGTTGTTTCCTTTGTTTGAAATAGGCGGTTATAAATTTTTGAAAGGTGTTTTTTGTAGATCTGGAAACACGGGCATAACCATAGCCAGGTAAATCAACCAAATACCATTGGTTGTTTATGATAAAATGATTGATGAGCTGGGTTTTCCCAGGGCGTCCAGAAGTTTTTGCTAATTTTTTTTGGTTTGTAATCATATTAATTAGAGATGACTTACCAACATTACTCCTGCCGATAAAGGCATATTCAGGAAGTTGGTTTTTCGGGCATTTAGAAACCTCTTGATTACTAACGACAAATGTTGCGGATGTGATGCGCATTTTGAATAACTTATAGGCCTCTTTTTTGAAGCCATTCCGCAAGAATTTCATTAAAGCGATCTGGATGTTCCATCATGGCGGCGTGACCACATTTGTCAATCCAGTACAAATCAGAATTTGGTAAAAGACTGTGAAACTCTTCAGCAACATTTGGGGGTGTTACAATGTCATTTTTACCCCAAATAATGCAAGCTGCTGTGTTAATTTTTGGAAGATCTTTAGCCATGTTATGACGAATAGCACTTTTAGCAATGGCAAGCGTTTTAACCAGCTTGCTGCGGTCGTTTACGGTCGCGTAAACATCATCGACAATTTCTTTAGTTGCTATAGCTGGATCGTAAAAAACTTCCTCAACTTTAGCTTTCATAACGTTGTAGTCGCTACGTTTAGTATATCCACTGCCCATGGCACTTTCATAAAGACCAGAGCTTCCCGCTAGAACAATTCCCGCGACCCTGTCCAGATTATTTTTGGTATAATATAAGCCAATGTGTCCCCCTAAAGAGTTTCCGACAAGAACAACATCCTTGTAGTCTTTGTAATCAATAAACTCCTTTAGATATTTGGCAAAGCTTTTGACATTCGTATTTATGAGACTTTGGGTGTATATAGGGAGTTCCGGTAAAACCAATTTATAGTCAATTTGGCTAAACTTCTTAATCACGCCATCAAAATTACTGAGGCCTCCCATAAGCCCATGCAAAATAATGATAACGCGACCTTCACCAATTTCGGCATATTTAAATTTTCCGTCCGACTTTAATTCGTAACTCATAATAATGCTTTTACTAATTGGTCTTTGAGCAAAGCTAATCAATTTTATTTAATAAATATTTTAAATAATACAATTCAAAACGCCAATTGAGTGTACTCCATTTCCTTATAACACCCTCAAGTTTTTAACTAAAAGAGTCAAATTAAGGAGTAATTGTTAATTTGTTGACATATATATTAACAACTGATAATCAGTGATTTAATTTTTTAAAGGCACGTCGTTCGTCGATTTATTTTGCGTTTAGTAGAAATTTATTAACAAAGTGGTAAAAAGTGGTAAAAAGTGGTAATTATTTTCTAAATTTGAAATAAGCAAATCATATTATTTGTAAAACCACATGCACACTTTGATTGGAACATATGAATGTAAGGCCGACGCCAAAGGGCGTTTGATGCTACCTGTGGCTCTTAAAAAGCAGCTGATTTCTTCGTTGGCTAAAGGGTTTGTGTTGAAGCGTGCGGTATTTCAGCCATGTCTTGAGCTCTATCCTTTACAAGAATGGGAAGCCTTGATGCAAAAGGTTAATAAGTTGAACCGCTTTAAGAAGAAAAACAACGACTTCATTCGAAGGTTTACAGCCGGCGTAAAGGCCATCGAATTGGATGTTTCCGGTCGTTTATTGATCCCCAAAGACCTGATTGGTTTCGCCGGAATAAAAAAAGAAATTGTGGTATCCTCCGCCGTCAATATTGTGGAAATATGGGATAAAGCACAATACGAGAAAGCTATTGACGATGCCGCCAGTGATTTTGCATCCCTGGCCGAAGATGTCATGGGTCAAGATGATGCCGATGGATTATCATAGTCCAGTTTTGCTCAATGAAGCTGTCGGTGGCTTGAATATAAAAAATGATGGGGTATATGTAGATGTGACTTTTGGTGGTGGTGGTCACAGTAAAGAAATTTTACAACGCATTGGTCCCAAAGGCAAATTGATCGCATTTGATCAGGATAAAGACGCTCTTTTAAATACTGTTGATGACTTTAGGTTTTTATTAATTAATGAAAATTTTAAGCATCTAAAGCGATTTTTGAAATTTCATGGATTGACTACAGTCGATGGAATTTTAGCTGATTTTGGAGTTTCTTCACATCAGTTTGATGCGCCACAACGCGGTTTTTCCATTCGCTTTGATGCGCCTTTAGACATGCGAATGAATCAAGATAATTCCTTGTCAGCTCAAACGATAATTAACAATTATGAACAAGACGATTTGAGATGTTTATTTAAAGACTACGGAGAATTGCGATCCGCTCCAGCCTTGGCAAGAACAATCGTGGAGGGCAGGCGTGAAGCTCCAATTGAAACAACATTTCAATTAAAATCGCTATTGAGTCGTCATTTACCTCAAGGTAAACAAAATAAAATATTGGCTCAAATATATCAAGCCATTCGCATTGAGGTCAATAACGAATTAGAAGTCTTGAAATCTTTTTTGATAGATGCCAGAGCTGTTTTAAAACCCGGTGGTAGACTGAGTGTAATTTCATACCACTCACTGGAAGATCGATTGGTAAAACGATTTATAAGGAACGGTTTATTTGAAGGCGAGCCTGCTAGAGATATTTTTGGAAATTTTGAGGTTCCATTTAAGAAAATAGGGAAATTAATAGTTCCATCAGAACAAGAAATCAAAATGAATAATAGAGCGCGAAGTGCAAAGTTAAGAATCGCTCAAAAGGTGTAATGATTAGATGAAAAAAACAATATATAGCATTTTAAAGGGAACCTACCTTGTCAATGCTGGCGCATATAAAAAATGGCGTCTTATTCTGTTTTGTTCTTCATTAGCACTAATAATGATCGCCAGTTCTCACAGCGCTGACGGCAAGGTACATCACATCGCAAAACTTCAAGAAGATGTCAAAGCGCTGCGTTCTGAATATGTTGAAAAAAAAGCCCAGCTTATGGGGTTAAAAATGGAGTCGAACTTGAGAGATATAATGAAAGATAAAGACTTATTTCCATCTCATACACCCCCAATAAAAATTGTAATTACTTCAAACACAGATAAACCATGATGTCAGAAAAAGAATCCAACATACTCAACAAACTATACTTCATTTCAGGATGTATGTTTGTTTTTGCGTTGATGGTTGTTTTTAAATTGACTAAAATACAATTTGTTGAAGGAGAATCTTACAGAGCATTGGCAGAAAAGAGAACCCTAAAAGATGTTATCATCCCTGCAAATCGGGGCAATATATACTCCTTAAAAGGAAATTTATTGGCAACCTCGGTTCCAAAATATGATATTCGAATCGATTTGTTAGCCTCTTCAAGTCAAGATTTTGAAAGTTATATTGGTGGGCTCTGCGATTCTATATCCAACTTTTACAATAATTCCTCCCAAGACTTACAACAACGCATTAGAAAAGCACGTGCCAATAAAAACCGTTATTTTTTGTTGGCCAGAAACTTAGGTTATTCAGATTATTTGAATTTCAGATCTTTTCCACTACTCAATTTAGGTGCCTATAAAGGTGGGTTAATTGTCGATCAAAAAACCAAACGTGATTATCCTTTGGGTGCTATAGCACAACGCTCCATTGGATATGAAAGAACGGATGATGATGGTTTTATCACTCGTGTTGGTATTGACGGTGCTTTTGGTAAAGATTATCTGCGTGGCGTAGATGGAAAGCGTCTAAAGCAGAGCATTGGGAAAGGACAATGGAAGCCAATTGATGACTTCAATCAAATTGAGCCTCAAGACGGATACGATGTTTATACGACCCTGGATGTCAATATTCAAGACATCGCCCATCATGCGCTTTTAGAGCAATTGGAAATTTACAAAGCGGATCACGGTACTGTCGTGGTCATGGAGACAGAAACTGGTGAAATTAGGGCCATTTCTAATCTTGGGAAAAATGCGAGTGGTAAGTATTACGAAAGGTTAAATTACGCCATTGGCGAATCTCATGAGCCTGGCTCTACTTTTAAATTAATGGCCCTAGCAGTGGCTCTAGAAGATCTAAAGATTGATACCACAACCCTTGTTGATACCAAAAATGGAATCTTGTCTTTTTATGGCAAAAAGGTGCGAGATTCAAAAGATGGTGGCCATGGTGAAATTTCTGTAGGGCAGGCTTTTGAGGTTTCTTCTAATACTGGTATTGTGAGTGCAATTCATGAAGCATATAAGAATGATCCTTCCAGTTTTGTCGATGGCCTTTACAGAATGAATCTTCACGATTCTTTGGGTTTAACACTGGTTGGTGAAGGCAAATCAATTATTCCTGATCCACGCATCAAAAATAATCGTTGGAGCGGTATCGCGCTACAGTGGATGGCTTATGGCTATGGAGTTTCTTTAACACCACTGCAAACCCTAACGTTTTACAACGCCATAGCCAATGGCGGTACCATGGTAAAACCCCGCTTTATAAAAGAAGTAAGGGCAATTGACCAAACGGTCAAAGTTTTTGGAACAGAGGTTATTAATCCTCAAATATGCAAACCTGAAACTATCAAAAAGTTACAGGCCTTGTTGAAGAATGTTGTTGAAAAACCCCATGGAACAGGCCATCGTTTGTACTCAGAAAATTTCTCAATGGCTGGTAAAACAGGTACCTGCCAAAAGAATTACACCAATAAAGAGCAATTGAATTATATCTCAACTTTTTCTGGCTATTTTCCGGCGGATTCTCCAAAATATTCTTGCATTGTAGTAATTCATGAACCAGATAAAAGTGTAGGATATTACGGTGCCGACGTTTCAGGACCAGTCTTTAAAAAAATTGCACAAAAAATTTACACTGATGCGCCAACGGTTGCATCTATTGAAAAACTCAATTTAAAATCCAAGATTGTCGAACGTGAGTATCAAGATTATTATGAGATTTCCCAGAATTATAAAAGTATCATGCCTAATCTCAAAGGAATGCCAGCTATGGATGCCATTGCCATTTTAGAAAACATGGGACTTAATGTGACCATTATTGGCCGCGGAATTGTTCGTAAACAATCTGTAAAAACGGGTCAAAAAGTAACTCTACAAACCAATATTACATTAGAACTATCGTGAAACTACTAAGAGACATATTGTATAAGGTTGCCATCAAGTCGGTATCAGGATCAACCGATCGTGACATCTCAAATATTGAATACGACTCAAGGAAAGTTCAACAGAGTAATCTCTTTGTAGCCATCACGGGCACAACCAAAGATGGGCACCAATATATTCAAAAGGCAATTGATAAAGGGGCTGTTGCGGTAGTTCATGAGGGCACACTTGAAACGAAGCACCAAGGAGTCGCTTATATACAGGTTGATAATTCTGCGAAGGCATTGGCTTTGATGGCTTCGAATTATTTTGACCATCCCTCTCACAACTTAAATTTAATTGGCATTACGGGTACCAACGGAAAGACAACGGTAGCCTCGCTTTCATATGATTTATTTAAGGCAGCAGGGTATAAGGTCGGGTTGATTTCAACCATTAAAATATTAGTTCATGAGCAGGCTTATCCTGCAACACATACAACCCCTGATTCCATCGTAATTAATCATTATTTAAAGTTAATGAATGAAGTTGGTGTTGAATTTTGCTTTATGGAAGTAAGCTCTCACGGTATTGATCAATTTCGTACGGAGGGACTGTTATTCAAGGGCGGAATTTTCACTAATCTATCACATGATCACTTAGATTACCATAAAACTTTTGCGGCATATAGAGATGTTAAGAAATCATTTTTTGACCAGCTTCCGAAAACAGCATTCGCATTGATCAATAAGGATGACAAAAATGGCCAAATTATGGTTCAAAATACCAATGCAAAAATATATACTTATTCTTCAAAAAATTACTCTGATTATAGAGTTAATATAATCGAAAATCAATTTAAGGGTTTGCTATTAAAAATCAATGATTCCGATATTTGGACGCGGTTAATTGGGGCCTTCAATGCTTATAATTTGGCTGCCATTTTTGGTTGTGCCGATATTTTAGGTTTGGAGTCTAATGAGGTGTTAAGGTTAATGAGCAATTTAGAAAGTGTTAGTGGTCGCTTTGAGTTTTTTGTTACTCACTCCAATATCACAGTCATTATTGACTATGCACACACACCTGATGCTTTGAAGAATATCTTATTAACCATCAATGAAATTAGAACCAAAAACGAGACACTTATCACGGTTTTCGGATGTGGTGGTGATCGTGATAAGACCAAGCGTTCAATGATGGGATACATAGCTTCTGCACTAAGTGATAAAGTTATTTTCACAAGCGATAATCCACGTTCAGAAGACCCTAATACCATTATTTATGAGATTGAGCAAGGCGTTGAGGCTCAAAATTACAATAAGATTATTTCCATTACCAATCGAGATCAAGCGCTTAAAATCGCTTGTCAACTTGCGACTTCCAAAGACATCATATTGGTAGCCGGGAAAGGTCATGAAACTTATCAAGAAATAAATGGTGAAAGAACTCACTTTAGTGATTTTGAAGTCACACAAAACTATTTAAATCAATTGCAAAAATAAGATGCTGTACTATCTATTCAAATATTTAGAAAATGAATACCAAATGCCAGGAGCCTCTCTATTTGGATTTTTGACATTTAGAGCTGCATTTGCAGTTATTTTATCATTATCTATCTCCACCCTTTTTGGTAAGCGCATTATTAATTTTCTTCAAAGAAAACAAGTTGGTGAAACCATTCGAGATTTGGGTCTTGAAGGCCAAAAGGAAAAAGCGGGAACGCCGACTATGGGGGGCTTTATCATAATTTTAGCTACGGTCATGCCGGTTCTTTTGGTAGCAAAATTGCATAATATTTATATCATTTTGTTATTGGTTACCACATTATGGATGGGGGTCATTGGCTTCATAGATGACTATATTAAAAAATTCAAAAACGACAAGGAAGGACTTAAAGGTAAATTCAAAATCATTGGACAAATTGGATTGGGTCTCATCGTTGGACTTACGTTGTTTTTTCATTCAGAAGTCACCATTAAAGAGAAAATCCCCTCTGACATGATTGCATCAGTATCACAAACAACCACTCAGGCAATTCAGTTTTATCCAGAAAGTAAATCCACAAAAACAACCATTCCTTTTGTTAAGGATAATGAGTTTGATTATGCAGACCTAATCACTTGGATACATCCAAGTCTTGAATCTTATGCCTGGATTGTATTTGTATTGATTGCCATTTTTATCATTGCTGCGGTCTCCAATGGTGCCAATCTAACAGATGGTATCGATGGATTGGCAGCTGGCACTTCGGCCATTATTGCACTTACGCTTGGTATTTTTGCATGGGTTTCAGGTAACATTATTTTCTCCGATTATTTGAACATTATGTACATTCCAAGGGTAGAGGAAATTACAATTTTCCTTGCTGCTTTTGTAGGTGCTCTGATTGGCTTTTTGTGGTACAACACCTATCCAGCACAAGTCTTTATGGGCGATACAGGGAGTTTAACCATAGGAGGTATTATAGCCGTAATTGCCATTGCTGTACGCAAAGAGTGGTTGATTCCTTTGTTGTGTGGAATCTTCTTAATGGAAAACTTATCTGTTGTATTGCAAGTTAGCTACTTTAAATATTCCAAGAAAAAATACGGAGCAGGACGTCGAATTTTTAAGATGTCTCCACTTCACCATCATTATCAAAAGTTAGGATATCACGAAAGTAAAATCGTTACTCGGTTTTGGATTGTTGGAATTCTATTGGCCATTCTCACCATTGTTACACTTAAAATCAGATAAATGAAGCGATTGGTAATTCTTGGGGGTGGCGAAAGTGGTGTTGGAACTGCACAGCTTGGCAAAGCAAAAGGGTTCCAGGTGTTTGTTTCAGATTTTGGAAGCATCCAAAAAGAGTACAAGGACGTTCTTAAACATTATGAAATTGAATGGGAAGAAGGGCAGCATACTACTTCAAAAATATTAAAGGCAGATGTCGTGATGAAAAGCCCCGGCATTCCAGAGACAGTACCCATTGTTAAACAATTATTAACAAAGGGTATTTCAGTCGTATCGGAAATTGAATTTGCCGCGGAATTTACAGACTCCAAAATAATTGGCGTAACTGGGAGCAATGGAAAAACTACAACAACAATGATGGTTCATAACATTTTAAAACATGCCAAAATAGAGGCGGTGATGGCTGGAAATATTGGGGATAGTTTTGCGAAAGAAATCAATAAGAATCCAGATTATTTTGTGTTGGAATTGAGTAGTTTTCAGTTAGATGGTATCAATAATTTTAGACCGAATATCGCTATCATTACCAACATAACACCAGATCATTTAGATCGATATGATAATAATTTTGAAAACTATATAGCTTCAAAATTTAGAATTGTGATGAATCAATCGCCAACTGATTATTTAATCTATGACGCCGATGATCCCGTCATTGATGCTTATATGAAGACTCATAAAATTCAATCCATTTTAATGCCTTTTTCAATAAAAAAATCTGTAGAAAGAGGGGCCTTTTATAAAGATAAAAAAATAACAATAATCAATAATAAAAACACAATCCATATGCCAACATCAAACTTAGCTTTGGAAGGAAAGCACAATATAAAAAATGCCATGGCAGCTGCTACTGCCGCGCATTTACTTAAAATTCGTAAAGAGACAATCCGTGAGAGTTTGGAGTGTTTTCAAGGCGCGGAACACCGCTTGGAAAATGTACTTAAAATTAATAAAGTACACTACATCAACGATTCTAAAGCCACCAATGTAAACGCTACTTATTTTGCTCTTGAAAGCATGAACGCACCTACGGTTTGGATTGTAGGCGGTGTTGATAAAGGCAACGATTACAGCGTTTTGTACCCCTTTGTGAATGAAAAAGTAAAAGCCATTATTTGTTTGGGGACACACAATGATAGACTTTTTGAGAATTTTGAATCTATGGTTGATGTCATCATTGAAACACAATTCATGTCTGAAGCCGTCAAGATTGCTTATAAAGTCGCATCTGCTGGAGATAATGTATTGTTGTCACCAGCCTGCGCAAGTTTTGATTTATTTAAAAATTATGAAGACAGGGGGAAGCAATTTAAAACTGCTGTAAGAGAATTGTAAATGAAAGCACACGCCAATAAAATAAAAGGAGATCGCATGATTTGGGCCATTGTGGCACTCTTGGCTATTTTCTCATTTTTACCTGTATACAGTGCTGCAAGTAATCTTGCTTATACAGGAGGTGACGGACAGACTTTTGGCTATTTTATCAAGCATTTTGTACATTTATTTTTAGGCTTTTCTATTATTTATGGAATTCATAAAATTCCATATCGCTACTTCAAAGGCCTTTCCATGGTAATGTTCCCGGTCATTCTAATTTTATTGCTGGTTACACTTCTTCAAGGTAGCACCATAGATGGTGCAAATGCTAGCCGTTGGATTCGGGTTCCATTTGTTGGATTTACTTTTCAGCCTTCCACCTTGGCAGCTTTGGTTTTAATGGTTTTTGTTGCGCGCTATCTGACTAAAATCCACGATAAAGAGGTGTCTTTTAAAGCTTCTATAATACCACTTTGGATTCCTATTTTTTCTGTTTTGATATTGATCCTACCAGCTAATTTATCAACGGCATTTATTATATTTTCAATGCTAATGGTTTTGGCCTTTTTAGGAGGCTATCCACTAAAATATTTAGGAGCTGTTGCAGGCTTGGGAATTGTTCTGTTTATCTTTTTTATTCTTATAGCAAAAGCATTTCCTGAAGCCATGCCAAACCGGGTAGATACATGGACCAGTCGCATTGAAAATTTTATGGATAATGAAGATACTACCGAAGATTATCAAATTGAAAAGGCAAAAATTGCCATTGCATCTGGCAGTCTTTATGGACTTGGCCCTGGCAAAAGTGTTCAGAAAAACTTTTTACCCCAATCCTCCTCAGATTTTATTTTTGCCGTTATAATTGAGGAATATGGGTTGTTAGGAGGACTCTTTTTACTCACGCTTTATCTTTTATTTCTATTTAGGATTGTCATTGTCGCACAGAAGGCTGATTCTGTTTTTGGTAAGTTGTTATCGATTGGTGCTGGTTTACCCATTGTTTTTCAGGCTCTTATAAATATGGGCGTTGCTGTTGAGTTGTTTCCAGTGACTGGTCAGACGCTACCCCTAATTAGCAGTGGAGGTACTTCTATATGGGTAACTTGTTTGGCTATTGGAATTATTTTAAGTGTCAGTTCTAAAAGAGAAGAGATTAGGAATGAACAAGGAGAAGTACAACATCCTTTAGACATTTTAAGCGAAACTTTATCATGAGAAACCAAAGAGTTATCATATCAGGCGGTGGTACAGGGGGACATATTTATCCTGCAATTGCTCTTGCCAACGGGCTTAAATTGCGTTTTCCAAAAACGAAGTTTTTATTTGTAGGTGCGAAGGGAAAAATGGAAATGGAAAAAGTTCCCGCTGCGGGCTTCTCTATTGTCGGGTTATGGATTTCAGGGTTCCATAGAAATCAAAAATTCAGAAACTTGTTATTTCCATTTAAATTAATTGTAAGTATACTGCAATCCATTTTAATACTAAAGAAATTTAAACCCAATATAGTAATCGGAACCGGCGGTTTTGCCAGTGGTCCTGTATTATATATGGCCTCCATGTTTAGTATTCCCACACTTATTCAGGAACAGAACTCTTTCCCTGGAGTTACCAATAAACTTTTGAGCAAAAAGGCAAACACCATTTGTGTTGCCTATGAGGGCCTATCTAGGTTTTTCCCAAAAAATAAAATTAAAATTACAGGCAATCCAGTGCGTCAAGATTTATTGAACTTGAATCAAAAAACTGCTGCAGCAAAAGACTTTTTTAAACTGATTCCGGATCGAAAAACCCTTTTGGTTTTGGGTGGAAGTTTGGGGGCGCGTAGCGTTAATCAACTGATCTTAGAAAAACTGCCATACTTTAATGTACAAAACGTTCAAGTTATTTGGCAATGTGGTGCTTTGTATTTTGAGGATTATAAGCATCATGAATCTATTCCAAAAGTTCAAGTGTTGTCATTTATAAAACAAATGGATTATGCTTATGCAGCAGCTGATTTCATTATATCGAGAGCGGGTGCGAGTTCTGTCTCTGAATTGTGCGTGGTGGGCAAGCCTGTGGTTTTCATTCCTTCACCAAATGTTGCTGAAGACCACCAAACTAAAAATGCCCAAGCAATTTCTCAAAATGAAGCTGCCATTTTAATTGAAGAATCAAAATTGGATGAAGAATTTGAATCTAAATTTTCAGAACTTTTGAAGTCAGAAACAATTCAGAATAAATTAAAAAATAACATTCAAAAATTAGCAAAGGCTTCGGCTACTGAAGCAATTGTAAATGAAATCGAAATACTATTAGGCGCATGAATATAAAATCTTTTGAAAATATATACTTTATTGGCATCGGAGGCATCGGAATGAGTGCTCTTGCAAAGTATTTTCATGCGCAACAAAAACAGGTCTCAGGCTACGATAAAACACCCAGCGCTAGCACAGCATCATTAGAATCTTTGGGTATTAAAATAGCATTCAATGATACTTTTGAATCCATCAAAGATGCCTATTTAAACCCTGACAAAACATTGGTCATTACCACACCTGCAATTCCCCAAACAAATATTCTATTAAATACCTTTAAATCAAGAGATTTTAAAGTTATCAAACGTGCTGAGGCACTTGGATTAATCACAAACAACACCAAGTGCTTGGCCGTTGGTGGAACCCATGGAAAAACAACAACAACCAGTATTTTGGGGCATTTGATGTTTGAGTGTGATCAGAAAGTCACAGCTTTTTTGGGTGGAATTTCTGAAAATTATAAATCTAATTTAATTCAAAATGGGAGTGCGATTACCGTAGTTGAAGCTGATGAATTTGACCGTTCATTTCTGTCATTGAAACCCCATTTGGCCTGTATTACATCTATTGATGCAGATCATTTAGACATTTATGGGACAAAAGCTAATCTCATAAATGCATTTCAAGCATTTTCTAATCTTTTGCCTTCATCTGATAAATTATTTGTTCACGAGAGTGTTCCGATGGCTGGTATTACCTATTCGGTTGAAGTACCTGCAGATTATACAGCTATTAATCTAAAAATTGATAATGGGGGTTATGAATTTGATTTGAGAACGCCAGTACAGACCATAAAAAATCTTAAATTTTTCATGCCTGGCAAACATAATCTTTCTAATGCTGTGGCTGCGCTCGCAATGGCCTTAGCTAGTGGTTGTAATCCTTTAAAATTAAGAGCAGCTTTAAAAACCTACAAGGGTGTAGAACGCCGGTTTAGCTATAGAATTAAAACTGAATCTTTTGTTTTTATTGATGATTATGCCCACCACCCCAAAGAAATAGATGCGGTTTGGGAAGCGGTCAGAGAAATGTATCCACAGAAAAAAGTAACGGCTGTTTTTCAGCCTCATTTATATAGCAGAACTTTAGATTTTGCTGAAGATTTCGCAGTTTCTCTTTCAAAATTTGATGCGGTTTTATTGTTGGACATATACCCAGCACGAGAAACACCTATCGATGGAGTCACATCGGATTTGTTATTGCAAAAAATTACTACCCAAATAAAACAGTTAGTTCAAAAATCAAATTTGGCACCAGCCATTACATCTATAGGGAATCCCATTTTAATTACCATGGGTGCTGGCGATATTGGTCATGAAGTTGAACCACTAACTAAAAATTTGATGTATGCGTAAATATTTGAATTATATCAAAGGAATCTTTATGCTACTGTTAGTGGTGTTTTTATTTGCATTTTCTTCGGTACGAAACAACGCCAGGACACCAGAGAGCATAAATATTCATTTTAAGGGAGAAAATTCTCTTTTTATAGCTCCATCAAACGTTGACAAAATGTTGATCCAAGAGCAAGAATATATAGAATGTGTGACTAAAGATGTTTTGGATTTAAAAGCCCTAGAATCTACTATTTCTTCTCATGAAATGATTGAAATAGCAGAGGTTTATTTGACAGTTGATGGAGTCCTAAAGATAGATATTGATCAACGCAAACCTTTGGCCAGAGTGGTATCTGATCCTTCATTTTACATTGATCGACAAGGACAGCCAATGCCACTCTCAGACGCTTACACTGCACGTGTTTTGTTTGTGCATGGAAACGTTACAAATTCTAATATTGAAATTATTTATCAGATGCTAATGGCCATTGAAAACGATGCCTTTTTAAAATTGTATGCCACAGACCTTATAATTGATGCTCAAAATCAAATTTCCATGCGCACAAGAGATTGTTCGTTTGAAATTCTTATTGGAGACATTAATCGATTAGATCAAAAAATAATAAACTTTAAGGCCTTTTACCAAAAGGCTAAAAAGGACAGTTTACTAAAAGACTATAAACAGGTGAATTTAAAATTCAACCAACAAGTTGTTGGGATTAAATAAATAAAATATGGAGACTCAAAATACAGCCGTAGGCTTAGACATTGGAACCACAAAAATTGTAGCCATGATTGGGCGTAAAAACCAGTACGGTAAATTAGAAACGGTTGGTGTTGGAAAATCAAAAAGTCTGGGGGTTCACAGAGGAGTGGTAAACAACATCACACAAACCATTCAATCCATTCAACAAGCTGTTTCCCAAGCAGAAGCCGCAACCGATATTAAAATTTCAGGGGTGACCGTTGGTATTGCTGGGCAACACATACGAAGTTTACAGCACAGCGATTATATAATAAGGGCCAATGCAGAACAAGTCATCGATGAAGAAGACATTGATCGCTTGATTAATCAAGTTCATAAGTTAGTGATGTTACCAGGTGAAGAAATCATTCATGTCTTGCCTCAGGATTTTAAAGTGGACGGGCAGGCAGAAATTAAAGAACCTATAGGTATGTATGGGGAAAGACTCGAAGCAAACTTTCATGTAGTTGTAGGACAAGTTTCATCTATTCGTAACATTGGTCGTTGCATTCAAACGGCGGGTTTGAGCTTGGAAGGGATTACCTTGGAACCTTTGGCTTCTGCCAAAGCAGTCCTCAGTCAAGAAGAAAAAGAGGCGGGGGTTGCGTTGATTGATATTGGTGGCGGAACCACCGATCTAGCGGTGTTTAAAGATGGTATCATTCGACATACAGCGGTCATCCCATTTGGAGGTAATGTTATCACTGAAGACATTAAAGAAGGTTGTTCCATTATTGAAAAACAAGCAGAGCTTTTAAAAATAAAATTTGGTTCGGCTTGGCCTGGCGAGAATAAAGACAACGAAATTGTTTCCATTCCTGGCCTTCGCGGTAGAGATCCCAAAGAGATAACGCTTAAGAATTTATCTAAAATCATTCATGCCAGAGTGGTTGAGATCATTGAACAAGTGTATGTAGAAATTAAAAATTACGGCCACGAAGAGCAAAAGAAAAAATTAATTGCAGGAATTGTACTGACAGGTGGCGGCAGTCAACTCAACCATTTAAAGCAGTTGGTGGAGTACATTACTGGAATGGACACCCGTGTGGGTTACCCCAATGAACATTTGGCAGGTGACAGTGATAGTGATATTACAAGTCCATTGTATGCTACTGCTGTTGGGTTGGTTTTAGATGGTTTGCAACGTCAAGATAAACAACAACCTGTGGCAGAGTCAAGCCCAAATACAGGTAAAGAATCAACTGACACAACAAAAGATCCGCCTCCGGTACGTTCCAAAGGATTTTTGGAGAAACTAACTGAGCGCGTAAAAGAATTTTTAGAAAATGCAGAATAATCAACAATTAAATTAAAAAATATGAGCAGTAGTAATGATTTTGGAATCCATTTCGATTTACCAAAAAACCAATCAAATGTCATTAAAGTAATTGGCGTAGGAGGTGGCGGCAGCAATGCGATCAATCACATGTTTAAACAAGGCATCAATGGCGTCGATTTTGTCATTTGTAATACCGATTCTCAAGCTCTAAATAATAGCGGTGTGCCCAATAAAATACAGTTGGGTGTCAATCTTACAGAGGGTCTTGGTGCGGGTGCAAATCCTGAGATAGGTGAAAAAGCAGCTATAGAGAGTTTAGAGGACATCCGTACCATGTTAACAACTAATACCAAAATGGTTTTTATTACTGCTGGCATGGGTGGTGGTACCGGAACCGGGGCTGCACCAATCATTGCGAAAATGGCTATGGATATGGACATTTTAACGGTTGGAATTGTCACCATGCCTTTTCAGTTTGAAGGGAAAATAAGAATCAATCAAGCACACAAAGGCATTGAGAAGTTTAGAAAAACCGTGGATTCTTTGGTTATTATAAACAACAATAAGTTGCGTGAAGTTTATGGAAACCTTGGCTTTAAAGCTGGGTTTTCAAAGGCTGATGAAGTGCTATCCACAGCTGCTCGTGGAATTGCTGAAGTCATAACGCACCACTACACCCAAAACATTGATTTAAGGGACGCCAAAACAGTACTGAGTTCTAGTGGAACCGCCATTATGGGAGCGTCTACTGCTTTTGGAGAAAATCGTGCAAAAAAGGCAATAACAAATGCTTTGGACTCACCTTTATTAAATGACAACAAAATTACGGGCGCCAAAAATGTACTACTCTTAATTGTTTCTGGTTCTAAAGAAATAACCATTGATGAAATCGGTGAAATCAACGATTACATACAAGCCGAGGCAGGACATGGTGCTAATATTATTATGGGAGTTGGTGAGGATCAGGCTCACGCGGAAGCCATTTCTGTTACTGTTATCGCAACAGGGTTTGATACCCATCAGCAAAATGAAATTACAAATGTTGAGCCTTCAATAGTGGTACATGCTCTTGAAGATGAGCAAACCATGGAACATGATTTAACAACTCTAGACTTTGAAACAACTCAAAAGAATATTTTAGATGCTGAAGAGAAAGCAATAATTCTTTATGATTTAGAAAATGATACTGAAGAGCTATCAATAGAAGATTCAGAACAACTAATGGATTTGATTCCAACGACAGAGATGCTAAAAGAAATCGAAGTAGATTTTGAGGATGTACTTTACAATTCAGATGATGAAGAATTTATTATTAATACGATTGAACCGGAAGCTGAAGTTTCTGATGCGATTGCAAACGATGATCAGACAAGTTTGACATTTGATTTACCAATTTCCAATGCTAAAGCAATTAACTCTTTGGAGGAAGATGTTGAAATTTTTCAATTGGAAGACAATGTTAATAACATTGAAGTTGATGATTTTATTGAATTGGTCGCTGTTTCAGAAGTATTGGGAGTTGGTGAAGAGACCTACACCCTTGACGATCACATTGTTATACAACAAACAAATAAAAAATATGATCCATCGATTGAAAAGACAACAGATTCCCCAGAGGATGTGATAGTGGAAGAAATGGTTCTTACCAAAGTGACACTCAAAGACCGTAAAGTTACTTCTGAGCCCAATGAGATTACTAACCCTTTTGAGAGTCCCATTTCTAAAACCTTAAGAGATCGCGCTGATGACCGCCGTCAAAAAATGAAAGTTTTCAATTATAAATTCAATGCTTCTAAAATTGAAGAATTTGAAAATGAGCCTGCTTATAAACGCCAAGGAATTGAATTGAGTGATGGCCCACAAGATATTGAAAATCAGGTTTCAAGAACTTCTGTTACATCAGATGAAAATGAAGATATACAAGTACGCTCCAATAATTCTTTTTTACACGATAACGTGGATTAGTCGAGGATTTCCTAAAATCCGAAAAAAACCTGAAAATTTTTTCAGGTTTTTTTTTGCGTTATAATCTATAAATGAATATTTAACTATATTCGTTAACCAAAAACAATTAACGATGAGCTTAAATGATTCTATTATGACGGCCATGAAAGCCGCTATGAAATCAAAAGACACTTTGGCGCTTAGGGCCTTGAGATCTGTAAAATCAGCCATTCTTTTGGCCCAAACTGAAAGTGGTTCAAAGGGCAATATTTCTGAAGCGGATGAGGTAAAACTGCTTCAGAAGTTGGTCAAACAGCGTCGCGATAGTGCGGAAATTTTCAGCCAGCAGAACCGTCCAGACTTGTCCGCTCCAGAAATATCGGAAGCGGAAATTATCAGTCAATTTTTACCTGAAATGATCTCCGAGGAAGCTGTTGAAAAAGCAGTTTTGATTGCCATTCAAAAACTAGGCGCGGAAGGTATGAAAGATATGGGTAAAGTAATGGGCTCACTTAGTAAAGAATTGGCCGGTAAGACCGATGGCAAAACAATTTCTACATTTGTTAAAAAACATTTGATGTAATAAAATATATAATGGCTGCGTAGCTCAATTGGATAGAGCACTGGATTTCGGCTCCAGCGGTTGTAGGTTCGACTCCTGTCGCAGTCACAGTTATCCCCAAGAATAATTTATTGTTTTTGGGGATATTTTTTTGCGTTACATTTTCTGAATAATTTATTATATTTAGATTTAAAAAATTCATCAATGAAAAAACTATTTCTACTTTCTACATTAATTTTATTTACTTGTTCAGATGATTGTAATTGTGATGATAATAACACAAACAACAATAACGATCCGAATCCTATAGTCTTAAATGAATGGATTCCTGGCAGTAATCTTGGTAATCCTCAAAGAGAATATTCAGACTCTAATTCTTCTTTAGTAAGCGCCACTGTTTCAAAAATGATTGAATTCAATGGTGAACTATATGTTGGAGGTAATTTCCAGGTTATTGGTGGTCAAATAATCAAATATTTAGCAAAATGGGATGGTGCTAATTGGTCTTCTATTGGTCAGCTTGATTCACCTGTTGAAGATATGATTGTTTTTCAACAAAAACTTTATATTCAAGTTCAAGAAAATGAACAAAGTAATACAAATGAATATCAATGTTGGGATTGCAATAGAATTTATAGTTGGGATGGTAATTTCCTGACATGGGAACAATTAAATTACCAGGCTTATATTGATGCTCCTGTTATTAATAAGCCGTTATACTCAAAAAAAGCTTTCGGAAATTCTGGAGGTGTATTTGTAGGAGAAAAAAAATATGAACAATGGACTGTTCATGATAATAAGTTATTTGCATTCATAAACACCAATCAACAATCTAGTTGGGATGGCGGCAGATTTGAATTATTAAGCTTTGATGGTAATTCATGGCAAAATTATGACTATGGTTCACAAAATAACTATCACGGAGTACTCAAATCCTACAATGGAGAGCTTTATGCAACACTCAAAGGATCATACAATTCATTAGAAGGAGGTTTGTATAAATTAGATACTTTTGAAGCATTGGATAATGGTATATTATATACTTGGCTGGACTGGGTAAATGTTGCAGGTCAATCTTTAAGTGATCCAGAGATCCTAACTATCACAGAATTTAATAATAATCTAATTATAGGTGGTAATTTTGAAACAATTGGTGGAGTTGTTGCTCAAAACATTGCGAAATTTGATGGTACTAATTGGTCATCATTTGGGAATTGGCCTTACGAACCCTACGAACTCAAAGTTTTTAATAACCAACTTTATGCCTCTTTTTACTATGGTAATTGGAATGGTTTAGATTATGAAAGAATTGCAGTATATAATGGTAATTCTTGGGAAAGTTTACTTTATAACCTTTCCGATTTTGATATTGTAGGTGATGGAGTTTATAGAACCATAACTATGTTTCAAGACTATCTGTACTTGGGTGGGTCTAATTCAATTGCAGGTAGAAATAACTTTATTAAGTTAGCCCAATAAACAATCTTTATTCAATTTGCTAAGGCTTTGAAAATCTTTTAATAAGTTCGAACTCTTGTAAGTTTGGGTCACAAGATGGGAATTGCTTAAATGTAGTTCCCTTTTTTATACTTCACTTGCACCTACACTTGCACCCATTGTGATTTTTTAATACATTTGGGTATGGTTATCACTCTAAAACTTGACAAAAATGTTAAAAAAAGTGGGTATCAAATTGTGCTCAAGAACAATAAATTATTTTTACCAATATTTATTATCTACACCCTTTTTTGAAACCAGTTTCAAATAAATTAGCTTTAAAAATATTTTTGATGATTGAAATTAGTTTTGATTATCTCCATATAAAAAAATAATGAATTCAAGTATAGAATTAATCAGACTAGTAGCTGTAATTCTAATAACATTTGCTCATACAAGACATGATTTACAAAGTGGTTATGTTTTTTTTGTAGTTGAAAAACTACCAACTTTTGGGACAGCTATATTATCCATAGTCTCAGGATATTTATATTATACGGTATCATTAAAAAAAAAGATCTTTATTAAAAAAATAAAGACCCTTTTAGTGCCGTATTTAATTGCAAATATAAGTGTTTTGATTATTGTGTTTTTAACAACTTCTCTTCTAGGTTATAACCCCTTAAACAGATTATCGTTAGATAGCTCATTAATTTTAGAAGGAATTTTCTCTCTTAACAGTCCTCCAATTAATCCTCCGACTTATTTTATTAGAGATATACTTATTATATTTTCCATTATTTCTTTGATCTCACATAAAGAATTTAAATCCTTAATTATATTGGTACCTATGATTTTATTCGGAACGCTATTGTTAAGACTGGATATAGCAGTATTATTCATTACTGGATTACTTTTCGGTCATTTTAAAAAATCAATTAATAAAAATTTATTGATTTCAATAACATTTGTTGTCTTAATCTTAATTTTATTTTTTTTACCAGGTTATTTAAAATTTCCAATTTCCTTTTTAATTTTTATTTTAGTTATAGACTTTGAATTTAATTTTTATAACACCGGAAGATATTCTTATTTGCTACATCTTTATCATTCTCCGGTAATGGTGGTCTCATATCCTTTTTTAAATCCGTTAATAGATAATATGTTGTTGAAAGTATTTCTACAAATTCTTATTTCGTTTTCTTTTGTTTACCTTCTTTTTATAGCCACAACAAAATTTAAAAGACTGAGGATATTAAGCGGTGGAAGGTGATTTTTAATTTAATTCTAATAGTTCAACAATACCAATTAAAAAGTTAGAACTATTTAAGATCTGGCTCATAAATATACAATAGAATAATAAATTATTTTCGGAGTTTTTTTGAGTATAAATAACTTATTACATTCAAAAAGTCCAAACTTTATAAGTTTGGTTCAGTTCATAAAGGACTGTCTATTTTGACATATTCAATTAACCTGTTTTTTTTAATTTTTTTTATATTTTACTTAAAAGAAATGTGTAATTTTCTGGAATAAACTTTATAGCAAATTTAAATTTATTCCTAAATAATTAATAATTAAAAAAATGAGATTACAAAAACTAAAAATTAGCTTATTATTTTTAATGTGTCTAGCATTATCATTTATTACATGTAACGATAGTGATAATATTGTTCAGGAAGAGGAAACCAACGAAGTAATGATAACTATGTTAGACTTGATGGCTCGGTATAATACAAATGGTGACGCAGACGAAAGTCAAAGTACAAGTGGAAATATGGCTGTAGATTTTTGTTTTGAATTTGTATTTCCTATTGATTTTCAAATGAGTAACAACACAATAAGAACAATAAACTCTATTGAAGAATTAGTTGATTTGTTAATTGAATCTTATGATAGCCCCAACATAGTGGATATAATTTACCCGTTTAATATTTTGGTATTTAATGACGAAACGCACACTATTGAAATAATAACGATTCAAAATGAAGAAGCCTTTGGTAACTTGTTAGATGATTGTGATTTTGACTTGGATGAGGAAAATATTTGTTATGAAATTTATAATCCTGTATGTGTAGAAATAACTGACGCCCAAGGGGAAACAATAGTTTTAGTTTATCCTAATGATTGTTATGCAGGTATTGATGGCTTTAGTGAAAATGACCTTTTGGAAGATTGTGATACTGATGGAGAACACGATGATGGTTTACTTGAAAACGATTGCTTTGATTTAGTTTACCCTATAAATTTACTGAATTCAAATGGTGATGCTATTACAATAAATAGTGAAGAAGCGCTTTTGGAATATATTGAACAGTGGTACTCAGAAAACTGTAATAATCTTGATGATTGTGAGTTTGATTTTGAACTTGAATTCCCTATTACTGTAGAATATTACTCAGAAAATAATCAACAAACACAAACATTAGACATAAATTCAGAAGATGAATTAGATGGCTATATTGCAGAATATTGCAATTAACAGGCTATAATATTCTAGATTTTTTTTAGTAAGTGGAGCGAAAATTTAAAATCATCTACAAAATTTTTGATAAGTTCGAACTTTTACAATTTTGAATTACAGATTATTCCCAAGAATAATAATTTATTTTCATCAATATTTTTTTATTTTTATTAAATACATTAATCGAGTAATTTTGTTTTGGTTTTCTTCTAGTCACTTTTTTACATTTAATCGTTAAATGAGATCATTTTAAATCAAAATAAAATGATATATAATACTGATTATGAAAAATAAAAAAATTAATTTTAAACAAAAGTTTATTAAGATTTCAGATTATTGGAGCCCAAAAGTAATTGCCGAATTAAACGATTATCAATTTAAGTTAACTAAGTTTAAAAATGAATTTATAAAACATAAGCATGAGGATACTGATGAGGCTTTTATTGTAATTGAAGGCACCATCTATATCGAAATCGATAATAGAGTTGAGACAATTAATTCCGGAGAAATGATTGTTATCTCAAAGGGTATGAATCATAAGCCTTTTGTTAAAGAGGAAGCAAAAGTATTGATTATTGAGCCAAGAGGTGTAATCAACACTGGAACTTTCATATCAAATTTAACCGCAAATAATGATGTTTGGATTTGATTAAAAATAACAGTTCAGATTCAACCATATTGTTTGGTATATGAGTTAAATAGATAAAGCTATTAAAATACTATTCAAGAAATCTTCAAAGTCTTATGCGATTGGCTATTTTATTGGCTTAGGGTTTTAATTTAATTGCCAAGAAACTCAAAATTACGTTGTAATTTGCTTTAATTCAGCAATCGTAATTGAAGGATTTATACTTTTAAAAACAAAACTTCCAGCCACCAAAACATCGGCGCCCAACTCTGTTAATTTTTTTGCATTGCAGGAAGTAACACCACCGTCGACTTCAATTATTGTATCGGTTTCTTTTTCTTGAACTAGTGCTTTTAATTGTTTTACTTTTTCGTAAGTGCCCTTTATAAAACTTTGGCCTCCAAAACCAGGATGTACACTCATTAAACAAACTAGATCAATCTCATCTATAAACGGATTTAAGACTGCTATATCCGTCTCTGGATTTATGGCAACCCCAGTTTTCATTCCCTCTTTTTTTATGGCTTTCAAGGTTGATTTTAAATCTTTACAAGCTTCGTAATGAACGGTTAAAATATCACTTCCCAACTCTGCAAAGATTTTGATATAACGTTCCGGCTTTATAATCATTAAATGGACATCCAATGTTTTTTTGGCGTGTTTTGAAATCGCTTTTAGAACCGGCATACCAAAAGATATATTGGGGACGAATACACCATCCATTATGTCAATGTGAAACCAATCTGCTTCACTGACATTAACCATTTCTATTTCCTTTTGGAGGTTTGCAAAATCTGCAGCTAATATTGAAGGGGCTATTAATGAACTCATATGAATCGTTTATTAAAACAAAAATAGACAAAAAATAAACCCCCGCTAAACAGTGGGGGCTTAATTCTTATCCAAGATATGTTTTTAAAATTTTACTACGTGAAGTATGCTTTAAGCGTCTTATGGCTTTTTCTTTTATTTGACGTACGCGCTCTCTTGTAAGGTCAAAGGTTTCACCAATTTCTTCTAAAGTCATTGGATGTTGATTTCCCAAACCAAAATACAAACGGATCACATCAGCCTCCCTTGGGGTTAAAGTTTCAAGGGCACGCTCAATTTCTGTTCTCAAAGATTCGTGCAGAAGTTCCTTATCTGGATTTGGTGATTCTCCTGAACGTAAGACGTCGTATAAATTAGAATCTTCCCCTTCAACAAGAGGCGCGTCCATAGATACATGACGGCCAGAATTTTTAATAGATTCTTTAACATCATTTATAGTCATATCTAATTCTTTGGCAATTTCTTCTGCGCTTGGAGGTCTTTCATGTGACTGCTCTAAAAATGCATAGGTCTTATTAATTTTGTTTATTGAGCCAATTTTGTTTAAAGGTAAACGCACAATTCTTGACTGCTCTGCTAAGGCTTGAAGGATAGATTGACGAATCCACCAAACGGCGTAGGAAATAAATTTAAAACCACGGGTTTCATCAAAGCGTTGTGCGGCTTTAATGAGTCCTAAATTTCCTTCATTAATTAAATCTGGTAGTGTCAAACCTTGATTTTGATATTGTTTGGCAACAGAAACTACAAAACGAAGATTGGCTTTAGTTAATTTTTCCAAGGCAATTTGGTCTCCAGCTTTGATTCGCTGCGCCAATTCAACTTCTTCATCGGCAGTGATTAAATCGACTTTTCCAATTTCTTGAAGGTACTTATCAAGAGAGGCAGTTTCTCTGTTGGTAACCTGTTTTGTAATTTTTAGTTGTCTCATAATCTAATTTTATCTTATCAGTTTATTTTGGTATCACTTTATTATACGTTCAATAGTTGTTAAATGTTACAAAAAAAAGCCATTTTATTTAAAATGGCTTTTTTTAGATGAATGATTAATAAGAAAGGTGATTAATCGCGTCTAGATCTGCGATCATTTCTGCGATTGTCTCTACCTCTGTTATTAGAATTTCGATCTCTAGGTGGACGCTCAACATAACCTTCTGGTTTTGGAAGTAATGCTTTGCGAGACACTTTGTCTTTTCGAGTTCGGGCATCAACACCAAAGTATTTAACGTCAAAGACATCGCCCATATTCACAACATCCGAAACATTTTCGGTGCGTTCCCATGCCAGCTCACTTACGTGAAGTAACACTTCATTACCTGGAGCTTCCATGTATTCAACAACGGCTCCAAAGTCGAGCATTTTAATTACTTTAACTTCGTAAACACTGCCAACTTCTGGCTTAAACATAATGGAATCAATTTTTGCTAAAACGGTATCAATTCCATTTTGATCTGTTCCGAGGATTTCAACAATTCCTTCCTCAGTAACAGGATCTTCATTGATAACAATGGTCGTTCCTGTTTCTTTTTGAAGTTCTTGAATGACTTTTCCACCAGGACCAATAAGGGCACCAATGAATTCATTAGGAATAATTCGCGTTACCATTTTTGGTGCATGTGGTTTCACATCTTCAGCTGGAGCTGAAATGGTATCGGTGAGTTTTTCCAATATGTGTAAACGTCCGTCACGCGCTTGTTGAAGTGCTTTTACCAATATTTCATAGGAAAGTCCTTTCACTTTGATATCCATTTGACAGGCGGTAATACCATCTGATGTTCCAGTGACTTTAAAGTCCATATCGCCAAGGTGGTCTTCATCACCTAAAATATCCGATAAGACCGCATATTTGCCACTTTCAGCATCTGAAATGAGTCCCATTGCAATTCCTGAAACAGGTTTCTTTAACTGTACCCCAGCGTCCATGAGTGCCATGGTTCCAGAACAAACGGTAGCCATAGAAGACGATCCATTACTTTCTAAAACTTCACTGACCACACGAACGGTGTAAGGACAATCTTCAGGAACCATTCCTTTGAGGGCACGTTGTGCTAAATTTCCATGTCCAACTTCACGTCTTGAAGTTCCGCGTATTGGGCGGGCTTCTCCAGTACAGAAGGGAGGGAAGTTGTAGTGTAAATAAAAACGCTCCTCTCCTTCATGTGATGGCATATCTATTTGATTGGCATCTCTAGAAGTTCCCAAAGTGACAGTTGCCAATGCTTGGGTTTCTCCACGGGTAAATATAGAAGATCCATGTGTTGAGGGTAGGTAATCGACTTCACACCAAATAGGTCTAATTTCATCGGTCTTTCGCCCGTCGAGTCTCAAGCCTTCGTTGAGTGTCAAATCTCTCACCGCAGCTTTTTCAGCTTGTCTGTAGTATTTGGAAATTAAATCTCCAAATTCTTCTTGCTCTTCCTCTGAAAAACTGGCTTTGATTTCTTCTTTTATTTCAGAAAATGAAGCACTTCTTTCGTGCTTTGCAGAACCAGCTTTGGCCACAGCATAAACCTTATCATAGGCCATGTCGTACACTTTCTTTTCAAGTGCTTCATCCTGTCTTTCTGGTTCGTATTCACGCACTTCTTTTTTGCCAAAAGCTTTGGCTAATTTTTCTTGTGCTGCACATTGTACTTTGATGGCTTCATGTGCGAATTTAATGGCTTCTGCCATTTCTTCTTCAGAAATTTCATCCATCTCACCTTCAACCATCATCACTGAATCTGCGGAGGCACCAATCATCATATCGATATCGGATTCTGCAAGTTGAGCTCTTGTAGGGTTAATGACAAATTCTCCATTAACGCGACCTACTCTGGCTTCAGAGATGGCGCATTCAAAAGGAAAATCTGACAGCTGTATGGCCGCAGAAGCGGCCAGTCCTGCCATAGCATCTGGCATGACATCCTTGTCATGAGACATCAATTGAATCATCACCTGCGTTTCTGAATGGTAATCTTTTGGAAAGAGTGGACGCAGTACGCGGTCTACCAATCGCATGGTTAAAACCTCACCATCACTAGGACGTGCTTCACGTTTAAAAAAACCGCCTGGGTAACGCCCTGCAGCGGCAAATTTTTCACGGTAATCCACCGTTAATGGTAGAAAGTCTACATCTGACTGTTTGTAATTGGATACTACTGTACAAAGTAGCATACATTTTCCGGATTGAACTACTACAGAGCCATGGGCTTGTTTGGCTAGTTTTCCCGTTTCAATGGAGATTTCTCTTCCATCTCCGAGGTCAATGACCTCTTTATAAACTTTTGGAATCATTTTATATTTTTCTAATTAAACATTGGTGTTGTGTTGTTGTTGTGTGGTGTGACCAATGAAAAACTTTAATTAGCTTCTTCTATTTGTTGGCGTAAATTATACGCAAAAAGTAAAAAAGAGGAATAAGGCCTCTCTTTTAGTATTATTTTCTTAATCCTAATTCTTTTACAATCGCACGGTATCTCAAGATGTCTTTTTTCATAAGGTAATCCAACAATGAGCGGCGTTTTCCTACAAGCTTTACAAGCGATCTTTCTGTGTTAAAATCTTTTCGATTTTGCTTTAAGTGTCCTGTAAGGTGATTGATTCGGTGGGTAAACAATGCAATTTGGCCTTCCGTAGATCCGGTGTCCTTTGCGTCTTTACCGTGTTTTTTAAAGAGATTTTCTTTAATCTTTTTTGTTAAGTACATTCCAATATTTGTTTAAATAATTTTTATGCAAACAATTCTGGCTCTCAGAATTGAGGGGCAAATATAGACATTTTCGATAAAACGAAGCTTTGCTTTGGATATTTTATGGCCTGAGCTCTTGATTTGAGATCAAATCAATGTATTTGTTCACTTGATTTTTAAGATCCTGACGGTGGGTAATAAAGTCTAAAAACCCATGTTCCAACACAAACTCCGCTGTTTGAAACCCATCGGGCAGTTCTTTTCCGGTAGTATCGCGAACCACACGAGGTCCTGCAAAGCCAATGAGCGCGCCAGGTTCGCTAATATTGATGTCTCCTAGCATTGCGAAAGAGGCGGTAGTACCCCCTGTTGTTGGGTCTGTACATAGTGAAATATAAGGAATTCCGGCATCGGCCAATTGCGCCAATTTAGCAGAAGTTTTGGCCATTTGCATTAGGGACAACGCGGCTTCCATCATACGGGCGCCCCCAGATTTGGAAATGATCATAAATGGGGTTTTGTGTTTCAAAGCATAATCCGCTGCACGGGCAATTTTTTCTCCAACAACACTTCCCATTGAACCCCCTATAAAACGAAAGTCCATACAGGCAATTACCAAGTCTTTTCCTTTGGATTTTCCAACTGCTGTGCGAACGGCATCTTTAAGCATTGTTTTATCTTGCGCCGCCTTTAGCCTGTCGGTGTATTTTTTTTGGTCGGAAAATTTCAAAGGGTCTTTAGACGTGATTTTTTTGTCTAGTTCTTTGAATTTGTTGTCGTCAAATAATATACCGAAATACTCATTACTTCCAATCCGAACGTGGTATCCGTCCTCTGGGCTGACAAAAAAATTCTTTTCTAATTCTTCAGTCTCAATGATTTTTCCAGTAGGAGATTTGTACCAGAGTCCCTTGGGGGTATCACGCTTTGCTTCTGTGGGGGTCTGAATGCCTTTGTCTGTTCTTTTGAACCAAGCCATAATGTTCTAAATGGTTACAATGAAAAACAAATCTAAGAATATTTTTTTACAATGTATCGACATTGTTTAAATCTTCAAAGGCCTTTTTCAAACGCTTGCTAAAGGCTTGTTCAGCTTGTCTTAACCAGCGTCTTGGGTCGTAGTGTTTTTTATTTGGAACATCTGCTCCATCAGGATTGCCAATCTGGGCCGCTAAATAATCTCCATTTAATTTAAAATCGTCCCGTACTCCCGTCATAAATGCATATTGAAGATCGGTGTCAATGTTCATTTTTATAACACCGTATCCGATGGCTTCTCTAATTTCTTCCACAGATGATCCTGAGCCCCCATGAAAAACAAAATCGATATGATTTTTAGCAACGCCAAATTTTTCAGTTATAAATTCTTGAGAGTTTTTGAGAATTTTTGGCGTCAATTTTACATTTCCTGGCTTGTACACGCCGTGTACATTTCCAAACGCAGCAGCAATTGTAAACTGATCACTCACTTTGCTCAACTCTTCATAAGCGTATGCTACTTCTTCTGGTTGGGTGTAGAGTTTAGACACATCGACGTCGCTGTTGTCTACACCATCTTCCTCACCACCAGTAATACCCAGTTCTATTTCAAGTGTCATACCCATCTTGGACATTCTTTCTAAATATTGTTTACAAATCTCAATATTTTCTTCAATGGGCTCCTCAGAAAGGTCAATCATGTGTGAGCTGTAAAGAGATTTTCCTGTAGCCTCAAAATGTGCTTCACTGGCATCTAATAAACCATCAATCCAAGGCAATAGTTTTTTTGCACAGTGGTCAGTATGCAGAATCACAGGCACCCCATAGGCTTCTGCCAATTGGTGAACGTGTTTTGCTCCTGCTACTGAACCCGCAATGGCTGCTTTTTGATCTTCGTTTGACAGTCCTTTTCCAGCGTTGAATTGTGCTCCCCCATTTGAGAATTGAATGATCACGGGAGCATTTAGGTTATTTGCTGTTTCTAAGACTGCGTTTATGGTGTTAGAGCCTATTACATTGACAGCGGGTAGAGCAAAACTTTTTTGTTTTGCAAGCTTAAAAATTTCTTGAACTTCTTTTCCAGTGGCAACACCGGCTTTGATTGAGTGACTCATTGGTTTTTTTATTTGCGCCAAAAGTACTAAAATTTATTGCGATAAATTAAGATTTTCTAATATGATTCATAGCCAATTGAAACGAAATCGTTTTCATCTTTTTAAATTAATTTTAGAAAGGATAATTGAGACCAATGTTATAGACAGCGTTGCTAAAATTAAAATCTGTGAACCAACGGTTGCTCATGTTATAGGTAGGATTGTAGGCTTTAAAACCAGTGTCAAATCTCAAAATAAAAAAGTCAAAATCATAGCGAAGCCCTATACCAGCTCCAACCGCAATGTCTTCTAAAGACTTGAAACCCGTAAAAATTGCCTTTGGATCTTTGACATCGTCCAAAACATTCCAGATGTTACCTGCGTCCATAAAAAAAGCACCATTGAGCTTCCCAAAGAGCTTGTATCGATGTTCTAAACTAAATGCTATTTTAAAGTTTGCTTCATTAAACTCGTTATTATTATCCGAGCGACCAGGTCCTAAATTATAGGCTGTCCATGCACGGTTGTCATTGGATCCACCAGCAAAAAAACTTTTTGAAAAAGGGATGGTAGTAGAATTTCCCAGAGGTAGTGCTACGCCAGCAAATGTTCTAAGTGCAAGAACATTTTCTCGTCCTATGTCCCACAATTTTATATAATCAAATTCTGTTTTTACGTATTGTGAAAATGCTACATTGTTAATTTCAAATTCCCCATTTTCGTTTTTATACAATCCAATAAGGTCAGATGCTGCATTTAGTAAGTTTCCAGCTAATTCAAGTCTTAATCTAAAGATTGAAAAATCAGTATCAAATGCATTCTCTCGGTTGTCTTTTATTAAATTGAAGTTACTAGCTAAAATAAGGTTGTCTTGAATGAGTCTGTTTTTTCGTTCCCGAATGTTTCTAACGGTTCGATAATCATTGCTGTTACTGTTTCGAAAATTAGCGTCAGCGTTCACCAATGTCATAAAATCATCTGCTCTATAAATGTTAAGTTGATTTGTTCCATTACTACTTTGTATTAAAAACTCATCAGGAGTTGGATATGTGGTTAACGCAATTGTTTCTAATCGATTGAAAGAATTTTGATAGACATTAAAATAATTTCCGGGGTTAAGATTCCTGACATATTGAAGGTTTAAAATATCAAGCGTATTGGTTGTACTTTTCTTTGGAAACCAATTGTATCGCAAGCGTCCATTGAAAGTTTGCTTGTCTAGGCCTATGTTCTTCTGACCCGTAAACCCAACCCCAAATTGTGTAGTGGGTAACATATATTTAGGGATTATTTTTTCGGTATTTATTGGAAAAAACATTCTTGGAATATTAAGTTCAATATCAGCACCTAATTCATTGATATCAAAGAATCTCTCCTCAGATTTCGCACCATCTTTAGAAGCACCAATAGCTCCTAGAGCAGAGACCTTAAGGGTTTCGGCACCCTTAAAAACATTTCTTATAATAACTCCTGAAGTAAACGAAAGGCCAATTTTTTGAATGTTGCTTTGAGAGACATTAAAATCAAATCCAAGTCCGTATTTTTTCTTTGGATTAAGATAAATATTTGCTGTAAGTGTCGTATCTTTTTCGTTTTCTAAATATTCAATATTTGGATATTTAAAAGAATTAAGGGCATTCAAATAGCGATAGGTCCTTGTTTTGTCTAAGTCGCTGTATAAATTTCCTTTTGCGATCTGAACGACATTTGAAATGGACTTTGGTTTGTATTTTAATTTTTTGAAATAATAAAAATTAAAATCATTGTATGACGCCGATTTTATAGCAGTCAGTTTGTTGCGATTTTCAAAACTTGCATCGGTAAAAATATTAACTTCTTTAATTCTATAAACCTTGAAGGCTTGTTGGAATAAACTGTCACCATTCCTAATAATTCTGTTTTGAATACTCATTTTTACATCGACTAAATGGTCTTTTCCAATGGTATCGTTTTCAAAGCGGATGTAATCTTGTGAAAAATGGTATATACCTGAGTTTCGAAAATTAACAGAGACTCTTGAGCGTTCTTTTTCGAAGCTTGACATGTCAAATTGTGCTGCTTTTTTAATCCATGAAAGTGCTTTGGATTTTTCGTATATTGAATCTAAAACAGCGGTTTCAATTTTTGTACTTTTATTACCAATTTTATACGGAGCTCCAGTAAAAATTTGATACTTTATAGTAGCCCTTTGCTTGGACAATGTATCTACAGTATAGTTCACGGTCCGATCAAACCACCCTTTTGAAAAATAGTACCGCTCTAAGTTGAGTTTTGTTTTATTAATTTTGAGTGTATCTAAAATCTCAGGAATTTCACCAGTATTTTTCAACCAGCGGTTGAATCCCAGTGACGATTTTTTAATATTTCCCATTTGTTTTTCAGAAAAAAGTTTTTTATAACGTTGATTACGCTTGGGCCGTTTGTTGAGCCATCTCTCGTAAAGAGAGTCTTTGTTGGGTCGTGCCAAGTTATAAAGGTGGAGTTTGAATGGAACGCCAAGGAACTTATTGTTTACTTTTTGAAAGGAAAGTTTAGAAAGTGTTTCTGATTTATTATTTTTCCCATTGACTGTAAATGTATTTTCGGTAAGCAAGAAATCATTCTTTTGAATTCTTTTAACCGCATCACACCCAGAGAGTATACAGGCTCCAACAGTGATGACCGTAATTTTTTTTAGCGTTTGCTTCAACAAGACACAAATAAAATTTAGATTTATACTTTCAAAAAGAATATTAACCAAATGTACATTTTTTAGATGTTAACTAAAAACCAATCCAAACGAATCCTAGGTTTAAAGCAAAAAAAACAGCGTTTAAAACAAGGACTTTTTATAGTTGAGGGGCCAAAGGTTGTTCAAGAATTTTTAGATTCTAATTATGAGTTGGTTGAAATTTTTTCAATAAACAATAACTATACCCATTTTGAAGGAAAACTTACAATTATTGATGAAAAGGAGTTAAAAAAAATCAGTTCTCTTGTGGCGCCAAACACAGTATTGGCTGTTTTTAAAATCCCAACTCCCATTGAGGTAAATTCCAACGGCTTGATTTTGGCACTGGATGAATTGAACAATCCTGGGAATTTAGGAGCCATTATTCGGCTTTGCGATTGGTTTGGAATTAAAGATTTGGTATGCAATACAACGACTGTTGATTGTTACAATTCTAAGACAGTACAGGCCGCCATGGGATCTCACACTCGTGTCAATATAATTTATTTGAATTTAGAATTATTTTTAGACACCCAATCGAATATAATGGGTACTTTTATGGATGCTAAAACCTCAATTTATGAAATGGAACTTCCAAGCTCTGGAGTTGTTGTTTTGGGAAATGAAGCCAATGGGATTTCAGATGCGATAGCTTCAAAGTTGAATACAAGGCTTGTAATTCCCCGATTTGGTTTGTTAAAACAAACTGAAAGTTTGAATGTCGCAAATGCGGCTGCCATTGTTTTGAGTGAATTTAAAAGACGGTCTATTGAAAGGTGAAGTTGATGAAAACGCCTCGGGTTTGCATTTGATCAATATTGCGTGTCCATGGGCTGTTTGGATCAAAATCTTCAATGTGTTCGTCTTTTATGGAAAAAACACCGCGCAGTGAAGGTGTAAACTTAAACCATGTGAGATAAATATCCACTCCAATTCCTAGTTCATAAAAAATATTGTTTTTGGTCAGCCTAAAAACACCTTGACTGTTGTCATCGGGGTTGTCTTGATTGCTTGACAAGTTCAAGGCTGCAGAAATGCCCGCCACAACAAAGGGTTTGATGTTGTCGACACGTTTGGTTGAAATTTTAATTAACAATGGAATGTGAATGTAGGTTGATTTCAATTCACGTTCAAGGTCTTTTTCTTCGTAAATAAGACCCTCAAAATAGGTTCCACTGTAGCTCAAAGTTCGGTTAGACATGACCAATCCTGGCTCTAGGCGAATGTCAAAATAATCATTGATTCGAATATTGCCTATCAATCCCACATTGAAGCCTGTAGACTTGATAACTTGTATGTCCTGAACATTAGTTTTGTAGTCAATATTAAAGTCGTAATTGTTGAATCCTAGGTAATAACCATAGGAGAGCTTTGCCTTGTCAAAATTTTCATTGTTAATCAACCGCTCTTTTGTAAACAATTGCGCTTCTCCTTTAAGAAAGCACAAACAGATGAACAAAAGATTTAAAAAGGGTTTCATATTTATTGTTTTGATGCGGTATAAATCGTTGTAACTCCAAAGGTTTGGGGCAGGTCTTTAACTTTTATAAACCCAGTTTTTTTCAAAATATTGTTGAAAGCCTCTCCATATGGAAATTTTGCTGCGGAAGCACTTAAATAGCCATAGGCTTGTTTATCTTTTGAAAACAGCTTGCCGATAAGTGGAAGAAAAATTTTGGTATGCATAAAATAGCCTTGACGGAATGGAAATTTCGTGGGTACGGAAGTTTCTAAAATAACAAGAATACCGTCTGGCTTTAGAACTCGAAGTATTTCTGAAAGCCCCTTTTCTAGACTCTCAAAATTACGCACTCCAAAAGCGACAGTAATGGCATCAAAACTATCATTTTCAAAAGGTAGGTTTTCAGAATCTCCAACGACCATATCGATGCTATGGTTCAGTTGTTTTTGATTAATTTTTTCACGGCCCACATTTAGCATGCCTTCACTAATGTCCAATCCGATAATTTTTTTGGCTTTGGTTTTGGTTAAATTGATAGCTAAATCACCAGTTCCAGTAGCAATGTCTAAAATTGAATCAGGATTTTGTAATCCTACAATTTCCACGACTTTATTACGCCATTTGAGATCAATTCCAAATGAAATGACTCGATTTAAGCCATCGTATTCATTGGAAATTGTGTCAAACATTGAGCAACTTGCTGTTTTTTGCTTATTGAACTGTTTTTGTATGGTGTAATTTTTTTTGGCATCTAATAGGTTAAATATTCGTCTTTTTGCACTGCAAAGAAATGCAATTCAAAAACAAATCCCTAAAAATAAACTATATTTGCACATCTATTAAATGATAATTAATGAAAATAATAATTGCTGGCTCTGGTCAAGTTGGATCTCACTTAGCAAAATTATTATCATACGAATCTCAGGAAATCACTCTTATTGATTCTAATGATGAAAAACTCACTTTCCCCAACAGCCAATTAGACATCAAAGTTATTGAGGGAGATTGTACTTCAACTTCCGTTTTACACAAGGCAAATATTTCTGATACTGATCTATTTGTTGGCGTAACTTCTTCTGAATCTGTAAATTTAACAGCCTGCTATTTAGCACGGAAATTAGGCGCAAGAAAGACCATTGCTAGAATATCCAATCCTGAACTTATTGAAGATAAAAAGATTGATTTTTCTGATTTGGGAATCAGTGAACTTATCTCACCCGAAATTTTGACATCCAACGAGATAAACATGGTTGTTAATAGGGCTGAATTCACAGATCCATTTGAATTCGATGATGGTGCTTTGATTACCTTGGGTTTGAGCGCAACGCATACTTCCACCTTTGTAGGTAAAACCGTTGTTGAGGCTGCTGGTATTTTTCCAGAAACACACTTTTTCCCTATTTCTATAAAAAGAGATGATAAAACCATCATTCCAAGAGGGGATACGGTCTTTCATTCTGGAGACCACATCGTTTTTATGACTGAACCTGGAGGTGAGGAGGAACTGCTTAAGCTTTCGGGTCAAAATAATGGAGAAATCAAAAATGTGATGATATTAGGCGGTGGCAGAGTGGGTAAGAAAGTTGCGGAAGATTTATCCGCTGACAATATCAATGTTAAAGTTGTAGAAAGTAACAAGCATAGGGCAGAAGTTTTAGCCGAAGATTTAAGTGATTGTTTGATTATTTATGGCGATGGTACCAACTCTGAGCTTTTAGAGGAAGAAAACCTTGGTCAAATGGACGCTTTTATCGCGGTGACAGGCGATTCAGAAACCAACATAATGTCAAGTTTAATAGCGAAATCCAAGGGCATCACAAAAACCATTGCTTTGGTTGATAATCTGGATTATTACAAGCTGACCCAAATAAGCGGTATTGACACATTAATTAACAAAAAATTATTGGCTGCTGATGCGATTTCTAAGCATGTTCACAAAGCTGAAATTATTGCTATTTCACAGTTGGACAATATGGATGCAGAGTTATTAGAATTTGTTGTAAATGAAAATTCTGAGGTCTGTAATAAGGAAGTAAAGACATTAGGTTTTCCCAGATGTGCCATTATTGCCGGGGTCATTAGAGATGGTGAGGGCTATATCGTTTTGGGGGACTTTAAAATTTTGAATCAAGACAGAGTCGTCGTTTGTTGTTTAAAGGATTCAATTCAAAAAATAGATAAACTCTTCTAGATTTACAATGAAAATTAATATTAAAATCATTTTTTATTTTTTGGGATTTCTGCTATTAATCAATGGGGGTTTTGTGTTTTTGACTGCTTTGTTAAGTTATTTTTATGAAGATGGAATTACAAATAGTTTATTAACATCAGGAGTTGTCATTACAGTTGTAGGTTTACTCATTTTGTTCTTGAACAAAAACCATGACAAGCAAATTAATAAGAGAGAAGGTTATTTGGTGGTTGTTCTAGGTTGGCTAGTTATGATTTTTTCAGGTACAATCCCTTATATTTTTTCAGGTACAATTGAAGGTTTTTCTAATATATTTTTTGAAACTACATCCGGTTTTACAGCCACAGGTGCTACAATTATTAATAATGTAGAAATATTACCTGAAGGAATCTTATTCTGGAGAAGTATTACACATTGGTTGGGCGGTATGGGAATGATTGTTTTTGCGATTGCTATTTTACCCTTACTTGGAATTGGAGGAATGCAGTTGTTTAGTGCCGAATCACCTGGCCCTAATACAGATAAATTACATCCCAGAATTACCGATACAGCCAAAAGATTATGGCTTATTTATGTTTCATACACGTTCATTGAAACGGTCTGTTTGAAATTAGCTGGGATGTCATTTTTTGATGCTGTGAATCATTCTATGAGTAATATAGCATCTGGAGGTTTTTCAACAAAGAATGCCAGTTTAGCCCATTGGAATTCAAATCCTTTGATTCAATACATCGTTATATTTTTTATGTTTATTGCTGGAGCAAATTTTGTGCTAAGTTATTTTGGATTCAAGTTGAACTTTAAAAAAATATTTAAGGACGAGGAGTTTAAAGTCTATTCATTTCTTTTAATTGGACTTACAATCGCTGTCGCGTTGGTTGTTTATTTCAGTACAGGATTTTTAACGGAACTTGATTCTCAGTTACACAGAATTGAGGGGGTTTTTAGGCACTCTTTATTTCAAGTTGTTTCAATCATTACCACAACGGGGTTTGTAACAGCGGACTATACTTCTTGGACTCCATTACTGCTTTTAATGTTTTTTGGCATGATGTTTTTGGGAGGTTCTTCTGGAAGTACTTCTGGTGGTTTTAAAATAATGCGTCATTTGTTAATCATTAAAAATGGTGTTTTACAGTTTAGAAAAATATTACATCCACATGCAATTATTCCATTACGCTATAACAGATCCTCTGTTTCTAATGAAATCACCTACAATATATTGGGTTTTTTCATTGTTTATTTCCTATCATTTATTGTAGGAACGCTCGTTTTTGCATTGTTTGGACTTGATTTCGAATCAGCTTTAGGGATTTCAGCTTCAAGCTTAGGTAATGTCGGACCTTCAATTGGTTCCTACGGTCCCCTAAATACGTTTTCTGAATTGCCAAATCCAGCCAAGTGGTGGTCCTCTTTCTTAATGCTTCTTGGTAGACTTGAATTGTTTACAGTACTAATTATTTTTACTACTTATTTCTGGAGAAATAGGTAAAATATTAATTCAGTGATTTTTTAATTCTTTCAACGGCTTTTATGATTTGTTTTTGTGAAGCTGCATAAGAAATTCGAATACAATTTGGATTTCCAAAGGCATCTCCTGTCACGGTAGCTACCAATGCTTCCTCTAATAAAAAGAGTGATAAGTCTGTCGCGTTATTGATCTTCACACCATTAAAAGTCTCCCCGAAAAGTGAAGAAACATCCGGGAACACGTAAAATGCGCCTTCAGGGATGTTACATGAAAAACCTTCTATCTCAGACAAAAGATTTAACATTAAATCCCTTCGGGCTTTAAATTCATCAATCATGTATTGAACTTTAGATGGTGGTGACTCTAAGGCGGTGATGACGGCCCGTTGGGCAATGCAATTAGCACCGCTTGTAATCTGACCTTGCATTTTATTACAAGCTCTTGCAATCGCTTCTGGCGCTCCCAAGTAGCCTATTCGCCATCCCGTCATTGCAAAAGCTTTAGATACCCCATTAACCGTAATGGTGCGATTGTACATGTCCTCAAATTGAGCCATGGATGCATGACCACTTCCGTAATTGATGTGTTCGTAGATTTCATCCGAAACCACATATATTTTTGGATGTTTCTGAAGTACATCCGCAAGCGCTCTTAATTCTTGTTCGCTATATACAGAACCGCTAGGGTTACAAGGCGAGCTGAACCAAATCATTTTAGTTTTTGAGTTAATGGCTGCTTCCAATTGTGCCGGTGTCATTTTAAAGTCCGTTTCAATCGAAGTTTTTACCTCAACTGGAGTCCCCTCGGAAAGTTTTACAATGTCGGCATAACTCACCCAATAGGGGCATGGTAAAATCACTTCGTCTCCTTTGTTCAATAAGACTAGTGCCACATTGGCTAAACATTGTTTGGCACCTGTAGAAACCACAATTTGACTGGGTTTGTATGTAAGCTTATTATCCCTTTCAAATTTTATTATAATGGCTTGTTTCAATTCTCCGTAGCCATCGACAGGAGTATAGGAATTGTAATTGTCATCAATGGCTTGTTTAGCGGCATCTTTGATAAAGTCGGGAGTGTTAAAATCGGGCTCTCCAAGACTCAAGCCAATGATGTCTTTTCCTTCTGCTTTTAATTCTCGCGCTTTGGCCGCCATGGCGAGAGTCGCAGAAGTAGCCATGTTTAGGATTCTGTCTGAAAGTAATTGGTTCATTAGTTGTTTGTTAGGCTTGCATGCTGGGTTTTACCCCCATTAATTTTAAATAGCTAAAGTGCGCAATGATTGCTTTTCTTGTGGTTTTATATTCATTATAGGGTAGATTGAATTCTTTAGCTGTTTTTTTTACTATTTCAGCAATTTTACCATAATGAACATGAGATATATTTGGAAATATGTGGTGCTCTACTTGGTGGTTTAACCCCCCAGTAAACCAATTGATGATTTTACTTTTCGGGGAAAAGTTTACAGTTGTTTTCAGTTGGTGTATGGCCCAAGTATTTTTTAAATTGCCATCTTTTCCAGGCAACGGCATTTCGGCTGCATCCATAATGTGAGCCAATTGAAAAATGACACTTAAAATTAAACCTGCTGTATAGTGCATGATAAAAAATCCGATAAGTATTTTCCACCACGTCAGTTCTAAAACTGCTATCGGAAGCACAATCCATAGGCTTAAGTAAACGATTTTAGAAAACACTAATTTACTCCAATTTACAAAGGGATTAGGCAGTTTCCCATAAGCTAATTTTTGTTTCATGTAGCGTTTCATTTGAATAAAATCGGTTGTAATCGCCCAATTAATGGTCAAAAGACCATAGAGTAAAATGGAATAATAGTGTTGAAAACGATGATACCACCTCCATTCCGCATGTTTACTAAAGCGCAAAATACGTCCTGCATCTAAGTCTTCGTCATGCCCATGAACATTGGTGTAAGTATGGTGCAGTAAATTGTGTTGTACTTTCCAATTGTAGACATTACCAGCCAGAACATAAATACTACTACCCATAAGCCTGTTGACCCATGATTTTTTGGAAAAAGATCCGTGGTTACCGTCGTGCATCACGTTCATACCAACTCCGGCCATACCAATCCCCATAACGAAGGTCAGTAGAATGTGAAGCCAGCCAGGCATGCTTAACGTTAAAATAAAAAAATAAGGAAGGAAGAATAGCGTGAACATAACAATGGTTTTAAACCATATTTTCCAATTTCCTGTCCGCTTAATGTTATTTTCTTTGAAGTAAGAATTCACCCTCGAGTTAAGTATTCTAAAGAAATTTGTAGGGTCTTTTCTTGGGAATTTTAGCATGGTTTAATTATTAATATAAATCAATTTTTCAAATATAGATAATAATTCAATCCCACATGGTAAGCAATTGATAATTTATGAATATTATAACTATTTTTGTTAAAACTTCTTTTAATGGATTTAATTCTAAAACATTTTCCCGAACTATCGGATATTCAAAAGCAACAATTTAAAGCTTTGCAGGGGCTGTATGAGGATTGGAATCTTAAAATAAATGTTATTTCAAGAAAAGATATTCAATCTTTGTATTTGAAGCATGTTTTACATTCGCTAGCCATAGCAAAAATTATTTCATTTAAACCTGGTTCATCAGTCTTAGATGTGGGTACAGGTGGTGGTTTTCCAGGTATTCCTTTAGCGATTGTATTTCCCCAGACAAAGTTTCATTTGGTGGACAGTATTCAAAAGAAAATAAAAGTTGTTTCCTCCATCAGCGATGCATTGGCCTTAGAAAATGTAAGCGCTGAACATTGTAGAGCAGAACAACTGGATACCTTTTATGATTTTGTTGTAAGTCGTGCAGTAACTTCAATGCCAAACTTTGTGGGATGGGTGCGAAAGAACATCGTGAAAAATAGTAGACATGCTCTTAAGAATGGAATCCTTTATCTGAAGGGTGGCGATTTAAAAGCAGAATTACAAACTTTCCCCAATGCAGCAATTTATGATTTGAAGGATCATTTTAGCGATTCATTTTTTGATACTAAAAAACTAGTACATCTGCCCTTAGAGTTTAGTAGATAAAATTAGAATGCCGCCGTGAAATTTAGGGTAATCCCTGTATTTTGGCTAACAGGTCTACAAATCCCGCCCACACACAATAATCCACCACGTTGACGGCCATAATTAAGAGCTACTCTAGATGCTCCTTTTGCATAGCTTCCCCCAATGTTAAAGAAATGTATTTTGGTGTCTTGATCAATCTTGCTTTCTTCGTAATTAAAAGAATCATTTACATAAATTCCAAACTTAGAATTGAAGAAATATTCGATGGTACCACCCATCCAATTTCTTGCATCGTCATTTGTACTAAGGTGTTGTAGTTCCATTCTTACAGATTTTCCTTTTGAAAATTTATAAGTGCTTTCGGCCACACCAATCCATGCCCGGACTTTACTTCCGTTTGCCTTAGACTCCAAGTAGCTTTTATCATAGAAGAAATTAATGTAAGTAAAAATAGAGCTTAATTTTCGATTCCATTTTTTTCGGACTTCAAGATTAATATCGCTGAACAGTTTGTTTTTAAAATTTAAAAATTCAGTTTCATAACTAAGGTCATCACTAACAAAAAAAGGAATACCGTTTGGATCTGAGTAGTCGTATTCTAAACTAGCCCAATAAGACATGTTCAGATTGAGTTTAGTGCCATATTTACCGCCAAGAAAACTTTCTTTTTTTATGTTATAAAAAATATCTACAAATTGTCCAATTTCACCGGCTTTTATCAGTGGAGGGTCATAAGGTTCGATGAAAAGCCCTGGTTGTGATTGGTAAAGATAAATATTTGCCAATGTATAATCATGTTGTTTTACTAGCCCAGGGAGATAATTTATACTCAATTGATTTGTTGGATTGTCGTTGACATAGCTTAGTGCGCGCTCTGAAAACCAGCGCATGTTTTCCAAGCGTCTAAAATTATAACTGATTCCAAAACCTCTTTTGCTAAAGCCTGTTGTCCAGCTCAAAGCACTGCCCTCAAATGTTTTATTTTCGGAGAAGGACACATCACTTAATGGACTGATATTATTAATCCTCAAATCTTTTGATTTTGTAATATATTCAATGTTTGTGTAAAAATTTTTATTATGGTAATCCATTCTAATTGAAAATGCATTTACAAGTTCGGGAATTTCCATTGATATATCATTTTCAGTGTATTGATAATCTTCATTTTTTCCAACATAACTCAATCCAAAAAGGAGACTACTAGCAGTTGATAAATTAAAAGTATTGAAAAGGTCTATCACTGTGTCAACACCAAAAATAGTACCTTCAGAGACATCAAAACCTTTACGTTGTTTCGCGTAGAGAGTTGTTATTTTAATATCTTTTGTTGGTGTGTATATCAAACGTGCACCACGCAAAGCAGTATTAATTCCCAAGGCGCGGTCCTCCCAGGCCCTTAATACTAGACCGCCTCCAAATTGTTCGTAGAAGTAACCAAGAGTTATGTCAATTTTTGTTGTTCTATATCGTAAATAATAGGTTGCCAATCCTAAGTCTTTGTCGTAAAGTTTACTGTTATTTAGTAAGTTCTCAGGCGCATAACTTTCCATTTGTAAACCTGCACTAAAGTCATTAGAAATGTTGTAATCCATTCTTAAGAAATTGGTAGTTCTTAAATGCTCTTCCTCATTGAAATCTCCAAATTTAGAATCGTTTAAATACCATTGCGAATTGGATTCAAAACTTAAGCTTAGTTCTTTAGACCATTTGTTAAATTCAGAATCAGATTCCTTGTCTTGTCCAAACATCTGAAATGTGCAAATTAACATCAGTACTAAAGTGGTTTTTTTTGTCATTTTAATTTGTTCAATATCTTTACATTGTAATTAAACAGATTAATTACTATAATTTAGGATTTGTTGGTATAATTCTTCTTCATATCCAGGGCTATAGCCCATGTGTTTGTATACAATTTTTTCATTTTTCACAATCACAGTGTAGGGCACTGTGCTGACTCCAAATCCTCTTTTGAGATCACTGTTTTGATCTATCAAAATCTCAAATTTCCAGCCTTTCCCATTGACCATTGGTTTTATGCGATTTGAAGTTCTGGCATCGTCAATTGATATGGCATAGTATATGACTCCTGTGTCTGAAATCCAATCATCATAAACTTCAGCTACAGCGTCTAACTCATTTTTACAAGGAACACACCAAGTCGCCCAAAGTGAAATGATTAAAAGGTCATTATTTTTAGCAATTTTCTGTGTAGTTACACTTTGACCAGAGAGTGTTTTTAATGTTACATTTGGTAGGGGGGCTTGTCCTTGGGATAAAGTTCCAATAAAAAATAAAAGTCCTGTAATATTTTTAATTATCATTTTTCTAAAAAATTGTGAGCTTCGAAATTACGATATTTATAAAAATAATTATTATTTTTACAAATAAATATTGGATTTTTTTAAGGCTATCATAACACTTTTCAAGTATCAACTATTTAAACATAATCTATGAAAAACTCAAAACTCTTTTTTTTTTCTGCATTAATTTCAATAATAACTTCATGTTCTAGTGGAGACGATCAAAGTGTTTCAGGCCCAACAAATCCTGGGTCTGAGGTTACAGCAATTACATTAAGTGCAGACTCTGATTTTTTTAATAATCTCGTTCCCATTTCGTTTGTTGTAACCGATAACCTTGGAGCTATACAAACATCACAGTCCTCAATTTTTTCAGATGGAAATCCGATTGATTCAACTCATTTATTTGATACTCCAGGCAGCTATGATATTACGGCAACCTTTAATGGATTGACATCAAATACGCTCGAATTAATCATTGAAGATGCCTTATTGAGTTCTATTACTTTAGTATTTAACCAGTCCGAATACATTATCGGTGATCTCGCATACTACAATGTCAGAGATAATTTTGATAACAATATTACAAGCCAGTCACAAATAAGTGTGAACGGTACATTAATCAATACCAATCCATTTGTTTTTGACCAAGGTGGAGTTTATGAATTTGTAGCGAGCTATCAAGACTTGACATCTGACCCCGTTGTTATTGAAATTCAAAGTCCATCAGATTTCAGTGACACCTCTACATTTGAAGCCAGTGGTGCTCCTCCAAACTTTACAAAAAAAGTATTACTTGAGGATAGTTCGGGGACATGGTGCTCTGGTTGTCCACAAGGTGCCGCCGCAATGGCAAATGTAATGGATTCTAATCCAAATGTATTAGGCGTTGTATTTCACACGGGTAGTGGTGGATATCCCGATCCTATGGAGATTCCAGAAACAACTTTTTGGCAAAATTATTATAATGTTTATGTTTTTCCTACAATTTACGTAGATGGTCCTGACACACGTTGGAACTATAACCCCACTGTTGTAAACAATAAGCTAGCTGAACAGGCTAGCCTTGGTTTGTCTATTGATGCTGAGATTATTGCTGGAAAATTAGATATGGAAGTCAGTGTTGGGTTTAAAACAACACCAAACGAGGAAATAAAGCTTATGATATTTTTGATTGAAGGCTCTGCCTTTTACCCCGACTCCCCACAGGCAGGTGTTAGCAATGGAGCGTCATATTTACACAAGCATATATTAAGAGATGTTTACACAGATCAATTAGGTGATGTTATCCCTGCCACAAGTACAGCTGCAGGGGGTATATACAAACGCACAATAACTGGTTTGGATATTCCATCTAACACAACAGACTATGGTGATTTGAAGGTTATTGCATATGTAAGAAATTCATACTTGAAAACTTTTACAAATGAATTTGGAAATACTTTTGCAAATTCTCCCCATTATGACATTTACAATGTTCAGCAAGTTCAAGTAGGGAGTTCAGCACCCTTTGATTAATAAGTTTTTTTATTTTACAGACATTTATTAATCTAAAAACGGATACCTGTAATCATCTGGTGAAACAAAAGTTTCTTTGATCATTCTAGGAGAGACCCATCGTAATAAGTTCTGTGCAGATCCCGCTTTGTCGTTTGTGCCTGAGGCCCTTGCACCTCCGAAAGGCTGTTGGCCTACAACTGCACCAGTGGGTTTGTCATTGATGTAGAAATTTCCAGCTGAATTTTCCAATTCACGTGTGGCCAGATTTGCAGCATAGCGGTCGGTTGAAAAAACAGCACCTGTAAGTGCATATTCACTAGTTTGATCAATGAGCTTAAGTGTTTCCTCAAAAGCTTTGTC
>JBJKXC010000030.1:0-23821 GCA_045561735.1 Flavobacteriaceae bacterium | reverse complement strand
GTAAAATTTCTTGAACAAAGGCTGTTCCTTCGTCCACCCCGCTAATACCATCGGCAAAATAAAGTGAAATTTCATTCGCATCTTGCATTTGGATAAAATAACCGGTCAATCTGGCTTTTACAGTAGATGATCTGAAAATATAATTAGCATCAAACGAGGTGATTTTTTCCTCAGTGATATCAATTCCTGTGATATCTCCAACAATCGCGTGATTTTCGCGGGAGTTCGTAAAAGTATTTCTTATGGAAGGGGCTTTTGTTAAATACCCTGCATTAACATTAAATATGTGTTTTCCGGAAAATTTATAGGTAAATCCACCCTTGGCACCAACGCCTCCAAAAGAAAGTTTACGACCCTTGCCTAGAGAATTATCAGCATAGGTTTCTGTTTGGTAAAGTCCTTCGCGTTGGTAGTCGGTTGCTGTATAAGAACCCGCCAAAAAGAAATCGACCTTATTGTATTTAAATTGAGCCTGTGCAAATCCGCTCAAAACATTTGCGTCGATATTAAAGTTGTAACGAAAGGTGTCCCCTTCCCCAACAACACGGTTTGGATTTTGCAAATCAAATTGAACCTGGTCAAAAGAATCTATGTTCAAGTAACCAGAGTTACTGCCCAGCATATCTACGATTTCTGCAAAATTATGAGACTTTAAGCGCTTGTAATTAACCGCAGCATTCAAAGTCAAATTCTCAGACAAGGTCGATTCTAAGATGGTATTAGCAGTAAATTGTTGGTCGTCACTGCGATCCTCATACAACACATAAGCAGCATAATCACCATTAATATTGTTTGTTAAATTCGCATCGTAAATGCGGTTCCAATTAACTTGACCACCGTTGCGAAAAGACTGCTCAGATTGGTATGCCCCGGCATAATCTGGTCCGTCATCATCCGCTAAAAAATAACTTGGTAGCTGTTGGTAATACGCCGGACTTGGATTGGCACCACCTGCATAATCCAATCGGCTGTTGCCCAATTCTCCAAACTGGTATGAAACATTTGTATTTAAACTTGATGATTCTGAAAGATCCCAATAATGGTTTAGCATGATAACAGGCTCTGCAATGCGTCGAATTCTAGAATTTCGTTTTTCACCATCATGCCAACCCCAATATTCATTGTAGGCAGTGCCTTTGAGATCAAAAACTTCTTGGGTATTTGGAGAAGATTTTCCACGACGGTTAGGGGTATAAAACCCAACGAGATTCAAACTGTGATTGTCGTTTATTTCCTTTTCAACAGATACATAAAAGGAATTGGCATCATAAAAAGTTCCATCCTGAAATCCTTCATCCCCCCAGCGTCTTCCTAAGGTAAGGGCATAAGCCCAACCACCATCCAACGTACCAGATGCATAACTAGCCATCAAGCGGTTGGTATAACTTCTGTTTGAAGAAGAATAAGTGATACGACCTCCAGCTCTATAATTTGAAGCCCGTAAATTAATGTTTGTTAAGCCAAGTAATCCTCCAAAGTTATATGAAGATGGAGATAGCCCTACGCTGAGTTCTTGACTTCTAAGAACATCATTGATTCCCCCCCAGTTACTCCATTGTGGACGACCATCAAAAACTTTATTCATTTCAATTCCATTCATCAAAACAGTTCCATTATCTGTATTTAGCCCTCGCATCCTAAAAAACGATTGGCTAAATTCGAAAGCAGCAGTTCTTTGAAATATATCCATTGAGGCCGACAAAAGACCTGATATATTATCGGCTCCACTTGAATCACTGTTCAGCTCATCGTCTGAAAGAGTTATTGTAAAAAGGTCATCGTCAGAATCATCAAACTCAATTATTAAATCCGGAAGATTCAATTCACGGCCTTCAGAAACTACAATGGGATAGCGTCCATTTAAATAACCATCTTTACTAAGTACAAGCATCTGCTCTCCCAAGGGTACATCCAAAAGAAACGCAAATGCACCTTGTGCGTCCGTAAGTGTACTCAATTCAGTACCTTCCAATTGAACCAATACAGCGTCAATGGGCTGGGAAGTCAGCATGTCATTGACAACGCCACGGATGGTAGTTTGCTGTGCAAAGCTGTAGAGGCTTGCAAAACAGACAAACAAAAAGCTCAAAATTTGTTTTTTCATAAGTGATTAATTTTATTGAAGAATATCATTGAATATTTGAACAGATATCTCTAACAAATGTACGTTTCTTATTTTAAAATTAATACTTTTGATATATAAATTAATGACCAAATTTAGTAACAACTTGAAGACATCATATAGCAAGCACCACAAAATAATAATTCTACTACTTTTATTCTTGTTCGCATCAAAAATTGAAGCTCAGAACAAACGCACCTTTAAAGTCCACACCATCGCATTTTACAATGTTGAAAACTTATTTGATACCATTAACGATACGACAAAATTTGATGAACGCAGTCCAATGATGGAGCTTAAAACAGCACGTCAAGAAATTTATAAAAAGAAAGTACAGAACATGGCCGACGTGATTTCAAAAATTGGGGCTAAGACTTCAAATAATAGCCCCGCCGTCATTGGAATCTGTGAGGTTGAAAACCGCGCTGTTATTGAAGATTTGGCCAGCGACCCTGCCTTAGTTTCTAAAAACTATGGCATTGTACATTACGACTCCCCAGATGAGCGGGGAATTGATGTAGCGCTGATGTACCAAAAAGCTTTGTTTCGGCCTTTGAGTTCAAGTGCACACCAAACAAAACTCAGCAACAACAGCTCCGGTAGTCGTGATTACACAAGGGATGTACTATTGGTTAGTGGTTATCTTGAAGAAGACTTGATTCATGTTCTTGTCAACCACTGGCCCTCAAGAAGTGGTGGTGAGGCCAGAAGCCGCTCCAAACGCGAGGCTGCCGCTGCTGTCAATAAAAGACTTGTAGATTCCTTACAAGTGGAAGACCCCTATGCCAAAATATTTGTGATGGGAGACCTCAACGATAACCCAACAAACTCCAGTTTGAAGAAAGTTTTAAAGACAAAAGGCGATAAAATAAACGTAGATTTTAAAGATCTTTTTAACCCTATGGAAAGTTTTTTTAAAAAAGGATTGGGTTCCAATGCCTATAGAGATGCTTGGAGTTTATTTGACCAAATTATTGTGTCCAAACCACTACTTGAAGAAGACTACTCTTCTTTCAGATTTTACAAGGCTGGTATTTTTAATGCGCAATTTCTAATCACCAAAAAAGGCCAATACAAAGGCTATCCATTCCGAAGTTTTTCATGGGGTGGTTTTACAGGTGGATACAGTGACCACTTTCCAGTTTTTGTACATGTCATAAAAGAAATCCAGTAAACTTCTTAAAATCAATTAGAAGGTATTGAAGCTCTAAATCTTATTTTAATAATGTTCTTAAAATAGAATTGAGCTAAAATTAAATAATTTAAATCTTTGTTAAATTCACTTCTATAGGGGTAGTCCCTTTTTTGGAATGTTTAAAATTAAAGCTATAGGAATTCCCATTAACTATAATTTTTCCGTAGTAATCTCCAAAAAACCCATTAAAAGTCAGCGTTTCGCCTGGTCTTATTGTTTTTGTAACCGAGGTATGCCATTTGTTTTTAATAAGATCTTTTAAGGTGTAGTAAGCTTTTTTGGGCTCTAAATTATAATCTAATAACCCGCCGGCATGGCCCCTCCAGGCATTTCGGTCAGATAGGTTCCAAAATGTAATCGAAGTAACACTAGGATGGCTAAAAGCCAGGGTGTAAAAATCCCTGACATAATCCGACTGGTAGGTTTCGTATTCTGGCAGACTTGGTAAATTAAGGAGGGGCTTCCCCATTTTCATTTCGGCCTTCCGTTTTTTTAAAAATACTTGGTGGTCTCTCCAATCGTTAAAACGTCGAGAACTGGTCACCGTTAGTTCTGTAAACTGAATGTCCTTCCCTAAACTTTCGTAATCTGTAAGTAATTTCCACAAAGCGTGCTCTGACAAAACTCCAGCATGTGTTTGCATGTGCGCCTGCATACCAACAGCATCGTAATGCACCCCATTGTCATTGAAATATTGATTGAGTTCCAAAAATGACGGTTCAGATGGATTGTAGTGGTTATTGGTATATATTTTTGTTGAATCGACAGAATGCACAAAATCATACAATTCTTTCATTGCGGGTTCAATGCCCCCCTTGTAGCTAACCCAACGGGTAACACCACTTGGGGCAACATGCTCTTTAAAAACTGCAACAGGCTCATTATATACATCCCAGTATTTGATTTTAGGGTTGGATTCAATGAGGTAGCGTATTCTATTTTTAATGATGTTATCTAATTTTTTAGAATCTGTATAATTAACAACCCATTCAGGTAAGGATTCATGCCAAAGCAAGGGGTGTCCTTTAACTTTAATATTATTTTCAATTGCCCACTCTATATTACCTTTTAGGTAGGCTTCAACTCTGTCAAGGTTTTTTCTTTTGTTGTGGTAAGCAGCCCAGTAAAAGCCTACCGTCACAAAATTAAAAAGTTCTTTTACATAACGTTTGTACTTTTCAAAATATGGGGTTGATGCAAAACGTCCCGCTTGCGTCATGGAAACACCAAAATTAAATTCATGACTAACGAGTTCAAAATTTATTTCGGCTTTGCTCTGGATAGCTTCATCATGTAATAAAAATTGAATTTTAGCATCCCCTTTTCTGTGGGAATTTATACGTGCTTTTGCAGCCTCTAAATCCCAAGGAATGTGATCATAAGGTTGTTGTGCTTGAAGAATTAAAGATGTTAAAAAGAAAAAATTAAAAAACTTCATTTGTTAAAGGTTTGAGTTTTTGGTTAAAATTAAAGTTAAAAATACCACCACTCCTTCCAAGGAATACTATATAGAATCAGTAGTAAAGCGAGGGTGTAATTAATGGCAAGGGTTTTGTGTTTAGGATTAGAAAGTCGTTTCTTTTTATGTTTTGAATAACCCCGGGTGATGAGCACAACAGCTACTATATTGGTAAAGGGGTGTTCTACCAAATACAAGCGATGCACCGGAATTTTCATCACCTCTACGATTCCTAGATCAAACCACAAAGAAAAACGACTGGATGTAAAATATAACAAAAGTGCAATCAATAGCTGCGTGTGGGTGGCAATGAGTGTAAATAATGCCGACTGAAACATTTTAGGACTGTATTCTTTGTTCATTACAGCACCAGAAATAGCTCTGTAAACCGCCAATGACAATACTACTAAAACCAAATAAGCCCAATAAGAGTGTACCGTTTGAATCATACTTTTTTTACTGATTACTGTTACAAAATTACGAGAATTTTGACAACAAAATAACTTGATTGTTCGTTAATACTAAAGCTGTAATTATTGTTTTTTTCGAACTATCGAATATTTTTATAGCGAGCAATAAGATTTGCTGTTGAAGCGTCGTGTGTGGTAGGGTTGTCTTCAGAAAATTCTTTGAGAATTTTACCAGCCAATTGTTTCCCGAGCTCCACACCAAATTGATCATAACTAAATATGTTCCATACAATCCCCTGAACAAATATTTTATGCTCGTACATGGCTATAAGTTTACCCAAACTTTCAGGCGTTAATTGTTCAATAAAAATGGTATTGGTCGGGCGGTTGCCTTCAAATATTTTATAAGGAAAAATTTCTGAGACGGTCCCTTCATCAGCAACAACTGCCGCGTTTTTTCCACTGAGTAAGGCTTCGGTCTGTGCGAAAAAGTTGGACATGAGTTTGTCTTGATGGTCTTGATTGCCGTGCAAAGACTTTGAAAATCCTATGAAATCTGCTGGGATTAGTTTTGTACCTTGATGAATCAATTGAAAAAAAGCATGCTGTGAATTGGTACCAGGCTCACCCCAAATAAGGTTTCCTGTTTGGTATTTCACTTTATTTCCATTGCGATCAACACTTTTTCCATTACTCTCCATGATGGCTTGCTGTAAATAGGTCGTAAACTGATTTAAATATTGAGTGTATGGAATGATCGCTTCGCTTTCAGCTTTAAAAAAATTATTATACCAAATACTAATCATGGCCAACAAAGTAGGGATATTTTTTTCAAAAGGGGATTCCTTAAAATGTACATCCATTTTATGAGCCCCCTTGAGCATATAATCATAATGATTAAAACCAACAGCCAAGCTAATGCTCAAGCCGACGGCACTCCACAGAGAAAATCGACCGCCAATCCAATCCCACATTGGGAAAATGTTTTGAGGATCAATACCAAAAGCTTCCACTTTTTCAATGTTGGTAGAGACTGCCACAAACTGTTTAGCAATATCCGTTTGGGATGCTTTTTGTAAAAACCATTGCTTGATGGTCGTTGCATTGGAAAGGGTTTCTTGAGTGGTAAATGTCTTAGACACAATAACAAAAAGAGTAGTCTCAGGGTCTAGCTCTTTTAAAACTTCATTCACGTGATCGCCATCTATGTTGCTTACAAAATGTACTTTTAAATGATTACGATAATAGGAAAGGGCATCTACAACCATGGCAGGACCCAAATCTGAGCCGCCAATTCCAATATTTACAACATCTGTAAAAGCTTTGTTTGTAAAGCCTTTTTTTTGGCCACTAATCACCGCCTCTGAAAAATGCTGAATCTTATTTTTGACCTTATAAATGTCTGGAATAACATTAGTGCCTTCAAATATAACTTCCGATTCTTTTGGAGCCCTAAGTGCAGTATGCAGTACGGCTCTGCCTTCAGTTTTATTTATCTTTTCTCCGTAAAAATACTTTGAGATAGCATCGCTTAATTCAATTTCTTCTGTCAAACCTTTAAGTAATGATATAGTTTCGGCAGTAATTCTATTTTTAGAGTAATCAAGAAAAAAATCATCCCACTCAAGGCTCATTTCTGAGCTACGCTTAGAGTTCTTTGAAAACAAAGAAGACATATGTACATCTTTGATAGTTTCAAAATGGGCCTGCAACTTTTTCCATGCAAGAGTTTGGGTAGGGTCAATGGATTTTAAACTCATTATAAATTAAATAGGGTTAGTTAATTGAATCTAATTGTTGTTTTAGTGCTGCAATATACTCAAGATAATCGGGTTTATACTTTTCCGCAAGCGCTTTTGCGTCTGGAAGCTTCTGCCGAAAGGGATCTACTTGACGTCCATTTTTCCAAAAACGGTAACAAACATGAGGACCACTAGTGTTTCCAGTCATTCCGACTTTACCAATCACATCTCCTTGCTTAACAAAATCCCCTACTTTGACAAGCCGTCTGCTCATGTGTAGGTATTGCGTTGAATAAGTGGCATTGTGACGAATCTTAACATAATTTCCATTGCCGCCACGCCTCGCTGATTCCACAACGGTCCCATTTGCTGTTGCTAAAATGGGTGTTCCTACTGCGGCAGCAAAATCTGTTCCTTTATGCGCGCGGACTCTGTTACCATAAAGTTTAATGCGACGATTTAAATTGTATCGAGAGGAAATACGGCTGTACTTTATCGGGCTTTTTAAAAATGCTTTTTGGAGGCTCTTACCGTCATCATCGTAGTAATCGGTGCTGTTTTTAGAATCAGGCGTAAGATAATTAAAGGCATATATGGCTTCGCCTTTGTGTTGGAAATAGGCTGCTTCTATAGTTTCAATACCCGCATAAATGCTGTCCTCGACGAAACGTTGCTTGTAAATCACTTTAAAATTATCTCCTTTTTGAAGCCTAAAAAAATCAATGGTCCAGGCATAGATGTCGTCCGACATATCATAAATCAACTGAATGGGCAAACCTTGTGCATCCATAGTCTCAGAGAGCGAGTTTTCAATGAAGCCAAAAGCTTCTTTTTCAACGATTTTAACAGGTTTTCGCGCTTTGTATGCCAAAATAGAATCGCAAAATTCTACAACGAGATACTCAATTTTATTTTCTTCATAAATAAAAACCAAGGGGACATTGGAACTGTCTTTCGAAAAAAGTATTGTATATGGCTTTCCTATTCTAAACTGGCGAGTGTCAAAAACAGCTTTGGTTATTTCCGCAATTTGATGGATTTTTGGATAAAAAAGCTGGTTATTCTCTAATATTTCTCCAAAACTATCCCCTTTCCTGATAGTATCATAGACAACCCTATAATTATTGAAATTATAGCCAAATTTATCATTTTCCAATAAGACAGACTGTAAGGTTGAATCTGTTTCGAGGGTCTCTGAAGAACAATTTTTTATTATATAAAAAAAGATTACAATAGCAAAACTGTAAAGAAAGAATTTTAAATTAAAAAGTGTAGGATTAATTTTCAACTTCATGGCCCCAAGTCTCTATTTCTGTGGCACTCCAAAGTTCTGGAAAAAATATTCTCTTTTGATATTTTGGATGCATGTATTTTTGCCAATTGCTACCCCCTGTGGCCGAACCATCTCCAGAAGAAGACAATATGTAATGTTTGGCGGCGTTGAAATGCCCCATGACCCAAGTGATATTGACAGTGTAATCGTAATGACGCATGGCCTTAACGAGCGCTTTACAGCTTTGTTCTGACTCTGAAAGTTCTTTATAGCGAGACCAAAGATTTTTGGAATTATAAACCTTCATAAAAGTAATAAATTCTTCTTTATAACGTTTTTCAAAACTTGTAAGTAAGGGCGATTTTTTAGCTGTCTTATAATCTTTACCTGCAGCCTGCCAGTATAAATGTTCAAACGCATTTTCGAATGGGGTGTTTCGGTCGATGGTTTCTCTGAAACGCGGGTCTATAAGGTTTATGAGCTCAGTGGATGCAAATTCAATTTTTCGATACTGTGCGCTTTGGAAGCCACTTCCTGGTGCAAGTGTGTGTCTGAATTGGTTGTACTGTTTGACATCCATCCCATCTTGCATTATGGTAAAAGAAGTGGTTAGCATGTCAAAATAGCGGCTGACACGCATCAACTTATCTGTCAAAAAATTCACTTTCAAAATAGCAACTTCAGCAAGTTGTTGGAGTTCCCATAAAATCATTTTAAAAATCAATTCATTGATTTGGTGGTACCCAATGAAGACCATCTCATCTGGAAAATTGGTACGCTGAATTTGTAAATTAAGAAGTGCGTCCGTATGTATGTAGTCCCAATAATTCATGGGCTTGCTATGTAAGAGACCTTCCAAATACATGTTTTTATCTTGGCCTGAAGCGCTGTATTTTTCATCCAGTGCTTTGATAATGTCTCGAGTGGTTTTATTTTTCATTGGTTGAGTTTAAAGTTGAATTTCAAAAGGATATTTTAAACCTTTAAAAGCCACTAGGTCAGACCTTAAAGAACCAACTCTCAAGTCTGCTTTAATTTTTATTGGAATTTTATTATTATCGGCACTCACCCAAAGAGTAACACTTTCTTCTTCATGAAAAACACGACCAGCCATTACATAAGGGCGGAATTTAAGACAATTGATGTTTCCAAATTTTGTGCTGATAGTTTCTCTCCCTAAAAACTTAAGTTTAAATCCGAAAATTTCATTGTCAAAAAACATGTTTAATTTAACCGTATCGCCCACTTTAATGGTTTCGGTATTGTAATGATCTCTCAAATAATAGTAGGCAGAAACCATGTCTTGAATATCAGAAGTTATGGCCACTGTTTTTTTTGTTTTATGCCTTAAATCATTAACAAACGCTAAATTTTTTTCATAGTCAAATTCAATAACTCTATTTTTGACGTGCCCGCCTTCGCTAATATTTCTAATAAATTTATAAGGTCGCCCCGTGGCTTTGTCAAAATAACTTTCATAAAGATCATTAACTTTAAAAAACCATTTAATGGCTCCGGTGGTCCACCCTTTCCCAACTACATGACAAACAGCACGGTTTTTATAAGTGGCCTCTTTGACTTCCAATGTTGCATTCCCTGCTTTGACCCAGCCACTGTAATTTAACTTGAATTTTAGCCACTCCCCAGATTGAAATGAAGACTCAAACTGGGCGTTGGATATACTCAAGCCCAGAAGTAAAATTAAGGATGCTAAAACTTGCTTCATAAGATTGCATATGCATTTGTAGTACTACAAATTTGCAATTATTATTCCAAAACTAAAAGCAAGTTTAAATCTATTTATCAAAGGGTACCCCTATTGGCTTGTTCTCGCTCAATAGACTCAAAAAGCGCTTTAAAATTTCCTGCACCAAACCCTTTGGCGCCCATGCGTTGAATGATTTCAAAAAATAAAGTGGGGCGGTCTTCAATAGGCTTTGTGAAAATCTGCAATAAATAGCCTTCTTCATCAGCATCCACTAAAATAGACAGCTTCTGTAGGGCAGAAATATCTTCTTTCATAAACTTCATATGAGCACCCAAACGACTTGGGATGGCATCATAATAGGCTTGAGGAGGAGGTGGCAAAAATTCTACTCCATTGTCTTGCAACTGTTTTACAGTTGCTACAATATCATCAGTCGCAACTGCTAAATGTTGCACTCCTGAATCTTCATAAAAATCTAAATATTCTTCAATTTGAGAACGCTTTTCAGCTTTAGCAGGTTCATTGATTGGAAATTTAATACGGCCATTGCCATTACTCATAACTTTGCTCATAAGAGCTGAGTATTCGGTATGAATTTGTTTGTCATCAAAGGATAGGAAATTTACAAAACCCATCACTTCTTCATACCATTTAACCCAAGTGTTCATTTGCCCCCAGCCAACATTCCCAACAATATGATCAATAAACTTTAAACCTGAGCTTGGTGGATTGTAATTTGATTTCCATACTTCGTAGCCTGGGAAAAAAACACCTTTATAATTTTTGCGTTCTACAAAAATATGAACCGTTTCCCCGTAAGTATAGATTCCAGAGGTAATAATGACACCGTGATCATCTCGGCTTTCATTGGGTGTAAAATAAGACTTTGCCCCACGTTTTGTAGTTTGTGCATGGGCAGCCCTAGCATCATCTACAGACAATGCAATGACCTTTACGCCATCGCCGTGTTTTCTCAAGTGATCGTTAATTGAAGATTTACTGTGCAAGGGTGTGGTGAGTACCAATCTAATTTTTCCTTGCTTTAGAACATAACTAACCGAATCTTTTGAGCCTGTTTCTAGACCCCTGTAGGCCAAGGATTGAAAGCCAAAAGCAGTTTTATAAAAGTGGGCTGCTTGTTTTGCATTGCCAACATATAGCTCGACATAGTCGGTACCAAGAAGGGGTAAAAAATCTTGGGCACCATCAAAAATTTTTTCAAGACCATAGTCTACAGACTTTAACGGTTTATTCATAACTAAAATTTGATCTTAAGAGTTATTTCCCAACCACGACTTATAATAGTCCTGGTCAGAAATTTTGAGGGCTTCTTCTGTGACTTGAAGCGGTTTAAAAGTATCTACCATTACAGCCAACTCTTTGGTGTCTTTAAGGCCAATACTGCGTTCCATGGCGCCTGGGTGTGGCCCATGTGGAATCCCCGCAGGATGTAATGAAATATGACCGACCTTAACATCATTTCGACTCATAAAATCCCCATCCACATAATACAAAACCTCATCGCTGTCAATATTACTGTGGTTGTAAGGTGCTGGGATGGCTTTAGGGTGGTAATCGTACATGCGTGGGACAAAACTGCAAACAACCAAGGCGTTGGTTTCGAAAGTCTGATGTACTGGAGGTGGCTGGTGAATTCTCCCAGTTATAGGTTCAAAATCGTGAATGGAAAAGGCGTAAGGGTAGTTGTAACCGTCATAGCCCACCACATCAAAAGGATGAGAGGCATACACCATATCGATCAGCTGATTTTGTTTTTTAATTTTCACAGTGAAATCACCCGATTGGTTGTGTGTTTCTAATTCTTGAGGACGGCGGATGTCACGTTCACAATAGGGCGCATGTTCAAGCAACTGACCAAACCAATTGCGATAACGCTTGGGGGTATAAATAGGACTGTAAGATTCCAAAATAAATAACCTGTTATCTTCAGAATCAAATTGGATTTGATAAATCACTCCCCTTGGGATGAGCAAGTAATCCCCATATTTAAAATCTAAATTACCAAACATACTGCGTAGTTTTCCGGAGCCTCGATGGACAAAAATAAGCTCATCAGCATCTGAATTTTTATAAAAATAATCCGTGAGGGATGTTTTTGGAGCTGCCAAAATAATGTTGCAATCAGAATTTGTTAAAACAATGGTTCTACTCTCTAAAAAGTCGGCTTTTGGAGCGACTTCAAAGCCACGAAGGCGATACGATTGAATATTGTTTTTTTTCGCTATTTTTGGAGCAATACTGTACTGTTTCCCAATCGATTTTACTTGTGTTGGACGCTGTTCGTGGTAAGAAAGCGTAGCCATTCCATCAAATCCAACCGTTCCAAAAAGTTGTTCGTAATAGAAACCGCCGTTGGGGTTTTCAAATTGTGTGTGTTTTTTGGGTGGAATGTTTCCAAGCTTGTGGTAATAAGGCATATTAAAGAAGTTTTAATGTTTAGTGAAAGCGCTAAAAAAGGTAATTAATTTATGTGGAGTTGGTAATTTAAACTACTCAGGACTTCTCTTGATAAGAAAGTGAAGGAACAATAAAAGATCTTTCCAAAAATGAGTCATATCCAAAGTTAGGGAAAAAAATAGTTTTTTAAAACCAGTACCCAAAATTAATAAAAACCCCCTTAAAATTGTTCTCAGGAGACCAATTATATTTTAATTCAAAAGGCCCAAAAATAGTTTCCAAGCCATATCCCAATGCATAGCCACTATGAGAAGGAAGTTCTAACCAATCTTTGCTTACAAAAATATCGTCCCCAATATTGGAAAAGTTAGCTGAAAAATTCAAGTGATGTCGTTTATAAAATTCATAATCCGTACTGAAGTATGCTTTTATAAAGCTATTACCCGAAAGACTAAAGAAATCATATCCAAACATACTCCCGTAGTTGTTAACATGATTGAATGCATACCCTCCTAGTCCAAAGTTCAGAGCAGAAATATTGTCATTACCAACCCTAAAGCCACCCTCTGCCCCGACCAATAAAGACAGTTCATTGGTTATTAAAAAAGCCTTTGCAATGTTTGTTTTTAGGTTCAAAAATTGTGTGAAATCTTCTGAGCTAGAAGCCGTTAAAAATAAATTCCCGTCGGTCTCAAATAGAAACCCACTAGATGGAAAGAAAATATTGTCTAAAGTATCGTACCTTAATCTGCTATTTAAACTGAAAAAATCGCTGTTTTCAATTTGATACTCAGGGGCCTGAAAAACATTGACTAAAGAAGGGCTTGATGCTTCTATTTTAAGACGCTTAAACCTAGCCCCTAACATAAAAGACAAATCCTTTTTTATAAGAGTCTCCACAAAAAAACTCGCTGTTAAATCAGAAATTGTCGTGGGAACTACATTGTCAAACCCTATTGGAAGGGTGGCATCAAAAAATAAAGGATTTATATCATATCTAAAATCTGTATATCTAAAATTAAGGCCAATGCTCCAATAAAATCCTTTGTCGATGTAGTAATCAAAATTAAAACGTGAATTATCACCTAATATAAAATCCAAGGACAAGACGTCGTTTTTTAGTAACAATTGCTTTTTAGTAAGGTTTAATAGTAACGAACTCTTTAAAACCTTATCATAATGAACTCCAAATTTTAATAAGGCTGTATTGTTGTTTTCCTTAATATTCCCTGTGAAATCATAACTACCATTTGAAAGAGGTGAAAAATGGTAACGAAAACTTTCAAAATTATTAGTCGCCAAAAGGTTGTTAACCCCGTTGCTAAAATCTTTAAAGCTTATGGTTTCACCACGCCGAAATCGCAATTTACCAAACACGTAAGAGTCAGTATATTTTTCATTACCAACAATTTTTACTTTACTAAATTTTAAAGAATCTAAATCTGTGATTTTTTTTCGCACTTTCCTATAATTCTGTGTCTTGGCAATAGTCTTTAATTGACTTAGAAAAGGAGTGACAGAAAGTTCCCCACTTTTAATAATTTTATCGCCTTTGTTAAATGAAATTATTGAAAAATTCTCCACATCAGGTTCAATAAAAAGGTCTGTGAGTTGAATCTTGCCTTCTAAATCCTCAGCTGATCTAAAATTATTTATTTGTGCTAATATATCTGAAATTGAATTGATATCTTCCTTGGTCAAAAGATCTTCTTCAACACTCACACCAATGATAAAATCTAAGTTTTTTGTTTTTAAATGTTCAATAGGATAATTGTTAGCAATGCCACCATCCATCAACAATGTACCATCGAGCTCCAAAGGACGAAAAAGGGTGGGCAATGTAGTGCTTATCGAAATGGCTTCGGCCAAATTACCACTCTCCAGTACAACTGAATCCCCTGTCTCAATATCCGTTGCCATGCAATAAAATGGGATTGGGAGTTGACTAAAGTCAGAAATAGAACTGACATCTAATGTTAATTTTGTAAATAAATTGAAGAGGTTTTGGCCTGCTGAAATTGAAGATGGCAATTGAATTTTAAAATCGTCAATAGGAAGTGAAATGCCATATTTCTCAAAATTCTTACGCTCTTGAAATGTTTTTGAGGGGCGTGGTACCTTATCACCAAGCAATATATCAAAATCAATTCCTCTGAAAATAGAATCCAACTGTTTTCCGGTATATCCTGCAGCATACAATCCGCCAACTGCAGACCCCATACTAGTGCCCCCAATATAATCTATTCGAACCCCCAAGCTGTCAATAACTTTTAAAACACCAATATGTGCTAATCCCTTGGCGCCACCACCACTCAAGACCAATCCAATTTTGGGATTTTCGGACAAGGGTTCTTGTGTATGACCTGCTATGGAAAATAAGCAAATTGCAATATAAATTTTTAGGTTAAGCTTCATTTTTAGAATTGTAATAATTATAAACTTTTTGCGCTTTGGAGCGTCCAATGATTTGTTCTAATTCATCCAACTTCGCAAATGAAACACGGTGAGGTGATTTGAAGGCCTTTAACAACTCGACGCGAGTTTTATCGCCTATGCCATGGATAGATTCTAACTCAGAACACAAAGCAGATTTACTGCGCCTGTTCCGATGGTGATCGATACCAAAACGGTGTGCTTCATTTCTCAATTGTTGAATGATTTTCAAAGTTTCACTTTTCTTGTCTAAATATAACGGAATTGGGTCATTAGGGTAAAATAATTCTTCCAATCTTTTTGCTATGCCAATAATCGCAATTTTTGAATGCAACCCAAGGGCGACCAAACTTTTTAGAGCTGCAGATAATTGCCCTTTACCCCCATCAATAACGACAAGCTGGGGAAGGGGTTTATTTTCATGTGATAAACGTTTGTAACGTCGGTAGACAACCTCTGTCATTGAAGCAAAGTCGTCTGGACCATTTACAGTTTTGATGTTAAAATGGCGGTATTCTTTTTTACTGGGTTTTGCGTTTCTAAAAACCACACAGGCAGCAACTGGATTCGTACCTTGAATGTTTGAATTGTCAAAACATTCAATATGGGTGGGGATATGCTTAAGCCGAAGATCTGATTTCATCTGGGCCATAATACGTTTCACATGACGGTCTGGATCAATGATTTTAACTTGTTTCAATTTTTCTAAACGTAGGTATTTTGCATTGCGCAAAGATAGATCTATAAGCTGCTTTTTATCCCCAACCTTTGGGACCGTACATTTTAAATTGGATCCCAATTTAACTTTAAAAGGTAAATAAACTTCTTTGGATTGCAGCTGAAACCTTTGACGCATTTCCATAATAGCTAAGGTCAAAAGTTCAGCATCTGTTTCGTCTAGCTTTTTTTTCAATTCCATAGTATGTGCCCTTATAATGGCGCCGTGAGATACTTGCAAGAAATTCACGTAGGCAGAGCAATCGTCGCTGACAATACTGTACACCTCGACATCACTGATTTTTGGATTCACAATGGTAGAACTGGCCTGATAGTTTTCCAGAATTTTAATTTTTTCTTTACAAGATTGGGCTTCTTCAAACTGATTCAAATTAGAAAACTTAAACATTTCGTTACGAAGTGTTTTTTTGATATTACCGAGTTTTCCATTCAATATTTGCTTTACAAATAGCATATTTTCTGCATAATCCTTTTCGGAAATAAAATCTCGGGTAAGTTTTTTGGGGCGCTCTGCAAAACCCAGAACAAGGAAATGTCCTTGGTGGCTGTGTGTTTTTAAAAAAATGTCTGTTTCAGAATTATTTATCTTATTTTGAGAAAAATTATAGTTTTCTATGCGAATTGGATAGAGCGATTTTATCAAATTAATGATGGTATTCACAACTTTAATACTGGAATAAGGACCAAAATATTCAGATCCGTCTTTAATAAAACGACGCGTGGAAAATATTCTTGGAAACCTTTCGTTTTTTATACAAATCCATGGATAAGACTTGTCATCTTTGAGCAGTACATTATACCGTGGTTGGTATTTTTTGATTAGGTTATTTTCTAGCAAAAGAGCATCGGTCTCAGTTGCCACAATAATGTGCTTAATGGATCTTATTTTCTTAACCAAAACATGAGTCTTGGCCTGGTCGTGATTCCTTTTAAAGTAAGAACGAACGCGTTTTTTTAAGTTCTTGGCTTTACCAATATAAAGAACCTTGTCATTGACATCAAAAAACTGATATACACCAGGACTACTGGGTAGTGTTTTGAGTTGTATTTCAATACTTGGTGGTGCCATAATATCAAAGGTATACTAATTCTTAACATACTAAAAATCGATACTACTTTTTTAGTATATTGTTGGTAAATTAAAGGCCATTTACAACATGAATATTGTCATTTTATCAAGAAATAAAAATTTATACTCCACACAAAGGCTTATCAAGGAAGCGGAAAATCGGGGGCATTATGTTGAGGTAATAGATCCTTTAAATTGTGACTTGATTATTGAGAAAGAAAAGCCAACGGTTTATTACAAAAACAAATACCTCAATGATGTAGATGCCATCATCCCAAGGATTGGGGCTTCAGTGACTTTCTATGGATGTGCAGTGGTACGTCAGTTTGAAATGATGAATGTATTTTCTACAGTTTCTTCTGATGCCATCATTCGATCTCGCGATAAATTGCGCAGTTTTCAACGCCTTTCAAAAGGAGGAATAGACATGCCGAAAACTGTTTTCACTAATTACTCTAAAGACGTTGAAGAAGTTATTGAACTTGTAGGGGGAACACCTGTAGTCATAAAGCTATTGGAAGGAACACAAGGTCTTGGAGTTGTTCTTGCGGAATCTAAAAATGCAGCGGAATCTGTTTTAGAAGCCTTTAATGGCTTACAGGCAAGAGCCTTGGTTCAAGAATATATTTCCGAGGCAAAAGGGGTGGATATCCGTGCTTTTATTGTAGACGGCCAAGTTGTTGGTGCTATGAAACGCTACGGCAAGCCAGGTGAATTTCGTTCTAATTTACACCGTGGGGGTACTTATGAATATTACAGAATGTCAGAACCTGAACTAAAAATCGCTATCAAATCGGCACGACAACTAAAGCTCCCAATTTGTGGAGTAGACCTTTTGCAATCCAAAAGAGGTCCGCTTATAATGGAAATCAATTCCACACCTGGTCTAGAGGGGATTGAAGGCGCTTCAGAAAAAAACATTGCTAAAGCAATCATTACATTCATTGAAAGAAACAGACGTTGATGAATTTACACAATTCAGTTTTACACATTTTAGGAGAAAAGATTTCAGCAGGCGAATCTCGGGAAATTAATTTCAATGTGGCTAAACTTCACACACAAACGAGTGTGGAAGTACCGGTCATCATAAACCGTTCTAAAAAGGCTGGACCTGTGGTGCTCTTTACAGCAGGCATTCATGGCGATGAGATAAATGGTGTTGAAATTGTAAGACAATTGATTGCAAAGGGGATTAATAAGCCAAAAAAAGGAACCATCATTTGCATCCCCGTTTTAAATATATTTGGGTTTTTGAATAAATCGCGAGAACTTCCTGACGGTCGGGATTTAAATCGTGTTTTCCCTGGCTCAAAAACTGGTTCATTGGCCAGTCAAGTAGCTTATAAATTGATGTATGAAATCATTCCGCAAGTCGATTTTGTCATTGATCACCACACTGGTGGTGCAGGACGTTTTAATGCACCTCAAATTCGAATTGTCAAGCAAGCCCCAAAACTCAAAAAATGGGCCAAAGCCTATGGAGCACCCTTTGTTGTTTACTCAAAAAAAATTCCTAAATCCCTTCGAAGTGCTTGTGATAAAATCAATATTCCAATGATACTTTTTGAAGGCGGTAAATCAAATCACATTGATAGATTGGTGACCAATTCAGGCGTCAATGGCGCCAAACGTATTTTAAACCATCTAGATATGTTAAATTCAAAATTCAAAGTTTCAGCCCCTAAAAAACAAATCATTTTTATTGAGGAAAGTAAATGGATCAGAGCCAAGACTTCTGGGTTATTCCGCCCGTCAATAAAGCTTAATTCAAAAGTTGAAAAGGGCACTGTACTAGGCTATATTACAGATGCTTATGGAAAATTTAACCAGTCCATTAAAGCCGATTGTGTGGGCTATGTTATAAATATTAATGAAGACCCCATTGTTTACAAAGGAGACGCTTTGTTCCGCTTTTCTACAAAAACAACTAGATGAAAAACAAACCCTAAGAACAGGCTACAAACAGAAGCGTAAATCACTAACGCCTTCAACCATAAATAGCTTGAGTTTAGAAATTACCAACCAAGCGCTTAAACTTCCTATTTGGGAAGCCTCTTTTTACCACCTTTATTTAACGATTAAACATCTAAAAGAAGTTGAAACATAACCACTATTAAGTGTTTTATATGGGAGAGATAAAAACATTATCATTTCAAAAAGTGATATTTTAAATGGTGAAATGAGCTACTATTTACTAAAGGATAATACGACGATTAAACCAAATATATGGAACATTCCAGAGCCCCCAGATGGGCTGCAAATTAAAGCCTCAAAACTTGAGGTGATTTTTGTGCCTTTGTTGGCGTTTGATAAAGTTGGACGCCGGGTCGGCTACGGAAAAGGGTTCTATGATGGCTTTTTAAAAAACTGTCCTAATACAGTGAAAATCGGACTCTCCTTTTTTGAAGCTGATAAAAAAATTAAAGACATTCAACCCAATGATATTGTATTGTATTATTGTCTTACACCAAATCAGATTTATCAATTCTGAAAGAAGATTTTTTTGAAGTTTTATTGCTCATATTACATAAAATTAGCAGGCCAACACCAATACTAATAGCCACATCCGCCACATTGAAAACAGGGTTAAAAAATGTAAAATAATAGCCGCCTATAAATGGAAACCAATCTGGAAAATAACCCTTGTAGAGTGGAAAGTGAAGCATATCAACAACATTTCCATAAAATAAACTGCTGTAGCCCTTGTCTGGAAAAAATACCGCCTTCTGCCCTAGACTGTCACCGAAAAAAAACCCGTAAAAAACTGAATCTAAAATATTGCCAAGTGCACCTGAAAAGACCAATGAAACTGCCAAAATTAAAAATCGATAAGCTCCCTTTTTGACAAGCCCAAACAACCAATAGCCAATACCAGTAAGGGCTAAAATTCTAAATATTGTAAGACACAACTTAGCAGATTTATCAGAAATAATGGAGGTGAAATCACTGAGTTTTGCCCCCCAAGCCATGCCATCGTTTTCTACAAAAAGAATTTTAAACCAACTAAAAATAACAAGCTCTTGCCCAAGCTCAAAATGAGTTTTGATGTAAATTTTTGAGCATTGATCAATGCAAAGTACGATAAGAATAATAGCGAAAACTTGTTGTTTCGTCATATTATTTTTGCATGTTCTTTGCTTCAATGCTTAGGGTGGCATGAGGTACGAGCTCCAAACGCTTTTTGTTGATCAGCTTTCCTGTCACACGGCAAATACCATAGGTTTTATTCTGAATTCGAATTAAGGCATTTTTTAAATCTCGGATAAATTTTTCTTGACGAATCGCCAATTGGGCATTGGATTCTTTACTCATGACCTGACTGCCTTCATCAAAAGCTTTAAAAGTCGGTGAGGTGTCTTCGGTACCATTGTTAAGGTCGTTCATATAAGCACTTTTGATCAATTCTAAATCGTGTCGCGCCTTTTCAATCTTCTTTAAAATCAGTGTTTTAAATGCTTCTAGATCTTTGTCGGAATATTTAACGGGTGTTTCCATAGACTTTTATTTTATGTACTTTTTAATTAATAACTTGGTGGTAATATCATCAAAATTGACCTCAATCCCATTTTCAAGTTCGTTTACTGTATGTAACGTGTGTGTTAATGTCTCAGCTTTAATGTAATCTAAGTTATCTTGAAAAGCTTTGTCCATAAATTCATTATTTAAAATAAAAACATCAATCATATCCGTTACTTCAAAGCCTGAATCTTTTCTTAAATTTTGAATTCGATTTACTAGCTCACGTGCAATACCTTCGGCCTTCAAGGCCTCTGTAATTGTCACGTCCAAGGCGACAGTTACAGCACCTTGGTTGGCAACAAGCCAGCCCTCAATGTCCTGAGAAGAAATCTCTACATCGGTGAGTTGTAAATTAATACTTTTTCTATTAATTTCAAGGTCTAAAACCCCTTTTTCTTCAATTTTTTGGATATCATCCGCATCAAATTTCTGAATGGCCGCCACAACTTGTTTCATGTCTTTTCCAAAACGCGGACCTAAAACCTTAAAATTGGGCTTGATTTGTTTGACTAAAATATCAGATGCATCCTCCAAAAGCTCGATTTCTTTAACGTTCACTTCGTGTTTTATCAAATCTGAAATGGCAATAATTTCTTCTTTTTGTGCTTTGGAATTAATGGGAATCATTATTTTTTGAAGGGGCTGTCTCACCTTTATTTTTTCTTTGGCTCTAAGCGATAAAACCAAGGATGAAATCAACTGGGCTTGAGCCATTTTATGTTCCAGAGCGTTGTCTATAAGCTGAGGATTTGAATTTGGAAATTCTGACAAATGTACACTGTCATATGGCTCTAATTTTGTAGGAGTCACCAAATCTATATACAAGCGGTCCATAAAAAAGGGTGCGATAGGAGCCCCAAGTTTTGAAAGCGTAAGCATGCAAGTAAATAGGGTTTGATAGGCGGAGATTTTATCTGCTTCATATGCCCCTTTCCAATAGCGTCTTCGGCTCAAGCGAACGTACCAATTGCTGAGAAGCTCTTGCGTAAATTCAGAAATTTCTCTAGCTGCTTTTGTGGGCTCATAATTGGCATAATGGGTATCTACTTTTTCAATAAGCGTGTGGAGTTCGGACAAAATCCAACGATCAATTTCTGGGCGCTGCTCGTGTGGAATGGCGGGCTCAGAGTTGTTAAATCTGTCAATATTCGCGTAAAGCGTGAAAAAAGCATAGGTGTTGTAAAGCGTTCCAAAAAATTTACGCCTGACTTCATCAATTCCATCTACATCAAATTTTAAATTATCCCAAGGATTGGCATTACTGATCATATACCAACGCGTGGCATCAGGACCATAGTTAGCTAGGGTTTCAAAGGGATCCGTGGCATTGCCCAAACGCTTGGACATTTTTTGACCGTTTTTGTCCAAGACCAGTCCGTTAGAAATCACATTTTTATAAGCAACGGAGTCAAAAACCATACTGCCAATCGCATGCAGGGTATAAAACCAACCCCGCGTTTGATCGACGCCTTCCGCAATAAAATCGGCAGGAAAAGCTTTGTTGTTGTCAATGATATCTTTATTTTCAAAAGGATAATGCCATTGCGCATAAGGCATACTCCCAGAATCAAACCAAACATCAATCAGATCACTTTCTCTGCTCATAGGTTGACCAGAAGGTGAAACCAATGTAATGGCATCCACTATGTTTTTATGCAAATCAATTTTGGAATAGTTCATGTCTGAAAAATCACCAACTATAAAATCTTCAAACAGAACCTGTGTCATGATCCCAGCGTTTACCGCTTTCTGCATTTCGTTTTTAAGTTCTTCAACAGAACCAATGCAAAGCTCCTCTTTTCCATCTTCTGTGCGCCAAATGGGAAGTGGAATGCCCCAATATCGAGAGCGAGATAAATTCCAATCGTTGGCATTTGCAAGCCAGTTGCCAAAACGGCCTTCACCTGTACTTTTTGGTTTCCAGTTGATGGTTTGATTCAATTCGAACATACGCTCTTTGACGTCTGTAATTTTAATAAACCAAGAATCTAAAGGATAATATAAAATAGGCTTGTCAGTGCGCCAGCAATTTGGGTAACTGTGCTTGTATTTCTCTACTTTAAACGCTTTGTTTTCAATTTTTAATTTAATTGCCAATTGAATATCTACGGACTTTTCGGGGGCTTGCCCTTCTGGGTAATATTCATTTTTTACATATTGCCCAGCAAAGTCTGTGACTTCTTTTCTAAAGCGACCTTGTAGATCGACCAGCGGAACAAGATTATCCAATTCATCCTTGACCAACATTGGTGGTATCTCAGGCTTAGCTTGTTTGGCAGCAATGGCATCATCTGCACCAAAAGTAGGCGCGGTATGGACAATTCCAGTGCCATCTTCAGTAGTTACAAAATCCCCAGCAATGATGCGAAATGCATTTTCTGGATGGTCATTTGGCAAAGCATAATCCAACAATTGCTCGTATTTTATACCCACCAAAGTATTGCCCATAACAGTACTTTTAACGAAATAAGGAATCTGTTTAGCATTCGCATTGTACTCATCTAAGGCCGCTTCAGAGTCTATCTTTTCATATTTCCCATTAAACTGTTTTGGTAAAAGTGCTTTAGCCAAAACAACATTGATAGGTTCAAAAGTGTATTGATTGAATGTTTTTACCAAAACATATTCAATTTTTGGACCAACAGTAAGTGCGGTGTTACTAGGCAATGTCCAGGGGGTTGTGGTCCAAGCCAAAAGATGAATATCACCTTCGTTTTTTAAAGCATTAGGAAGGGTTTCTGGAATTGCTTTAAACTGCGCCACAACCGTGGTATCGGTAACATCTTGATAGGTTCCAGGTTGGTTCAGTTCATGAGAGCTCAATCCGGTACCTGCTTTGGGGGAATAGGGCTGAATGGTATAGCCTTTGTAGAGTAATTTTTTGTTGTAAATTTCTTTTAAAAGCCACCAAACACTTTCCATATACTTAGGATCGTAAGTGATGTAAGGGTCTTCCATATTGACCCAATAACCCATTTTTTGGGTTAAATCGTTCCACACATCAGTATAGCGCATCACAGCTTTGCGACAAGCGTCATTATAGGCCTCTATAGAAATGGTTTTACCAATATCTTCTTTAGTAATCCCCAGTTCTTTTTCCACACCCAATTCTATAGGCAGACCATGGGTGTCCCAGCCAGCTTTGCGTTTGACTTGAAAACCTTTCATCGTTTTATAACGTGGAAAAATATCTTTAATGGCGCGTGCAAGAACATGGTGAACCCCCGGTAGACCATTGGCGGAAGGGGGTCCTTCAAAAAAAACATAGGGTTTTTGCCCATCCCTTGATGAGACACTTTTTTCAAAAACATCATGCGCAAGCCAATAGTCCAGCATTTGATCTGATAACTTTGGTAAATTCAATCCTTTATACTCAGGAAAAAGAGCGCTCATTATTCTTTGATTAGTCAGCAAAATTACTAAATTTTAACATAACTAAGAGGTCTAAAAAAATGTATTTTCGGGGATCACTTTCTTTTTAAATAGAAAGTTTTTTTTAGATAAAAGATGAAATATATTTCTATAGAATATAAAATATCAGTCCCACTTTTAAGCTTTTCATCTCCAATGGGCTTTGGTTTATAGAGACCATCTCAAAAATAGCATTTAAACCGTAATAAATAAACGCATTCCAGTTGTTATAGCCCGCACTCAAAGTGAGCCCATATTGCCATGGGTTCAATTCTAAATCCTTATAGATTGTCGTTTCATTGTTTGCCTTGAAAAAGGTTCTTG
>JBJKXC010000029.1:0-24670 GCA_045561735.1 Flavobacteriaceae bacterium | reverse complement strand
GAAAGAAGGAAAAGGGGCTGTTGTTTTTATAAATCAACATACCAGTCCAGAAAAAACACTCAAACGCTTGACAACTTTAGAAGCCATTCAAAGCCCTGGGGAAGTCGTGAAAGCGCCTTCTATTGAAATGGATGCCAAAGATTTTGGAATTGGGGCACAAATCTTACACGATCTAAACATTCATAAACTTAATTTGATTTCCAATAGTAAACAGAAAAAACGCGTCGGAATGATTGGCTATGGATTGGAAATTGTAGATTATATTACCTATTAGCGTAAACCGATTGAATGCAATCAACCATTGCTTTGGCGCGTTGCTCAACTTCAGCTTTGGACCAAGAAAGTTTAACAAGACAAGAGAGATTCCTGCCAATGTAGTAGTCCGATTTCGCAAAGTTTTTTTCTTTTAATGCATCCAATCCAGTCTGGATTTCTGAAGACAATGGATACAAGGATTTTTTCATTTTGAGGTGGTCCCATTTGCGGATGTAATGCCAGTTGTTATCATAATAATGAAAACAGACATCCAAACCATTAGCCTTAAACATTTTGCTCACTTCTCTAGCCGTTTCTAAATCTTCCAGAAAAAAGTTTAAAAACGCACAACTCTCCTCCCCGCCTTCAGGGACGCTTCTAAAAGTAACCCCGTCCAAGGGTTCTAACGCATCTCTGAGTATTTTGTAATGCTTTTTTTGCAGGGCTATAAATTCATCAATGCGACGAAATTGTGCTAGACCTACGGCGGCATTCAATTCAGAAATTCTAAAATTATATCCTAAAAAAGGATGAGTCTCCGCCCCGCGATCGTTTCCAATGTGGTCATGGCCGTGGTCGCTAAAATGATCAAGATGTTTCGCATATTGGGTGTTGTTGGTAACAACAGCGCCGCCTTCGCCAGAAGTGACTGTTTTTACAAAGTCAAAAGAAAAACAGCCCAAATCTCCAATCGTACCCAGTGCCTGGCCCTTGTAAGTTCCTCCTATGGCTTGACATGCATCTTCAATTAGCAACAAATCATGATTTTTGCAAATCGTCTTTAAAGCATCTAAATTAGCCATACTGCCACACATATGCACAGGCATGATGGCCTTGGTTTTGAGACTAATGGATGTTTTCACAGCATCAATATCTAAGGTTAAGGTATCATCGATATCCACAACTACTGGGGTGGCTCCCAACATTAAAATGGCTTCGAAACTGGCTACAAAAGTAAAACAAGGCATAATGACTTCATCTCCTGCTCCCACTCCAGAAGCTGCAAGTGCCATACTGACCGCGGCTGTTCCACTGCTTAAAAGTTGCGCATGTTGTACCGCAAAGCGATTTTCAATCTCCGTTTCCAAGTCTTTGGCTTTCCATTGGCCTTTTCTTAGTCCATCGAAACCATAACGCATTAGAACACCTGAGTCTAAAACATCTTTTACTTCTTTACGTTCGGCATCGCCAAATAATTCAAATCCTGGCATTGTTAATTAATTTCAATCACTGATTCCGAAACTTTCTTGCGCACTTTTTTTAGTTCTGAAAGAATATCGTCACCTGCTCTATAGCCCATAGGCATTATGAGCACTGATCTCAACCCTTTTGCATTTAAATCAAAGTAGTTGTCATATGCTTCCGGGTCAAAGCCCTCCATAGGGCAGGCGTCAATGCGAAGATCTGCACAAACGGCCAAAAGATTTCCCATTGTTAAATAGGCTTGCTTGGCAGCCCAAAAATAAATATCATCAGAAGATTTCTTTTCAAAACTATCAATGATGTGGGTTCTAAAAGATGCTAAAATTTTATCCTCGGTCTTTCGAATGCTTTTAATGCGTTCAAAATAATCGACTACATAGGGTGCATCCAAAGTAGTTTTAACACAAAAAATAGCAAGATGAGAAGCCTGTTCAACTTGCTTTTGGTTCATAGACAAGGGTACCAATTCTTTTTGGATGGTTTTATTGCTAACTAAAATTAAGGAAACAGGCTGTAATCCATACGAAGTCGCGCTAAGGTTAAAACCGGCTTTTATCTTTTCGATATCTTCCACAGGGATGACTTTAGATATATCAAATTTTTTGGTAGCATAGCGCCACTTAAGGGCTTCTAAAAGGCTCATTAAAAAATATTTTTACAAAAATAAGGAATTAATTGTTTGGTCTTAAGCCACTACAAAAGCCATAACATGATTTTTAACAACTTTTTCAGAAACACCAACATATTTCGTAGAGGCTATGATTCATAAAAAATAAAAACCCACAAAAAATGTGGGTTTTCTTTTGCGGAGAAAGAGGGATTCGAACCCCCGGAGGTGTGACCCTCAACAGTTTTCAAGACTGCCGCATTCGACCACTCTGCCATTTCTCCTTATGCGGTTGCAAATATAAGTGTGTTTTCTTTTCTTTTCAAATAGTTTAATGGTTTATTTTTTTAAGTTACAATAGCATCACAATTATAGTACTTGAAAATTAATAAACAATCCTATACAATTATTTGTAAATTTGAAAGACTAAAATATTTATATATCGCAGTATGAAATGGACCCCAGCCCTTAAAGATTTTGAGCACTATTTAAAAATTGAGCGGGGTTTATCTCAAAATACGGTAAACAGCTACCGTTTAGACGTCCAAAAACTCATGCAATATTTGGACGTCCATAAGATGCCGCTGAGCCCTTTAAAAATTAAGGCCGATGCCATTCAACAATTTCTTTACGAATTGGCCAAAAATTCCAATGCAAGAACCCAATCCCGTGTGATTTCGGGACTACGCAGTTTTTTTGATTATTTGGTTTTTGAAAATTACCGCAATTCAAACCCACTGGAACAAATTGAAGCCCCTAAAATAGCCCGTAAACTCCCTGATACCCTGTCGCTCAAAGAAATAGATAAGATGGTGGCTGCCATAGATTTGAGCAAGCCTTTGGGTGAGCGCAACCGAGCCATCATAGAAACGCTTTACAGTTGTGGGCTGCGGGTCAGTGAATTGACACATTTAAAAATATCGGATCTCTTTTTTGAAGAGGGCTTTATCAAAGTGACAGGTAAGGGAGACAAACAGCGTTTTGTCCCCATTGGCTCCAAAACTCAAAAACTCATAAAAAACTACAGAAAACAAGGTCGCAGACTACTTGACATCACGCCAGAACACGGCGATACGCTGTTTTTAAACCAGCGGGGGAAACAGCTAACCCGCGCCATGATCTTTACCATTGTTAAAACCACAGCCAAGAAAGCAGGGATTCAAAAATCTATTTCTCCCCACACCTTTCGACATTCTTTTGCCACCCATCTTTTGGAAAATGGTGCAGACTTGAGAGCCATTCAAATGATGTTGGGCCACGAAAGCATCACTACTACCGAAATATACATGCATTTAGACAAAAGCCACCTCAAGCAGGTGATGACCAAATTCCATCCAAGGAGAAACTAAATTTCAGAATTTGACATAAAAAAGCCTGCAAAGATCTGGATTTGTATAAACTCCTAATGAACAGGATTTAGGGCTGAAAAGCTGGTCAAGAATCTGCGACTGGGCAGCATGCTTTTACAACTTAAACGCACCCCTTTTATAGATATCGCGTTGAGTTTATCAAAAAATAATCAATACAGGCAGTTTAAAATGCGGCCTTCTAAAGAACGTCGTCGTTTAAGTGGGCTTCTAAGCGCTTGTCTAAATCTTCAAGGCGTTGTTGTAAAGCTTCGTTTAAACTAGTTTTATTAAGCTTGGTCTGTTCAGACTGAGCTGCAAATTGTAAGGCACACATAGCCAGTACATCTTGCTTGTCTTTAACAGAGTAGCTCTGCTCAAATTTTTTAAGAGTTTGGTCAATTTTCTGTGCAGCCAACCGCAGGCCCTCTTCTTGGCGCGGAGAAATTGTCAACGGATAAACTCTGTTGGCAATGGATAATTTTATTTTTAGTTGTTCACTCATGTGTTTCAATCAGATAAACTGGCAAGACAATCATTGATGTCTCGTATTAAAGCATTTATTTTAAGCTTTGATGCGCGTTTGTCATCGTTACTGCCCAACATGGAATTCGCAATCCTCAAGGCTTCTAAATCTGTTTCTTTTTTATCTAGAGCTGCACGCTGCCCTTCAGCCTTTTCTTTTTGTGCCGCGATTTCCAATTTTAAACGCTGATTTTCAGCTTTTAATACATCTAAATGCGCTAAAACTTTTACAATTTTAAGTTCTAGGGATTCCAGAATTGATTCAACGTTGCGCATATATAATATCAATAGCGTTTGTTACAAATTTAGCATTCCCTCTCTAAATCTACAATTGTTTTTAGTATATTTTTAAAATTACACAACTCAAAATTCTCTTTGCTATTTGTTTTCATTTATTTACATTTACAAGACAGCCCACTCTATGTTATTTGTTAGATATATTTTATTTTGCTTTGTTTTTTTGTGCCAATCACAAACCCCCTATCCTCAAGATTATTTTTCGAGCCCACTGAAACAAACACTTGTTCTTTCAGGCACCTTTGCCGAATTGCGCACAAATCATTTTCATTCGGGCATTGACATAAAAACAAATGGTAAAGAAGGGCTAGCAGTTTACACTGCAGCTGCGGGCTATGTAAGTCGTATTAAAGTTTCTCGCTATGGCTATGGAAAAGCTCTTTATATTAACCATCCCAATGGTTACACCTCAGTGTATGCCCACCTTAAAAAATTTTCTCCTGAAATTGAAGCCTATACAAAGGCAAAACAATATCGAAATGAAAGCTTTGAAATTGAATTGTTTCCAGCCCGTGGAGATTTAAAAATCGAAGCAAATACTTTGGTTGCTTTTTCCGGAAATACAGGGGGTTCTTCTGGACCACATCTCCATTTTGAAATTCGAGACAAGCAAGAACGCCCCATCAATCCTATGCTTTTTGGGATTGAGATAAAAGACACCACCAAGCCGGTAATTTATGATTTGTTTGCTTATCCATTATCAGAAGAAAGTCACATTGAGGGTCAAAGAAAACGGGAAAAAATTAGGATCGTCAAGCATTCCGATGGTAATTATAAAACGGAAACCATAAAAGCGTATGGAAGGATTGGATTTGGCATCATATCAAACGACCGCCAAGACGCAGCACCAAATAAAAACGGAGTGGCTTTGATTCGTTCTTATTTCAACGGAAAAAAATCGTTGGAAGTAGATTTTAAACGCTTTTCTTTTGATGAAACCAAACACCTGAACCGCTACATTGATTATGCTTATTACAGAGACAAAAAGCAACGCATTCAAAAGCTTTTTATTGAGAAAAATAACCCCCTAAGTCTGTTTACATTTAAGGAAAATAATGGCCAATTAAATATTAAAGACGATACAAATGGGGTAGTATCAATTGAAATTAAGGATTACAAAGGAAATAAATCCTTTCTCAAAATTCCCATAAATGGAGAAGAAATGGCATTGCCACCAAGGCCTGACATTTCACCTGATTTAACTTTAATTAATTCCGGGAAAGCAATGACTTTAAGAGAAGGATTGGTTTGGGTAAACATTCCTGCAAACAGCTTTTACGAGGATGTCCCCATTGATTTTAAAGTTTATAATGATACTTTAAAACTGCACAAGTCTACAATTCCGTTAAAAAAATCCATTGACATTAATTTTAACATTGAAAAATACGCAGATACAGACGCAAAAAATCTTTTCATAGGATCTGTTTCTGATTATGGTAAATTACACCATTCTCCTACAAAACGCAAAGGCGACACACTGACAACCCGGACCAAATACCTCGGAACATACACGCTCGGGTCAGATAATGAAGGCCCTGGTATAACTCCTGAAAATTTTAAAGATGGCAGTTGGATCAGTTACCAACGCTATTTAAAAATTAAAATTTCAGATGTCATCTCTGGAGTTAATAATTACAGAGCAACATTAAATGGAAACTGGATACTTATGGAATATGATCCAAAAACAAACCGCCTAACACATGATTTTGAAGATGGCATTATCAACAGTACTGAAAATAATTTAAAGCTTATTGTAACGGATAATGTTGGAAATAGCACTAAATTTGAAGCAACTTTTTATAGAAAAATAACGGATTAAGGTTGAAAAATAAATATTCATTTCTTTTTTTGATAATGTTGTTCATACAACATGGATTGATGGCGCAAACAGCCACGCTGACCGGGGTGCTTTTGGATGCGTCCAAAAACCCTATTGAAAATGCGAACATTCAAGCCAACCAGTTTGGGACTACCTCCAATAGAAACGGATTTTACAAGTTAGATATTACTGCAGATATAGAGGTTAAGGTTACCTATTCACACATAAATTATAAATCAGTCTCCGTTGTTTTTAATCTTAAAGCTGGAGAAATTTATGAGTTTAATCCGGTATTAAAACTTGGCATCGAGCAAATTGAAACTGTTGTCATCAAAAGTACCAAACGCATTGCTTTAGAAGGGGTAACGACCATTTCTCCTCAAATCATTCGAACAATTAAGGGGGCACAACCCGGCGTAGAAAACCTTTTAAAAACTTTACCCGGGGTTAACATTTCTAATGAACTGAGCACCCAGTACTCTGTTCGAGGTGGTAATTTTGATGAAAATTTGGTATATGTTAATGACATTGAAGTCTACCGACCTTTTTTGGTGCGTTCAGGCCAACAAGAAGGTTTGAGTTTTGTAAACTCTGATATGGTTCAAAACCTTGAATTTTCAGCCGGCGGATTTCAAGCAAAATATGGCGATAAGTTGTCCTCAGTATTAGATATTAGCTATCGAAAACCCAAAGCATTTGGTATCCTTACTGATATAAACCTTTTAGGTGGAAGTCTGACTGCAGAAAGCCTTTCAAAGGATTCTAAATTTTCGGCCCTTATGGGATTGCGCTACCGCGACAACACTTTATTGGTGGATGCGAGAGAAACACAAACCAATTACGACCCTCAGTTTTTTGATGCACAGGCCTATTTGACCTATAAATTTAATTTAAAATTTGAATTGAGCTTCTTGGGAAATATCACATCTAACACTTACAACTATGAACCCCAAACAAGGCAAACAAATTTTGGAACTTTAACGGATCCTATTGCACTACTAGTGTTTTACCAAGGTCAAGAAAAAGATTCATATAGAACTTATTTTGGAGCATTAAAAGGGGCTTATCAGCTAAATGAGTCTCTGAATTTGAAATTAATTGCATCTAGCTTCCGTACCACCGAACAAGAATATTTTGATATTTTGGCGCAATACCGTTTGGGAGAAGTCAACAATAACATTGGTGATGAAAATTTAGGAGAAGTTGAATTTTCAGAAGGCATCGGTTCACAAATCAATCATGCAAGGAATGATTTAGATGCTTTGATTACAACAGTTGAACAGCGCGGTGATTACAAAAATAATAAGCATCATTTTCAATGGTCGGTTAAATACACTAATGAAAATATTCGAGACCGTGTGGTTGAATGGGAAGTCATCGACTCCGCTGGTTTTTCCATCAACCCGCCCAATCTTGATAATTTTAACACAGAACCATACGCGCCCAATTCAGGGCCATTGGTTCCTTTTGAAAATATCCGGGCGACTAATAACACAACAGTTAATCGCATCCAAGCTTTTGCCCAATGGAATAAGCGCGGTACTTTGGGACGGCATGAGGTGTTTTATAACTTAGGAATTCGTGCACACCAGTGGAAAATTAGTGGGAAAGGGATCAATGCGAACCAACAAATGGTCTTCAGTCCAAGAGGCCAATTTAGCATCAAGCCTGAGGGGTCTAAAGATATGTTGTTTAGACTGAGTGGTGGTTTGTATTACCAACCCCCGTTTTACAGAGAATTGAGGGGTTTCGACGGGACTGTAAACAACAATGTGAAAGCGCAACGATCGCTTCATGTTGTAACAGGTCATGAGTACAGTTTTAAGATGTGGGAGCGTCCGTTTAAATTGGTGTCAGAAGCTTATTACAAAAAGATTACAAATGTCAATCCTTATACTGTTGAAAATGTGAGAATTCGCTACGCGGCCAATAACAATGCCAAAGCTTATGCGTATGGACTAGATCTGCGTTTGAATGGAGAGTTTGTTCCTGGTACAGAATCCTGGTTCTCATTTGGATATTTAAAAACGGAAGAAGCCATTGGCGGCCGAGAATACATCGCCCGTCCAATGGACCAAAGACTTAAGTTTGGTGTTTTATTTCAGGACTATGTCCCCAACCTACCCAAAATGAAAATGTATCTTAACCTGGTTTATAATACCGGCGTTCCTGGAGGCTCACCAAGCTATGCAGATGTATATGATTATCAAAACCGTTTACCTGATTACAAACGAGCAGATATTGGGATGTCTTATGTGGTTGTAGATGAAGACAATCCTGCTAAAAGCGGATGGAAAAGCCACTTCAAAGCGCTTTCATTAGGGGTTGAAATCTTTAATATATTTGACGTTCAAAATTCAATTACCAACACATGGGTACGAGATGTCTATTCAAAGTTTCAATACGCGATTCCGAACTATCTAACGCCTAGAGTCTTTAACTTAAGAGTTAGCATGCGCTTTTAAGCGGACTCCAGTACAAGTGCTTTTAAAGTATGAACGACGGTATCAATTTCTTTTGTTGTATTGAAGCAACTGAATGAAAAGCGTATGGAAGGTTTTTTTAAATTTTCTTCAGAAAGAACTTCATTTAATACATGAGATCCTGTAGTAGCTCCACTCTGACAAGCACTGCCTTTTGAACAGGCAATCCCCTTGAGATCTAACTGAAACAAGAATAAAGGCGCTTTTTCTTGAGCAACAGGCAAACATACATTGACTAAGGTATAGGTACTCTTACTGAAATCATCGCAACAGCCATTGAATTCTATTCCGGATATTTCTTCTTTAAGGCGATCTATAAAATAGGTTTTTAAACTGAGAATAAAATCCTTTTCAGATACAATATTCTTATATGCAATTTCTAATGAGGCGTCCATTCCTACAATATCATGGATGCTTTCAGTGCCGGCACGACAACCCCGTTCTTGTGCCCCACCCGTAATAATGGGCTCTAAACCAAATCCACTTCTTACAAATGCAAAACCAACCCCCTTTGGTCCATGAAATTTGTGTGCACTGGCAGCCAAAAAATCAATTGGGATTTTAGATAAGTCTAAGGGATAATGACCAACAGATTGTACGGTATCGCTGTGAAAAAGGGCATTGTGTTTTTTACATAAATTTGCTACGTATTCAAGATCTAAAATAGTTCCAATTTCATTGTTAATGTGCATTAAAGTCACCAAGGTTTTATCAGCAGATTGAGATAATAATTCTTCTAAGTGCTGCATACAAACAGACCCGTCTTTTAAAACTTTGACATAACTAACCCTTACTTTTGAACTGTTTGCAAGTGCTTCTATGGTATGACTGACCGCATGGTGCTCAATCTTAGAAGAAATGATATGCTTCACACCCAAATCACAGACCGCAGAACGCAAAACGAGATTGTCCGCTTCGGTACCACCCGAAGTAAATATAATTTCTGAAGCTTTGGCATTGAAATGGGATGCAATGCGCTTGCGACACTGCTCTAGAATGGATTTAGAGGCCCGTCCAATGCTATGCGTTGACGAGGGGTTTCCATAGGTAGATTTTAAAATGAGTGCCATTTTATCCGCTACTTCTTCACGAACTTGGGTAGTAGCAGCGTTGTCTAAATAAATGGGGGTCATTTTGGTTGTATTTATTTTAACAAAAATAATCAAATTAAATAATTGACAATAACATTACATTTATTTCTGAATTCTTTTATTTTTGTCAAAAAGAGTCCAAAGTTATGCGCAAATATTTAGCAATTTTTTTTATAAGTCTTCTCACAACTGCTTGTAATGACGGTGACATTATAGAAGTGCAATTAGATTTTGATAAAGAATTGTCTCTATGCGAAATACAAACCACAAACCAACAGGGCAGTACAAGTGAAAGTCTTTTATTTTTTGACACTCGAACCGATCCTTTTGAATCTTTATCGCTGGTCCTTCCCAACACAACGGCATCCCAAGCAATGTTTAACCCTGTAAATAATGGCGATTCTCAAAGTGTTGCGATTAATGGAAGCTCCACACAATTTCACTACAGGGCTTATAATGGGGATCCAAATACTTTATTTTGTTCGATCATCTCTCCTGCAGATGTTGCCGTGACTCAAAATTACAGCTCTAGTGGAGGGACTGCCACTTTTGTTTCCACTTTTACAGATGACGATGGCGATGGTGTTCCGACAGCGCTTGAATTTGATGGAGATACAGATGGGGATGGCATTCCAGATTATATTGATGAAGACGATGATGGTGATAATGTCTTGACCATCAATGAAAAACCAGACCCAAACAACAATGGGGATTTGTCAGATGCTCAAGACTCAGACGGCGACCTTATACCTGATTACTTAGACAATGATGACGACAATGATGGTACCCTAACCATAAATGAAGATGAAAATGGAAATGGCAACTTATTTGATGACATTGCCAGCGGTTCAACAACTGCGCGTTTTTTGGATGTTAACTTTTCAAATTCATATGCCATTCAAACCTTAAACGAAAATCTATTTTTTAGAACGGTAACAATAACAATAACGCTTTCAAATATTGATATTTCGATTTTGGCGGCAGATACTCTAGAATTAGGAACTTACCAAACAGTTCTTATACTATAGCTTTTTGTTCTGAAAAATATAAACTTCTGTGGCGCCATGGCCGTAGACTCTAAATTCAGCGGGGTAGAATTTTAAGAAATCATAACGCTTTAGTAAATATTCAAGTTCTAATTTTAAAACGCCCTCACCCACTCCGTGAATAAAAATTACTTTTTGGATGCGTTTTTCAATGGCAAATTCCAATTGGCGCTTTGCAGTTTCTAATTGCATTGTAAGCATCTCATGATTAGACATGTTTTTGGTCGATTTAACCAATCGGTGAATGTGTAAATCGACTTCCATTGGAGGTGGCTGCTTGGACTTGGCCTTGATTTTGGGACCTTTTTTTATTCCTTTAGACGCCTTTTCTGAAAGAATTTGCTGGATTGATTGGTCTTTAAAGGCCAAGGTTTTCAGTAGATGGTTGTCCATTTTTACCAATTCAGAAGCTTCAAAATTCATTTCAAAACCCGCATTGGTTTCAATGCATATGATTTTGTTTTTAATAGCTGTGACACGACCTGAAAGGTCAGCATCTAATACCGATACAAAATCTCCGATTTTAAGTTTCATTCTTCTTCATCATAGGATTGAACAGCATAGGGATCTATATCTGGCTTATCTCCAATGCCCTTTGAAATTAAATACAGTCCAATCACCAAAAGTACCAATCCTAAAATTGAGGCGAAAGTTTGTGAATCAGAAAACAGTTCATCACAGATTAATAGGCATAAACCAGAAATAAAAGCAGTGTATTTTATTGAAGCTGTAGGCATTTGATATATTTCTTACATTAAAAATAAAACCTTTCGTTGAAATATGTTTAATATCATTCATTTATTTTATTAATTGCAGATTTATTTATTTCTTTGGAAAATCTATTTTATGTCAATCGAAAACTACATGCTGCCCTGTCTAAATAAAAGCCTTTTTGGTTTTGAATGTATGGGTTGTGGTTTTCAGCGGTCTTTAGTGGCTGTTTTTCAAGGCCAATTTCACAAAGCCTTTGTGTTATATCCCGCTATTTTTCCCATTATTGCAATGTTTGTACTAATTGTCATCACGAGATTTTATAAATTTAAATACCATCAAAAAAGTATCAATGTAGTGGCTTTAATTTCCATTGGTGCTATTATTACTAACCATATAATTAAACAATTTTTATTATGAAAAAATTATTAAACACTACAATTATTTACGTACTAAGTATCGTAGGTTTACTTTGTTGTTGCTTTGGAGGACTTGGATTTCTATTGTCGGGTCCCGCTTATTTAATGGCCAATAAAAAAATTAAAGATGCCGAGCTTAATCCAGACGATTATGAGGGCAGTATCAGTGCAATGAATACGGCTAAAACGGTCGCATTGGTCATTCTGATCATCAATGTACTTTACCTGCTTTACACAATTTATGTATTGGCTACGGGCGATTTCAGTGAATTACAAAAAGAATTTGAAAAAGCCATGGAAGAAATGAACCAGTCTGCCTAAACGACTGCAATGGCATTTTCACAAATCGCAACTATTATTTTTGTTCCGATGGCAATTCGGTATAACCCATATTAAAAAGTGTAAATCCAAAAATATCGGCGTATAGCGCGATGGTCTTGCTAACGGGAGTTCCCGCACCATGACCCCCATCAGTTTCAATGCGAATTAGGGTGGGATTATTTCCGAATTGTTTGTTTTGTAATTCTGCTGCAAACTTAAAACTGTGAGCTGGGACTACACGGTCATCGTGGTCACCTGTAGTTACCAAAGTTGCAGGATATGATATGCCTTCATTTACATTGTGAACCGGAGAATAACTTAAAAGATATTTAAACATTTCCTGACTGTCTTGGACTGTTCCATAATCATAAGCCCACCCTGCACCTGCTGTAAAGGTATGGTAGCGCAACATATCTAAGACACCCACTGCGGGTAATGCCACTTTCATTAAATCTGGACGTTGAGTCATGGTGGCACCTACAAGAAGGCCTCCGTTAGACCCACCGCGTATGGCTAGATAATCTGATGTGGTATATTTTTCTGAAATTAAGTACTCTGCAGCTGCAATAAAGTCATCAAATACATTTTGCTTATTCATTTGGGTACCAGCAATGTGCCAGTTTTTGCCATATTCACCACCACCACGTAAATTTGGAACAGCATAAATTCCACCTTGATCAAGCCAAACCGCATTAGCAACGCTGAAACTTGGATTTAAACTGATGTTAAATCCTCCGTAACCATAAAGAATTGTAGGATTTTTACCATCTAGATTAATCCCCTTTTTATGGGTTATGACCATTGGAATTTTGGTGCCATCTTTTGAAGCGTAAAAAACTTGCTTACTCTCATAGCCATCAGAGTTAAAATCAATTTCGGGTCGCCAATACAATTCCGAAAGACCTGTTTCTATATCAAAAGTGTAGATACTTGCAGGCATTTTGTAATTGGTGAACGAATAAAAGTCTACCTTGTCTTCTTTTTTACCTCCAAAACCTCCAGCATTTCCAATTCCAGGAAGTTTTATATCGCGAATAAAATTTCCATCATAATCATATTGTTTTAATTGTGATATGGCATCTACCATATACTCTGCAAAGAAATAACCCCCAGCAGTTGATGCACTCAGAACATGTTTTGTCTCGGAAATTAAATCAACCCAATGCTCTGGGCTTGGGTTTTGCGCATCTACAGAAACTATTTTTTGATTTGGAGCGTTTAAATTGGTGACAAAAAATAATTTAGCACCTACATTGTCAATTAAATATGTATCGCTATCAGTGTGCTCTAAAATAGGAATGAAAGAACTGTTTGGCTTTGTTAAATCTTTGAAAATTAACTTATTTCCAGATGTAGAAACCCTCAATGACACAAACAAATAACGATTGTCCTCTGTAACGGTAGCGCCAATATAGCGGTGCTTTTCTTCTACTGTACCGCCATAAATTAAAACATCCTTTTTCTGAGGCGTTCCTAATTGGTGGTAATAGACCTTGTGTTGATCTGTTTTATCAGAAAGCGCACTACCCTTTGGTTTGTCATAGCTGGAATAATAAAATCCTTCATCTTTATACCAAGACAGGCCACTAAATTTGATATCAACTAACGTGTCCCCTATAATTTTTTTTGAGGCAACGTCCATCATTACTGCCTTGCGCCAATCGCTACCGCCTTCAGAAATACTATAGGCCAAAAGATGCCCACTTTTTGAAAAACTCAATCCAGCTAAGGAAACCGTTCCATCTTCTTTAAATGTATTGGGATCCAGAAAAACAGTGGATGACTCGGGACTTTCATCATTCTTATAACGGTATATAACGTATTGATTTTGAAGGCCGTTATTTTTATAAAAATAAGTATATTCACCTTCTTTGAAGGGAGAGCCAATTTTTTCATAGTTCCATAATTTTTCAAGACTCTTTTTTAAAGTGCTTCGGAATGGAATTTTATCTAAATAATCAAAAGTGGTTTCGTTCTGACTGCGTACCCATGCTTCAGTTTCTGTGCTGCGGTCATCTTCAAGCCATCGGTATGGGTCTTTAACTGAAGTTTCAAAATATTGATCCACAGTATCCACTTGATTGGTTTCGGGATATTGAATTTTAATTTCAGTATGTTTATTTGTGTTTTTATTACAAGACATAAAAATCAGAATTGTGTAGAAGTAGAAAAAATAGGATTTCATTGTTTATAGATTGAAGTATTAAAATTGAAAGGAGAAAATAAATATTATTTTTCAAATGTCTTTAAGGTTTGAATGATGATATTTACACAATCTAATAGTTGTGACTCAGTCATCACCAATGGAGGTGCAAAGCGGATGATATTGCCGTGTGTTGGTTTGGCCAAAAGACCATTGTCTCTTAGTTTAAGGCAAATATTCCATGCCGTGTCACTGTCCTCAGAGTCGTTTATTACAATGGCATTGAGCAAACCTTTACCACGAACGAGTTTTACAATGGAACTGCTTTGAATGTAAGCATTCAAACGGTCTCTAAAGAGATTACCAAGATGGAAAGCTTTCTCCGTAAGGTTTTCATCCACAATAACTTCCAAGGCTGCATGAGCGACAGCACATGCGAGTGGATTGCCACCAAATGTTGAGCCGTGTTCTCCAGGACCAATGCACATCATAACGGCATCATCAGACAGTACAGCTGAAACAGGGAAAACACCACCAGAAAGCGCCTTACCTAATACGAGAATATCAGGTCGTGCTACTTCATAATCTGTTGCTAACATTTTGCCAGTACGACCAATGCCAGTCTGAACTTCATCAGCAATAAACAAAACATTGTATTTATCACACAAAGCTCTAACCCCAGACATATAGCCCGCATCGGGGACCACAACACCAGCCTCACCCTGAATTGGTTCTACCATAAAAGCGCAAACGTTGGGGTCTTTTAATTGATTTTCTAATGCTTCTAAGTCGTTGTACGGAATTAGATCGTAACCTGGCATAAAAGGACCAAATCCACTGTATGATAAAGGGTCGTCTGAAGATGAGATGGCAGCCAAGGTACGGCCCCAAAAATTACCATTGGCAAAAATAATCCTGGCCTTGTCTTTTTCGATACCTTTTTTTAGGTATCCCCACTTTCTGGCAAGCTTATTGGCGGTTTCACCACCTTCAACACCTGTATTCATCGGTAGCACTTTATCGTAGCCAAATAACTTGGTGATATAAGCTTCATAACGACCCAATACATTGTTGTGAAAAGCTCTAGAAGTCAAAGTTAATAGTCTGGCCTGTGTTTCTAGCGCCTTTGTTATTTTTGGATGACAATGACCCTGATTTACAGCCGAATATGCTGATAAAAAATCATAATACTTCTTTCCTTCAACATCCCAAACAAAGACCCCCTTCCCCTTTGTTAAAACGACTGGTAAAGGGTGGTAGTTGTGAGCGCCATGAACATGCTCTAGTTTAATAGCCTCTTCTGAGGTATTTACATTTAAAACTGACATTTTAAAAATATTTCTTTTAAGATTTGGAAAACAACATTCCTTCTTTAACGGAGAGAAATTATCCTAAGTCTTGCAAATTAATAAGATTTTTTTTGTTATTGAAATAAAACAGTGTTTAAATCCAAGATTAAATTATCATAACGATTTTTTTTCATACAATTCCAAGAGCTTAAATTAATTTCTTTGATTATTTTTACCGCATGCCCAGAAAAAATAAAAAAAATAGAAAAAAACAATTCCAAGGTCTCGAGGTTTTTGATGCCGGTGCTAAAGGCAAAAGTGTTGCCAAAGCCCCGGATGGAAAAATTGTCTTTCTTTCAGATGCAATACCTGGGGATGTGGTAGATGTTCAAACCTTTAAAAAACGAAAAGGATATTACGAAGCAAAAACAACCAAATTTCACAAATTTTCAGAAGATAGAACCGCCCCTTCTTGCGAACATTTTGGCAGCTGTGGGGGTTGTAAATGGCAGTATATGAAATATGCCAAACAACTGTTTTTTAAACAAAAAGAAGTTACCAATAATTTGCAACGAATTGGAAAAGTAGAATTACCAGAAGTAACAACTATACTTGGCTCAAATAATCCATTTTTTTACAGAAATAAAATGGAGTTTTCTTTTAGCAATTCCCGTTGGCTTTCGCAAGACGAAATTAATTCCGACCAGCCTATTCATAACAGAAACGCCTTAGGGTTTCACATTCCTGGTATGTGGGATAAAATCTTAGACATTAATAAATGTTGGCTTCAAGTCGACCCCTCAAATAGCATTAGAAATGGCCTTAAATTGTTCGCTACTTCCAATGATATCCCGTTTTTTGACCCTCGAAACCAGTCTGGTGTACTCCGTACACTCATGATTCGAACAAGCAGTATTGGAGAAATCATGGTACTTGTACAATTCTACACGGCCACACAAAAACAAATCGAAACAGTTCTTGATTTCCTCAAGACTTCGCATCCTGAAATAACCGCCTTACTTTATGTGGTTAACCCCAAACGAAATGACACCATTTACGATCAAAAGGTTATTTGTTACCACGGTCGAGATTATATTGTTGAATCAATGGAGGGTTTACATTTTAAAATAAATGCCAAGTCCTTTTATCAAACAAACTCTGAACAAGCTTATAACTTGTATAAAATTACAAGAGATTTTGCAGAGCTCACTGGAAATGAAATTGTTTATGACTTGTATACGGGCACGGGGACAATTGCACAGTTTGTAGCCAAAAAAGCAAGGAAAGTTATCGGAATAGAGGCCGTTCCCGATGCTATAAAAGCAGCCAAAGACAACGCCCTACATAATAAAATTCAAAACGTTGATTTTTTTGTGGGTGATATGAAGCGAATTTTTAACGATGCGTTTATTGAAACCCACGGCCAGCCGGATGTTGTTATAACAGACCCACCAAGAGATGGAATGCACAAAGAGGTTGTTCAACAAATTCTGAAAATTCAGCCTTCTAAAATAGTATATGTAAGTTGCAACAGCGCTACCCAAGCAAGGGACCTTGCACTTATGGATGCAACTTATAAAGTTGCCAGAACACAAGCAGTGGACATGTTTCCCCAAACATATCATGTAGAAAATGTTGTACTTTTGGAAAAAAGAATTTAAATCTTTTATGAAACGTATTTTATTTTTAGGATTGATTTTATTTTTACCAGCTTGTGAGCCTGATGATATTTGCAGTGATAGTACGCAAACAACTTCACCCTTGGTTATAGAGTTTTTTAACATAGAAAATCTCAGCGATACCAAGACCGTCCCAGGTTTGTTCGCGATTGGGGTGGATGCAGAAGGTAATGAAGTTGTAGTTGACGGTGAAGTTGTTAGTTCAAGAAACAAAATCGCATTACCATTGGATGTGAGTCAGAATCAAACCCAATTTAAACTGTATCAGAATTACAGTGTTATTGATGGTGTTGTACAAGGAAATCCGGACACCATTACAATTACATACACCTCAGAATCTGTATATGTTTCAAAAGCCTGTGGCTATAAAAATGTATTTACAATTCAAAGCTTTGAAATACAATCGGATCTGGATTTATGGATGATTGTGTCTTCTGTTGCAATAAATGAAGTCGCTAATGAAAATGAAACACATGTCGAGATACTACATTAGACTTCTATTAATTCTTTTAATTTCAGGGCCTCTGTTTGCGCAAGACAATGAAAATGAACTCCCTCAAGACAGTACCGCTTTTAAAGAAAAGTACGGGCTGCGCTTTGGAATAGATTTAAGTAGGTTGGGACGCACTGCTTTCGATCCAGACTATTCGGGTTTTGAAATTAATGCGGATTATCGCCTTACTAAACGCCTTTATGTGGCTGGTGAATTAGGTTTTGAGGACAAAGCTACAGATACTTATTTTTTAGATTCTAATGCAAAAGGGAGCTATTTTAAAGCGGGTATTGACTTTAATCTATACCGTAACTGGCTAGGAATGGAAAATATGATTTTTAGTGGCTTACGTGCTGGAATTGGAAGTTTTAGCCAAACTCGAGAACGTTATACAATTTACGATGCAAACAATCAAACTTGGGGTGAAGTTTCAAATGATGAAAGGATTGAATTTTCTGGACTGACCGCCGCTTGGGTTGAGTTGCTATTTGGTGTCAAAACCGAACTTTTTAACAATTTTTTCTTAGGGCTGAATGTTCAACTCAAAGTGCGCATTGCTGATACCAAAATAAATAACTTTGAGAACATTTATATCCCAGGGTTTGGACGCACTTACGACAGTACAAAAATTGGAACAGGTTTTAGTTACACCCTTTCCTACCTTTTACCAATCTACAAAAAAGGTCCAAAGAAAAAGAAAAATGTGGATCAAGAGCAATCCACAGATAATTAAGTGTTTTAGCGAATCAACTTCTTGTATTTAATTCGCTTTGGAATCAAGTCACCTCCAAGTCTATTGCGTTTATTAACTTCATATTCACTAAAGCTGCCTTCAAAAAAATAGACTTCAGAGTTGCCCTCAAACGCTAAAATATGGGTACAAATTCGATCTAAAAACCAACGGTCGTGGCTGATGACGACAGCACAGCCCGCGAAATTATCAAGGCCTTCTTCCAAAGCTCTTAACGTATTGACATCTAAGTCATTGGTTGGCTCATCTAATAGTAAAACGTTGCCTTCTTCTTTTAAGGTCATCGCCAAATGCAAGCGGTTGCGCTCTCCTCCAGATAATAGTTTTACTTTTTTATTTTGCTCACTGCCAGAGAAGTTAAAGCGACTTAGGTAGGCACGAGAATTTACCTGACGACCTCCCATCATGATCAAATCCTGTTCGTCACTAAAATTCTGCCAAATGGTTTTTTCTATATCAATATTTGAGTGGCTTTGATCAACATAAGCAATTTTTGCAGTTTCACCGACACTGAATGTGCCTTTATCAGCCGTTTCCTCACCTTGAATCATCCTAAAAATTGTCGTTTTACCAGCACCATTAGGTCCAATGACGCCCACAATACCGGCTTGGGGGAGTTTAAAATTTAAATTATCATATAGTAACTTTTCGCCATAGGCCTTGCTAACTCCATTGGATTCAATCACATTGGTGCCCAAGCGTGGGCCATTGGGAATGTAAATTTCAAGCTTTTCATCCAATTGCTTCTGATCCTGATTTAGTAATTTATCGTAATTTTTAAGACGGGCTTTTTGTTTGGTCTGACGGCCTTTCGCCCCCTGGCGGACCCAATCTAATTCCCGTTCCAAGGTTTTTTGACGTTTAGAGGCTGTTTTACTCTCTTGTGCTAATCGCTTGGATTTTTGATCTAACCAAGAAGAATAATTTCCTTTCCAAGGAATACCTTCACCTCTATCGAGTTCTAAAATCCAGCCCGCCACGTTGTCTAAGAAATAGCGGTCGTGAGTCACCGCAATTACAGTTCCTTTGTATTGAGCCAAATGTTGTTCCAGCCAATGCACAGACTCAGCGTCAAGATGGTTGGTAGGCTCGTCCAAAAGCAAAACGTCTGGCTCTTGTAATAACAAACGGCACAAGGCAACTCTTCGGCGTTCACCTCCAGAAAGTACTCCAATTTTTTTATCACTATCAGGGGTACGCAAAGCATCCATTGCGATTTCTAATTTGGTATCTAATTCCCAAGCATTGGAAGCATCTATTTGATCTTGTAATTCCGATTGACGGTTCATGAGTTTTTCCATGCGATCTGCATCCGAATAAACTTCCTCCAAACCAAACATATCGTTAATTTTATTGTATTCATCCAAGATGGCAACTGTTTCACCTACACCCTCTTTAACAACATCTATAACTGTTTTATCAGCATCTAGTTCAGGTTCTTGTTCTAAAAAACCAACAGAGTAGTCTTGTGAAAAAACCACATCACCTTGGTAATTTTTATCAACCCCTGCTATGATTTTAAGTAAGGTGGATTTACCAGAGCCATTGAGTCCTAAAATGCCAATTTTAGCACCATAAAAGAAACTGAGATAAATGTTTTTAAGAACCGGGGTATTAGCGCTTTGAAAGGTTTTAGTAACCCCAGTCATAGAAAAAATAATTTTTTTATCGTCACTCATTAAACCCGACCTTTTAAAGCATTAAAAACCCAAGCAATGGCAAAGAAGCCAATACCAACAGCTGCAAAGCCCCAGCCAGCAATTTCTTTATAACGAAAGGCACCAAGAGCGATCAGACCAATGCCTACAAAAATCATAATATAAGTAGCCCAAGCCAATACGGTATTTTTATTCATTTTTTTAATATCAAATTGAAATTCAAATATCGTGAATAAATTAAGTTTTATAAAATTAATTTACAGTAAATAAAATCAGTCTTTTTTATTAATTTTGAAGGAAATGATAAATCAGGATGCTAACCCCTCAACATATTACTCAATAAAATTATAAAATGATAGAAATACTAATTGCCTTTTTATGTGTTGTGATATTGGGACTTCTTTATTTTCTATACACTTCAAAAAAACACACAAATGCAACGTCTAACAATGATTTGATTCAATTTTCTAATGTCCTTAGTACTCAAATACAAGACATACGAAAGGAAATTGATGCCAATTCTAAAGAAAGTAGAACAGAAATTGAATCTAAATTAAAAGACATCAACAAGCAAATTAATGATTTTCACAAGACTTCAACTTCAAACATCACTGCGCAATTTAAGGAATCCAACAAGGTAATTAAAGATGTCACTTCTGAATTGGAAAAAATTAAAGGTACTAATGAACAGGTTTTGAGTTTTGCCAACCAAATGAAAACCTTGGAGAAGATTTTAGGTAATCAAAAACAAAGAGGTATTTTAGGGGAAATTCAACTCGAAAATTTATTGGCCAACGTCTTACCTCCTGAACTTTTTCAAATCCAATATTCATTTCAAAATAAAGAGGCTGTGGATGCCATAGTTAGAGTTGGGCAATATATCATTCCAATCGACGCAAAATTCTCACTTGACAATTATAACAAGATGATTGAGTGTACTAATAAAGACGAATTGGCTGCTTTGGAAAAGAACTTTAAATCGGATATCAAAGGAAGAATTGATGAAACCGCCAAGTACATCAGACCGAATGAAAATACAACTGACTACGCTTATATGTTCATTCCTGCAGATGGTTTGTATCAAGATTTATTAAACAGTAGAGTTGGAACTTTAAAAATCAATCAACGTGATTTGGTGTCTTATGCTTATACTAAAAAAGTTATGATTGTTTCGCCTATGAGCCTATTTCCAATGCTGCAAATAACGGTTAAGGCATTACATAATTTGAAAGTTGAAGATTCAATCAATGATATTTTAAAAAATGTTGGTAAACTCTCCAACCATTTAAATGCCTATAAAACCTATCACGACAAATTGGGCAATAGTCTAGGTGTTGCTGTGGGTCATTACAACACAAGTACAAATGAATTCAAAAAAATAGACAAGGATATTATCAAAATTTCATCTAGAAACTCCAATATAAACATTACTTCAGAAGAAATTGAAAGACCACTCTTAGAGGATTAGTTCTTAATTGAAACTTATTTCTTTATGTGCGCTAAAAATGAGAATTGTAAATCTTCGTTAAACAAAATCAATGAACTGAAGATATTTGTTACTTTTGCTTCAAAGACAACTCTGTATGGACCTAAACTTCAATAAAAACGAAGACCAAAACAAATTACTTTTAATAGATTTGCGTAAGCGCTTTGTAAAAGTGAAACTTGGAGGTGGCACTGCAAAAATTAAAAAACAGCATGCCAAGGGGAAAATGACCGCACGGGAACGTATTGACTACCTTTTAGATTCTAAGTCTAAAGCTTTGGAGATAGGGGCTTTTGCTGGTGACGGAATGTACGATAAACACGGTGGCTGTCCCTCAGCAGGGGTAATTGTTAAAATAGGTCAGGTTTCGGGACGCCTATGTGTTGTTGTCGCCAATGATGCCACTGTAAAAGCAGGGGCCTGGTTTCCAATTACAGCTAAAAAGAATTTGAGAGCCCAAGAAATTGCCATTGAGAATAAACTTCCTATACTTTACTTAGTTGACTCTGCAGGCGTATATTTACCTATGCAAGACGAAATATTTCCTGATAAAGAGCATTTTGGTCGGATATTCAGAAACAATGCCCAAATGAGTAGCATGGGGATTACTCAAATTTCAGCAATAATGGGCAGTTGTGTAGCTGGAGGAGCCTATTTACCTATTATGAGTGATGAGGCCATCATTGTAGATAAAACAGCTAGTATTTTTCTTGCAGGCAGTTATTTGGTCAAGGCAGCAATAGGAGAAAACATTGATAACGAAACCCTTGGAGGTGCTACCACCCATTGTGAAATTAGTGGAGTTACAGATTACAAAGCTAAAAATGATAAAGATGCTCTAGATAAAATAAAAGCCATTATGGCTAAAATTGGTGAGCCTCAAACTGCAGGATTCAATCGGGAAAAGGCAGCTAAACCAAAAGAAAGCCCAGACGCTATATTTGGGATTCTTCCCCACTCTAGAGCGGACCAATACGATACCTATGAAATTATCAAACGCTTGGTCGATAAGTCTGAATTTGAAGAATACAAAGCAGGCTATGGTAAAACAATCATTACAGCTTATGCTCGCATTGATGGTTGGGCCGTTGGTATTGTTGCAAATCAACGTAAGTTAGTAAAAACTAAAAGTGGTGAAATGCAATTTGGTGGGGTCATCTACAACGACAGTGCTGATAAGGCAACCCGTTTTATAGCGAATTGCAATCAGAAAAAAATTCCACTGGTGTTTTTACAGGACGTAACCGGATTTATGGTGGGCAGCAAAAGTGAACATAGTGGTATCATCAAAGATGGCGCTAAGATGGTCAATGCCGTTAGCAACTCCGTAGTGCCTAAATTCACTGTAATCATTGGAAACAGTTATGGAGCTGGAAATTACGCCATGTGCGGTAAGGCTTATGATCCAAGACTGATTGTAGCATGGCCAAGTGCAGAACTTGCGGTAATGAGTGGCAACAGTGCATCTAAAGTATTATTACAAATTGAAACTGCGGCCCTTAAAAAACAAGGGCAAAAAATCACAGAACAACAAGAAGCTGAATTGCTTTCCAATATCAAGGAAAAATACGATACGCAGGTCTCCCCATACTATGCAGCCGCCCGACTTTGGACAGATGCAGTAATTGATCCCTTGGAAACACGCAATTGGATTTCTATGGGCATTGAAGCAGCCAATAATGCTCCAATTGAAAAGGATTTCAATTTAGGGCTGATTCAGGTTTAACATCTCTAAAGTTTTTTGACGCTGTATTTTGCCGGAGCTTGTTTCTGAAAAAACAGGAACGAAATAAATGTTTTTGGGGCGTTTTATGGGATCTATTTGATGCCAATCAAGCTCTAATTCCTTTACTTCTCCTTCAATAATCAATACCACCTTTTGACCGAGCTTATTATCCGCTAAAGAGGCTATAAAAAACCGAACTTTAAGTTGTTTTTGAAGTTGTTTCTCAAGCTGTTCTGGATGAATTTTTACCCCGCCAGAATTGATGACATTATCATAGCGACCCAACCATTTAAAAGCAGTGTACGAAACAATTGAAACCACATCGTTAGTGGTTAATGTTTCTTTGCTTAGTTGGGGAGCTGAAACGACAAGACAGTCTCGCTCGTCTTGTGTGACTTCGATACCTGGCAATACCTCGAAAAAAGATTTCCCTAACGACAAGTTCTTCGCCGCAATATGACTCACAGTTTCGGTCATGCCAAAGGTTTCAAATACAGTTGTGGTCTGCCCCTTTATTTTTAAAGCCAATGGCTCTGGTACACTGGCACCTCCCACCAAAAGGGTTTTAATTTGATTGATTTTTGAAATTGAATTTTGAAGTTGTAAGGGCACCATGGCTGAAAAATCATAAAACTTTTCAGGCAATCGCTCCAAGGGATATGATGAAGGCTCAATAACGTCTAATTTTAAGCCCAAAACCCAAGCGCGAACAAACATCATTTTACCAGCAATAAAAGAAAACGGCAAACAACAAAGCGCTGAATCTCCTGCAACTAATCCAAAATAAGCGGCTGTTGCTTTCGCAGAATTTATAAAAGAAGTTTTTGAAAGACGAATTATTTTTGGATCTGATGTAGTTCCGGATGTTTTTATGGCAATAAAATCAGTATCGTTTATCCATTCTAAAATGAAGTTTCCAAGTTGAATTTCATTTTGTGAACCATTGGCCAGTTGATTTAATGCTAAGGATATTATGGATTTAGCATTATAGCGTTGACCATTCATCTCAAAGGAAGTATGTGGTTTATTATGATTAGGCGTGTATTCCAAATGAACGCTAATTAATCATTTATTAGCTCACCAAATAATTTTTCTCTCCAATCAGACCAATTGTATTTATTTGAAAATACGTACAAAACTATTGGGTAAACAATAAAAACAGGAACAAATATTTCAAAACCAGCCATTGTTGGCTCGGAGATATCTTTAAATATAGAATTGGTTTGAAAAGCAGTCCAATCGGCAGTGATTAATAACGAAGCGACTAAATTATTAGCAGCATGAAATCCTAAAGCAAGTTCCAAACCTTCGTCCATCAATGT
>JBJKXC010000028.1:0-25467 GCA_045561735.1 Flavobacteriaceae bacterium | reverse complement strand
TGTCATTCCAAGCAAACCAAATTTAAGCCCTGAAAATGTTGAAACTTTAAATCGATTTGTTGCAGGTGGTGGTAAGCTTTTGGTACTTGGTCAAGGTGCTGTTAAAATGGACTGCTCTGGATTTGCATTAGATGTTGGTGGCAATTATCTTGGTAAAGCCAGTTATGATGTAGACTATACAGTTGTTTCTGAAGCCCTTTCAAGAAATGTGGTACGCTCCCCTTTTTTAAATTACATTCCAGCTATAAAAATTAAACCCGATGCAGATGTTGAGATTTTGGCAAGCATCCATGAACCTTATTTTAGTCGTACAAAAGCGCACTATACTTCTCATCAAAATACGCCATACAATTTAGAAAGCGCTTCTCACCCTGCAATCTATAAAGATGGAAATAAAATGGTTGTAGCACATGCATTGGATAAAATGTATTTAAAGTATGGTGCTCAGATTCACAGAGAACTCTTTAAAAATACATTGGATGCTTTGTTGACAGTACCCATGGTTCGGACCGACTTGCCAAGTTCAGGCCGGGTCAACCTTTTACATTTTCCAGAAAAAAAACCGTTATGTAGTACATTTGCTTTATGCTTCACCAATACAACGTGGAGTGGCTCAGGTGATAGATGATTTAATACCAGTTTACGAAACGACTGTGGAAATAAACGTCAGTGAAATTGTGAAAAAAGCCTATTTAATACCTGGAAACACAGAACTTGAAATCGTTAAATCAAATGAAAATATTAGTGTAATCATCCCTAAATTCACCTGCCATACAGCATTGGTATTGGAATATTAAATTTTAAAAAATTAAATTATGAATCAGCGTATCAATTCAATTCTATCATGCTTGGTAGTCATTGGCTTTACAATCTTGTTTTCATCCACTTTAGGTGCTCAAAAAAAAAATGTTCTTTTCATCCCTGTAGACGATTTAAAACCCATGTTGGGGGCCTATGGTGACCCTTTTATTAAAACGCCCAATATTGACCGTTTAGCCAAATCGGGAACTGTGTTTTTAAATACTTCTTGTCAACAAGCCATTTGTGGTCCTTCTCGCGCCAGTTTACTTACAGGCATGTATCCTGACTACACCCAAGTGTGGGATTTAAAAACCAAAATGCGGGATATAAACCCCGATATTCTTACCATTCCACAATACTTCAAAAGTCAAGGTTACATAACCGCTGGGGTTGGAAAAACTTTTGATAACCGTTGTGTAGACAATGGCCAAGATATGGATAAACCCTCTTGGTCAATTCCTTACCTAAAAGTGAATTCAAAAAAATATGCAAACCCTGAAGTCAATTCGGCATGGGAAAAAGCAGAAAAATTAGTGGCGGGTCAAAAATTCAAAGTGAATTACATGCGCGCAAAGGCCATTTCTAATTTAGGCGGTCCAATGTGTAGACCTTCTACCGAAAGTATGGAAGTGCCAGATGACACATATGGAGATGGTGCCAATGCAATAGCAGCTGTTAGGATGCTTGAAAAACTTTCTAAAGCAGAAGCACCTTTTTTTCTTTCTGTTGGCTTTTCAAAACCTCATTTACCTTTTGTAGCCCCTAAAAAATATTGGGATCTCTACAGTAAAGAAGACATTGAGCTAGCAGCATTTCAAAATAGGGCAAAAAACAGTGCTGATATCGCCTACAAAGGCAATAGTCTTGGGGAAATAAGTTCTTATAGCGATATTCCTGAACAAGGTCCGCTGAGTACTGAAAAACAAAAAGAATTAATCCATGGCTACATGGCCGCTATCAGCTATATGGATACTCAAGTAGGTTTTCTTTTAGACAAATTAGAAAAATTGGGACTTCAAGATAATACTGTGGTCATTCTTTGGGGTGATCATGGATTTCATCTTGGTGATCATGGACTTTGGACCAAGCACACCAATTTTGAGCAGGCTGTTCGTTCACCGTTGATAATATTATCTCCTCAAGGATTTTCGGCCAGTAAAAATAACACTCCTACAGAATTCGTAGATATCTTTCCGACGCTTTGCGAGCTTACTAATCTTGATATACCGGCCCATTTGCCAGGTAAAAGTTTGGTCCCACTTATGGAAGATCACAATACATCGTTGCGTTTTGCAGCCTTGTCGCAATACCCTAGGGGGGGCAGACGGATGGGTTATACTCTTCGCAGTGAAAGATTTCGTTATGTGAAATGGCTGCAAATGAATTATAAGACTGGCGAGCGCACTGGAAGACTGATTGCTACCGAACTATACGATTATGAAAACGATCCATTGGAAACGGTGAATCAATCCAGCAACCCATATTATAAGGACGTTGTTAAGGCTTTTGAAAATGAATTTAAAAAGCGGAATATTGCTCAATTAAATTAAAAATATCTTATGAAACTTCTTTTTAAATTTTGCTTTTTTTTCACTTTTATAATTGCATTTTTGTATTGTAATCAGCAAAAAGCTGTTTCGTCAAGTACGAATGTTATAATAGTAATGACCGACGACCAAGGTTATGGCGATTTGGGATTTAATGGTAATCCAATCATAAAAACACCTCATATCGATGCCTTTGCTTCACAATCTGTTAATTTTTCAAATTACCATGTTGGAACCACTTGCTCTCCCACCCGCGCTGGTTTGATGACAGCCAGAAATTGTTTGAGAAATGGCGTTTGGCATACTAATGCGGGATGTTCGTTACTAAATCAAGACGAAGAAACCATCGCCGATGTTTTTTCAGCCGCAGGTTATAAAACAGCCATGTTTGGAAAATGGCATTTGGGTGATAATTATTCTTTTTTACCAGAGCAACGTGGGTTTGATGAGACATTTTATCACAAGGGCGGTGGAGTCGGACAAACTCCCGATTATTGGGGTAACAACTATCAAGATGATACTTACTTTAGAAATGGTGTTCCTGAAAAAACGCAAGGGTATTGTACCAATGTTTTTTTTGATGAGGCCTTATCCTTTATAGAAAAGTCAAAAGCTGAACCCTTTTTTTGCTATTTAAGCCTAAACGCCCCCCACAGTCCTTTCAATGTGCCAGAGGCTTACTATGAGATATACAAAGACACGCCTGGGTTATTGGCCTCTCAAAAACGGTTTTATGGTATGATTACTAATATTGATGATAATTTTGGAAGGTTGACCAAAACCTTGGAATCGTTAAAGCTTATAGACAATACCATTTTAATATTTACCACGGATAATGGCACTTCTAATGGCTATAAATTCAATAGAAAAGAAAAGAAATGGTATGGCTATAACGCCCAAATGAAAGGCACTAAAACAAGTGAGTATGACGGCGGGCATAGAGTGCCTTTTATTATGCAATGGAAAAAGGGAGGTTTCAAAGTTGGTCAAACTTTTAGTGGTCTGTCGGCACACGTCGATATTTTACCCACTTTGGCTTCTTTGACAGGGGTTACCTATGAACCAAGCAAAACCATTGATGGCATCAACCTCTCTTCCTTTTTAAAAACTAATCTTGCCCCAGAGCGTATGTTAGTAACGGATACCCAGCGTAATCAGTGGCCTGAAAAAGGCAAACAAAGTAGTGTAATGTACCACAATTGGAGGTTAGTCAATGGCAATGAACTTTTCAATGTTGCTAATGATCCTGGACAAGAAATAAATATTTTTGACAAACATCCTGATATTGCAAGACGGTTACAAGATTATTATGATTGTTGGTGGGCCGATGCTTCAAAAGAATTTGAATATTCATATATCGATATTGAACCGGAGAGAATAAATACACTTACCTCTCATGATATTCATGTAAAGTCTATTACTGCATGGCATCAAAGAGATATACGAAAAGGCATTGCTTTTGAAACAGGGGCATTGAACATCAACTTTAAAAAGTCTGGCACATACGAAATAAGCTTAAGAAGGTGGCCTATTGAAACTAGTTTACCCTTAAACGCTGAAATTGATGATGCTAAACCTGCGACAAAATATTGGGATGAACAAAAAAAAGGAGAGGCGATGGCTTTTGATGCAGCTTTTATTGTGCTTGACGGTAAAGAACACATTTTGAAATTAAATCCTTTGGACCAAAATGCCAAATTTACAATTGATACTGAAGAAGGAAAAGCAACACTAACATCTGGATTTTGGCTTAAAAACGGTCAAAAAACAACTGCTTTTTTTACCGACATAGCATTAATAAAATAAAAAGATTTTAGTTGTGAGAAAAATAATCATTTAAAAAAATGCACATCCCCGCTAAAATAATTCGATTTCAATCTCCCCTCCTCCAAATATTTTTTTTGGGTAGTATTTTAGCTTAAACAAATATATAATCCAGTTTTAATTTTTCAGAATCTTTCTTACCAATACATCTGTATCGGTCACAATTTGCAGCAAATAGATCCCAGCTTGATAAGCACCTAAATCAATTTCTATTTCTTTTCCAACGAAATTATATGTACTGAACAATTGTCCACTTAAGCTAAATATTTTAAGATTATTAATATTATTTGAAGTGGAATTAATCCTCAAAATATCTGAGACAGGATTTGGATAAACAGAAATCAAAGATTCTGACTGAAATTGCGCAGATGATAAGTTTTCAGGAGAATCATTTTGAGCTACCCAACTACTGGCCAAAGCATTATCTAAATCCAAACTTATAAGTTTTAAAAAGGCCCCTTCTCCATCAGCTTCTTCTGGCCAAGGCAAAACATCATTGTAAATGACAAGGTCAATTATATTCCCATAAGCATCCCTTAAAATCAAATCTTCACCATCATTGGATAAACTTCTTGAAAATTCACCAAATGGTTCAAATCCATAGCGCTGAATAAAAGAATCCGTCTCATTCGACAAAAATATTGATTGCTGACCTGGTAGCGTCTCACCATTTGGAAATTGATATGTAAGTCCCAAACCTCCAAAATAAATTCCTGTTAAATCAACAGATGAAGAACTGTTATTCGTGATTTCTATAAATTCAAAATCACTTGAATCTAACTCATCATCTACAAGAGGGTGGTAATTAATTCTAGAGATAACCAAAGCTGGAGTAGTAATTTCATTGCATAAGCTTGTATTTGTTAATTCATTTGATATCCAATTAATTCTCTCAGTAATAAAAGACTTTATCTCTAAAATCTGCTGTACAAATGTACCTGTAGTTCCTGAAACTATTTCTTGACGTCCAACAGCTTCATTAATTAGTGAGGTTGTGGCGTCAATAAGCGCAAATATTTCTTCGGAATTAAGCGGCATTCCACTAGCCGTAAGTTCTTGCCATCGCCTTGTTAAATAGCAATTAAATATGGAATCATCAAAAAGATCTTTCCAAAACTTAGGCCCCATATTATCTTGGTCAAAAAATTGCCATATATCTGTATGACTTCTATCATAGCCCCAGCTAAACAAGTCATTTCCATATGTTAAATTAAAATCCCAAACTGGACCCGCCCTAAGTTTTCCATTTCGATCTTTGTGAAAGAAAGTACTAAACTCATACGCATCAACATTAGATGCCAACTCATTGATGATCATAAAATCTATAAATGAAGGAATATCAATAATTGAAGGGAAACCTTGGGTGATATCACTGTTACTTGGGTTATCTACCATAGATTGAAGCGTTTCGAACTGATTTTTTATATAATCGTGTTGTTCATAATATATATTGTTAGGTTTGGGGTGTTCATGAATAAAATTACTTTGCCAGCCTCCGTAATTATCCATGGACCAAGCCGCTACATCTGCTCCCTCAGTTTTGTCTGTTTTTGTAATATAACCACCTGTTAATTTGGGAAGTGTTAGATCTTCTTCTTTGATTTTTTTTATATCTATCCTACTATCATCTGCTTTTAATTTTTCCTGTAGAATGTAAATACCTCGAAAATCTCCATTTAGGATCACTTCACAATAACGTCCTCTTGATGCATAATTTCCAGTCAAATTTGACAGCCTATAGCTTATAAAATCTCTTATAAATGAAGGGTCGTATGCAAGACCATTTAAAATCCAATCATTTTCTTTGGGCATGTCCAGAAATCCTTCATTAACTTTTTCTCCTGAATCATCATAAGGTGTGAAGGCATATTGTTTTTTGTCTAAAAGACTAGAAGTTGAACCTCGATATTCTATTTTTATAGCACCATCATAATCAAGTGCAGTTGGATCATTTACATCACTTAAAAAATTACGCTCCCCATTGCCTTTGAAAATAATTTGCATTGTTGCATCTATTTTTGGATCGTTTGGAATCTCCTGTCCTTGTAATGTTTCAATAATAACAATTGGTAAATTAGAGGACTCAAAATTAACTTCTACAGGAACATTAGGTTCAACGAACCATGATGGAGGAGTTCTGTAATCATTTGATGCATTATTAATTCCTAAAGACAAAACAGGTAGTGCAGATAAATCAGAAGAATCTATGGTAAAATTATGAACTTGAACTGCGATGATATTATATCCGTTGTTTAAAAGTATTGGATCAACTGCAAAACGTTCGGGCAATAATCCTCGAGGAAGATTTGGCTCTCTCCATCCATCACTTGGCTGATTGTAATCAGGAACAGCTCCAGTCATTAGATTCCTAGCGACCTCTTGCCCATTAACAAAAGCAACAAAACCATCGTCATAATCTATATCCAATATCACAGAGTTTATAGCTGAGGCGTCAGAAATATAAAAAGTCTTTCGTATATAAATTGACATTGTACTCTCAACAATAGTCGCATCATCATCGTCCCCATATCCAAAGCCAGAAATTCCAGTATTCCAAGCAGTCGAGTTAAATGCTAATTGCGTCCAATTTGGATTGGGCTGAGACGTTGGAGTTATGTAATCCCAAGAATCTCCTGGTAAAACAACGCTTTCCCAGTGGTCTACCTGTGAATGCATTGAAAAGGATAAAATCAATAAGAAAACAAAAAAGTATCTAGACATATTAAATTGATTAACACAACAAAAATACCTAATTATGAAATCGCAGTCAAATCATAAAAGCAAAAAAATCCAAAATCGGATTATAAAAATCTTAAATGACGTTTAATTTTTTGCCAACTTTAACAAACGCCTTTAGTGCTTTGTCTAAGTGTTCTTTTGTATGTGCGGCAGATAGTTGAACTCTTATTCTTGCCTTATCTTTTGGAACTACTGGAAAGAAAAATCCAATCACATAAATACCTTCATCAAGAAGTGCGTTGGCCATGTCTTGAGATAGCTTGGCGTCATATAGCATTACCGGAACGATAGCAGCATCTGCGCCGATCAGTTCAAACCCTGCTTTCTCCATTTCAGTTCTAAAATAATCTGTATTTTTTTTTAATCGATCTCTGAAGGAGGTATCTTCTGATATAAGTTCAAAAACCTTGAGCGAAGCACCCACAATGGCAGGTGCTAAAGAATTAGAAAATAGATAAGGTCTTGACTTCTGACGCAATATTTCAATGATTTCCTTTTTTCCGGTAGTAAATCCCCCCATCGCACCTCCAAGTGCTTTTCCTAGAGTTCCAGTTATAATATCAACCCGTCCCAAGACCCCTTTTAATTCGATAGTACCTCTACCTGTTTTTCCTATCAATCCAGATGCGTGGCATTCGTCAACCATTACCAGTGCATCGTATTTATCTGCTAAATCACAAATCTTATCTATATGGGCTACTATTCCATCCATTGAAAAAACACCATCAGTTACAATAATTTTGAAGCGGTGATTTTGCTTGTTTGCTTCAATGAGCTGAGCTTCCAAAGCTTCCATATCATTATTAGCATAGCGATAGCGAGCAGCCTTGCACAAACGAACACCATCAATAATTGAGGCGTGATTCAGCGAATCTGATATAATAGCATCTTCTTTACTCAATAAAGGCTCAAAGACGCCGCCGTTTGCATCAAAAGCTGCAGCATATAAAATGGTGTCCTCACAATGAAAAAACTCAGCAATTTTACGCTCTAGTTGTTTGTGAATGTCTTGGGTCCCACAAATAAAACGGACGGAAGACATTCCAAAGCCATGTGAATCCAGTGTATCCTTAGCTGCTTGAACAACTTCTTTGTTATTAGATAATCCTAAATAATTATTCGAGCAAAAATTAATAACTTCATCTCCAGTTGACACTTTTATAACTGCATCTTGAGAAGTTGTTATAATCCGTTCCGTTTTGTATAAACCTTTAAGTTCAATATCTTTTAACTCATTACACAGGTTATCCTTAATAGCTCCGTACATTAATTACTTATTAAATCTGTTCTATTATACTTCTCTTCTAACTTTTCTAACATCACGCTAGTCATTGATTTTAAATCAAATTTTGGTTCCCAGCCCCAGTCATTTCTGGCTTCTTTATCGTCAATCCTTTTGGGCCAATTATCGGCGATACCTTGCCTAAAATCTGGTTTATATTTAATTTCAAAACTAGGATATTTTTTTTTAATTGATTCATATATTTCGCTAGGGTTTAAGCTCATTGATCCCAGATTATATGATGTTCTTGTTTTAAGGTTATCTTTTGGTGTTTGCATAAGCTCAATAGTAGCTCTTACAGCATCGTCCATAAATATCATCGGTAGTTTTGTATCAGCTTTCAAAAAACAGTTATAAGTTTGCTTATTTATAGCGCTGTGATAAATATCGACTGCATAATCTGTAGTTCCCCCTCCTGGCATTGATTGATAACCAACAATTCCAGGATATCTGATTGAACGTATATCTAAATCGTATTTTTCAAAATAGTATTGTGCCCAGTTTTCCCCAGTGGCCTTGCTGATTCCATATACAGTAGCAGGATTCAAAAACGCTGATTGTGGACTATTTTGTAATGGAGCTTTGTTACCGTAAACAGCTATTGAGCTAGGAAAAAATACTTTGTTTACAGTACTGTTTCTTGCTGCTTCAAAAACATTTAACATCATTTTCGTGTTCAATTCCCATGTTTTTAATGGAAACTGTTCTCCTTTTGCAGATAATATAGCTGCAAGATGATAAATTTTAGTTACGGAATATTTTTTAATGATAATATGAATTGAGGCCATGTCAGTTGCGTCTAAGAGTTGAAAAATACCCTGAAAATTAGGGTCTGAATAAATATCCGACGCTATAACATTAGAATTTCCGTGAATCGTTTGTAGTTCTTTGATCAATACAGAACCTAACTGACCATTAGCACCTATAACCAAAACAATATCTCGTTTCACAATAAATTGTTTAAAAAGCTAAAATTAGTAATAATTAAATTATTTGAATGCAATAAAAACAAGAAAAAATCAGAGAGAATAATCAAATTTTGTTAAAACAAATATGAAGACGTATAAGTAGGATTATAATTTTTTTTGAATATTTATTATCTTAGCTATGAAGTTATTATTTGCAAACCTAGCATTCTCAAATTAATGGAAACTATTCCCAACAAAGGACTAAAAGGGCTAATCGAAAATTGGCAAAGCGACCTAGTTGCGGCAGTGAGTGTAGCGCTCATTGCACTACCGCTTTCTTTGGGAATAGCATTGGCAGCAGGAGCGCCTGCGATGGCAGGGATTTTTTCTGCTGTTATTGGTGGTGTAGTGACAACTTTCTACCGTGGAGGACATATTTCTGTAAATGGCCCTGCAAAAGGGGTTATTGGAGTTATTTTGTTGGGAATAGCACTCATGGACGACGGCTCTGGCCAAGCTTTTAACTACGTATTGGCTGCAGTGGTAACTTCCGGTGCACTTCAAATGCTTTTAGGCGTTTTGAAACTCGGGCGCTTAGCAGATATTTTTCATTCATCCGTAATTCATGGAATTCTGGCAGCCATTGGAATCATCATTTTTGCCAAACAGATACATGTTGCCATGGGCACACATTCAGACAGTTCAAGCATTGTACAAAACCTCATTGATGCCGTTATTTACCTTCCTCAGGCCAATCCTTTTGTAGTGGTCATTTCCATCAGTGGTTTATTTTTATTGATATTTCACGCCAAAACCAGTTCACGGTTTTTCCATCTCTTACCTGCTCCTATGTGGGTCATAGCACTTTCGATTCCATTTGTATACGCCTTTAATTTCTTTGAGGTGCAAACACTTTTATTTTTAGGAAATGCCTACGAAATAGGGCCGAATTTATTACTGGACATCCCCGACACCATCAAAGATTCAATTATGCACCCCAACTTTAGTAAAATAAATACCATTGAGTTCTGGACAACTGTATTTTCAATGCTAATCATAACCAGTATTGAATCTTTGGCCATTGCCAAAGCCGTCGATAAAATTGACCCTTACAAGCGAAAAACCGATTTAAACAAGGATTTAACAGGCATTGGACTTAGTACAATGGTTGCTGGTATGATTGGTGGTTTGCCCATCATTGCAGTCATCATTCGCAGTACGGTAAACATTCACAACGGCGCCAAAACAAAATGGTCTAATATGTATCAAGGTCTTTTGCTGTTGCTTTTTATTGTGGTGTTGAGCCCAATAATGCGGCAGGTCCCCCTCTGTGCCTTTGCAATTTTACTGGTCTATACCGGATTTAAATTGGCATCACCTGCAGTGTTTAGACAAGCCTACAACCAGGGCGCTGAACAACTCGTGTTCTTTATTGGGACCATGGTTTTAACCCTTTATACCAATTTATTGATTGGCTTACTTGGTGGATTGTTATTGGCACTTGTAACACATATGTTGTTGGCAAGAATGTCTATTCCTCAGTTTTTTAAAATGGTTTACAAATCAAAAACAAAATTATTAAAACGCTCAGATGGTGCTTTTGATTTAAAAATAAGAGGCATTGCGAATTTTTTAGGCATTCTAAAAGTTGATAAGCTAGTGGCGAAAATTCCTCATGGTGCTGATGTAAATATCGATTTATCAGAAACCCGATTGGTAGGTATCACTTATATGGATTATTTGGTTGAATTCTTAAAGACACAAAGAAATTCTGGTGGCCAAGTCTTTATCACGGGATTGGATTCACATGTTTCATCCTCAACTCACAACAGAGCTCTTAAAATCAGTTTAAGCAGCTCTGCCGCTAAATTATCCCAACGGCAAAAACGCCTGGAAAATTTAGCAACTGAAAATAACTACCAATACAATAGTCAAGTAGATTGGAATACCATTTATTTAAAAAAGTTCCAGTTTTTTGAAATCAGACCCATTGAACGCAAATACAATTGCCTTAAAGGTACATTTGAAGACCTAAATATCTCTTGGGAAATTTCTGATATCACATTTAACGAAGGGCAAGCTTTTACAGCCGAAACCTTCAACACAACCATAATGATCTTGAAATTGAATCAAAAGATTCCAATTTTTAGTATGGAAAAAGAAGGGGTTTTGGGAAAGATCTTCGACAAAGTCATGGCCTTCACAGGCTACAAAGACATTGATTTTGAGATGTATCCAGATTTTTCAAATAAATTTCTATTGAAAGGTAATGATGAATCTGAGATTCGGTCTTTTTTCAAAGATGAAATCATTCGCTTTTTTGAAAACAATCATATTTATCACCTCGAAAGCAATGGTGAATCCCTCATTATTTTTGATAACATTAAATTGGCGCGAACCGATGAAACCATTGCATTTATAAAATATGGTCAAGAACTGGCTAAAGTGTTGAACGTAAACGCCGTACAACAATAATTTACTGCGCTATTCGCCAATCTATTGCTTGACGTCTATTTAATTTTAAATAAGTATTGGCTTTGCTAAAATGCCGATTACCAAACCAGAAACCTCGGTTGGCACTAATAGGCGAAGGATGGCCGCTTTCCAATATAAGATGGGTATTTGCATCAATAAATTTTCGTTTTTTACGTGCATAACTGCCCCACAATAAAAAAACCACATTGGTGGTATGTTTTGAAATGGTTCGAATGGTATAATCTGTAAACTGCTCCCAACCTTGTTTTTGATGACTGCGGGGATGGGCCTCTTGAACAGAAAGCGTGGCATTGAGCAACAAAACACCCTGAGACGCCCAAGTTGATAAGTCGCCTTTTGGGGGTGGTGGAATTTGCAAATCCATTGCCAATTCTTTAAAAATATTTTTGAGTGATGGTGGTAAGGGTATTTCAGGATTTACAGAGAACGCCAAACCATTGGCTTGACCTGAGCCATGGTAAGGGTCCTGCCCTATAATTACTACTTTTAAGTCTTTAAAAGCACATAAGTTAAACGCGTTAAAAATTTGGTCCATGGGTGGGAAACAAAGAGTCTGAGAATATGATTTCTCAATAAAAAGCTTCAAGGATTTAAAATACGGTTGTTCAAATTCTGAATTAAAAACGGACTGCCAGTCTTCATTAATTTGAAACATATTGTGATTTTTAGCGGTCATAAATAAATGCTAACATGACAAATTTAAATTATATTCTAAACTTTAATACCTAAATTTGTGTCCGTTTGAAAAGGTATGATTAAAATTTCTCAAAAAACGCTGGATGATTTAGAATTTGACGCTGTTATAGCCCAAGTTGCGGCGTTTACTATTACTACTCTAGGGCGTGCAGAAATTGAGCAACTCATCCCCTATGCTATAAAAAAAGAGTGCATTGAGACTCTAAATTTGGTGCACGAGTTTGTATCTTCTTTTGACAATGAAAATCGAATTCCCAATCACGGCTTTGACGATATTACAGAAGAATTAAAGCTATTAAGCATAGAAAATAACTTTTTGGATGTTGAGCAATTTCGAAAAATCGCAGTGCTTTCTATTACTACCAATACACTTCTGAAGTTTTTTAAAAAATTTCGTGAATATTATCCTCTTCTCTTTGAAAGTTCTGAGGCACTGGAGAAAACCATGGCAGTATCCAATCAAATCAATAGCGTGATTGATAAATATGGCGTCATTAGAAACAATGCTTCAGAGCGCTTGTATACCATTCGCAAGTCAATTCAAAGTGTTCGCACCAAAATAAATAGCAGTTTTAATTCGGCCTTGAGTCATTACAACAGCGCTGACTATTTAGACGACATTAGAGAAACCGTTATGGAAAATCGCAGAGTACTGGCGGTGAAAGCCATGTACCGGCGTAAAGTGAAGGGAAGTATTTTAGGCGCCAGTAAAACAGGGAGTATTGTTTATATAGAACCTGATGCAACCCACCAGTACCAGCGGGATCTTAACAATCTTGAATTTGAGGAAACTGAAGAAATCAAACGGATTTTATTGGAGCTCACAGCCTTTGTGAGAGGCTTCAAACCTTTATTACAACAATACCAAACATATTTGACCCGCATTGATGTATTGTATTCAAAAGCAAAATATGCAAACGCTATTGAAGGCATTCGACCCAAAATTAGTGAAACGCAAAGCCTGTATTTGAAAGATGCCTACCATCCTTTATTGTTGGTAGCCAACAAAGAAGAAAAAAAAGAAACCTTTCCCCAAACGATTGAAATGACCCCCGAGAGTCGAATTATTGTCATTTCTGGACCTAATGCAGGTGGAAAAAGCATCACCCTTAAAACTGTTGGGCTGCTACAATTGATGCTGCAATCGGGTTTACTTGTTCCTGTTCATGAACGTTCAAAAATGTGTTTTTTTGACAGTATTTTAAGTGATATTGGAGACAATCAGTCCATAGAAAATCATTTGAGCACCTACAGCTACCGCTTAAAACAAATGAACTATTTTCTCAAAAAATGTAACAAGCAAACCTTGTTTTTAATCGATGAATTTGGAACAGGCAGTGATCCTGAACTGGGCGGGGCTTTGGCAGAAACTTTTCTCGAAGTTTTTTATGAGAGAGAGGCCTTTGGTATCATCACGACTCATTACAGCAATCTCAAGCTTTTGGCCAACGAATTGCCCCACATTCAAAACGCCAATATGTTATTTGATGAAAAAACACTATTGCCCATATTTAAGCTTATTATCGGACAAGCGGGCAGCTCTTTCACTTTTGAAGTGGCCCAAAAAAATGGCATCCCCTTCAGTTTGATCAATCGTTCTAAAAAGAAAATAGAGCGCGGTAAAATTCGGTTTGATAAAACCATTGCGCGCCTTCAAAAGGAACGTTCAAAACTCGAAAAAACAGAACGGGCACTTAAACAAAATGAGGTTAAAAAAGGGTTGGAAGCAGAAAAACTGGAATCTACCAATCAAAAAGCTCAAAAAAAATTACAGAACTTCCAGGAACTTTATGACAGCAATCAACGCCTTATTTATTTGGGTAAAAAAATTATGGCCTTGGGCGATACCTATTACGAAAACAAACGCAAGCGCGAACTTATGACAGAGCTTTTTAAGTTGGTTCAAATTGAAAACTCAAAAAAGACCAAACTCTCCAACAAGGAAAAAAAGGCTAAAATAATTGAAGAAAACCGGTTACAAAAAGAGGTAGAACAAAAAGTGGCTAAAATTAGAAAGGAAAAAAAGGCTGCTAAAGCCAAAGCTAAAAAAACACCTACAAAACCCAAGCACAATTTCAAGGTCGGCGAAAACGTTCGTATGGACGATGGTCGTGCAGTGGGTAGTATCGATAAAATCGAAAAAGGCAAGGCGACAGTTAACTACGGATTGTTTACAACAAAGGTGAGTTTAGAACGCTTAGAATTTGTAAAAGCTAAAAAAAATAAGACATGATTGTATTTTTTGACGGCGTTTGTAATTTATGTCAAGGCAGTGTTCGTTATTTAATAAAACACGACAAAAAAGGGGTTTTAAAATTTGCCTCACTTCAAGGAAACTACGCCAAAGATTTTGTAAATGAAACCGAAATTCAGTCAATGCAAAGTATTTTGTTTTTCGATGGCAAAATGCTCTACAAAAAAAGCACCGCTGTCTTAAAATTATCACGTTTGTTAGGGGGATGGCACCAACTGCTACTGTTGGGCTACATCTTGCCTCGATTTTTTAGAGACTGGCTCTATAATATTGTGGCCAAGAACCGCTACCGCTGGTTTGGCAAAAAAGACCAATGCATGCTACCCTCCAAAGGATTTGAAAACCGTTTTTTAGACTGATCTAATTGTTTAACTTTAAGATAAAATTACTGTAGTTTATAAAATAAAATTTTCAAAAAATTAAGAGGTAAACGCTTACTAAATGTTGCTAAATTATTGTAAATAATTAGTTCCATTTATTAATAATAAATATCTTTAACGACAACTTATAAAAAAAATATGAAAGCACACAAAACAAGTCTTGTAAATGCCATTCTTTTAATTGTATTGCCATTATGGGGTTATTTTTCCTCAGACAGCCCGTCCATGACGGCTTTGATTCCAACATTTATTGGTGTTGCACTACTCCTGCTCAACAAAGGAGTTAAAAATGAAAATAAAATCGTTGCACACATTGCAGTTTTGCTAACCCTTGTGGTCTTAATTGGCTTGATAAAACCTTTAACAGGCGCGATTGGTAGATCTGACTCTGCAGCCATGATACGTGTTTTTGTCATGATTCTTAGTACAATTATAGCCATGGTGTTTTTCGTCAAGAGTTTTATTGATGCCCGAAAAAAAAGAATGGAATCTGCAAAGAATTAAAAAAGAATAAACGACAGAGCCTTTACATAATTAAAATTTTATAAGCAGGTTTGAAAATTTCTTTTAAAAGCCCTCCGTTAATTAAATATAATTACACGTTCAATTTATTAATTGTTACTATTTGAAATTTTTCAGTTATTTAGTGCGATGAATGTCTGCAAATACAAAATCTCAAACAAATTTAGAAGAATGGTTTAATACCGTTTCCCATGGCATCACAGCCGCAGTTGCTGTTGGGGGTTTGGTTGTCTTGATCGTTTTTGGAGCCCAAAGCAATAAAGACTGGAGTTTGTTTAGTGCGTTGGTATATGGTAGCAGCTTGGTTTTACTCTACACGTTTTCAGCTCTTTATCACGGTCTTAGGAATAAAAAAGCAAAACATTTGTTTAACATCCTTGACCATTGTGGGATTTATCTGCTCATTGCTGGAACCTATACGCCCGTAATTTTAATCAGTATTGGCGGCCTTACTGGATGGGTATTTTTTGGAATACAATGGGGCATGGCAATTTTTGGAATTCTACTAAAGATTTTTTACACAGGTAAATACAACCTCATATCGACCTTTATATATGCGTTTATGGGATGGATCATCGCATTTAAAATTGAATTGGTAAAAGCAGTCTTAGATCCTACTGCCTACTGGTTATTACTATCAGGCGGCATCGCCTATAGCGCGGGCATCCTTTTTTACCTTTTGGATTACCGAATGAAATTGGCACATTTTATCTGGCATCTTTTCGTAATGGCAGGAAGTGTTTTACACTTTATTATGATTGCCATATACATTATTTCTTAAAAAAAGAATATATTTTTAAATTGCTAAGAGTTTAAAAATTCTTTAAAAAATTCCAAATATCTGTAAATAATTGGGGGTTACCCCAGTGCAAATTGTGTGCACCGCCTTCAATGCGTAAATAACGTATTTCTTTACCTTCAATACAATTAGAAAATATGTAAATTGAATCGGATCCTATATTTTTTAGTTTATAATCATCACATTTATAGGCGATTGCCCATTGTTCTGCACTTTCAAGCGCATCTAAAAAAACATAACCAAGTTTTGGACCACCCTCAATTGGGATGATGGTATCTGCTGTACCATTAACTTGAAATACAGCTGTCGGGTATGTATTGGAATTAGGCAATGCTGAAGTGCTTAGTTGCGAAACAATATTAGAAACAGCATTAAAATGTGAAGTCTCTAAAGCCAATTTATTGGTCATACTTGCACCATTTGAAGTTCCCATCGCATAAACACGTTCAAAATCAAGATTTTTATAGACTTGCAAAGCCACTAAAATAGCATCTACAAATGCAACATCATCAGCAGTAGTTTTTTCATTGCCTCCAGAATTCCACATGAACTGATGTCCTTGCGGATAAACACCTATAAACTCCCCAGGCCCTGTCAAATGATTTAATTTATTAATCCAGGTGTCGTTTTCAACAGTTCTACCATGAAAAGCAATCACAATAGGATAATTTATTGAAGAATCGATTCTATTTGGAACTTCTATGATGACTTCCCTTGAAACATTGACCCCATCAATTTCTTGATCAATATAAAAAGTAGTGTCAGTTAAATTAACATAGGGTACTGTATTGTCAACATTTTTTATTTGGTGATTTTTAGCACTCAGCGTCCCGTTTATTTCGATTGTTTGGGGATACATCGCTGTAGTAAAGAAAAGTACAGTTAAGGTAATTTTATTCATTTAATTACAGTCTAAATTTTACAAGTATAAGTTTCGTAAGTTAACAATTTCACAAACAAATCATTAGTAATTAGCCTAAATCAGAACGTTTTAAAATAAAAAACTATTAATTATCTCATAAATTTCTTCTGATTTAGTGTCCGATTCTAGGGTAAATAAATACTGGTATAATCTTTTACCTTCTACTTTATTTTTGAGTTTTATATTCTGACGCATCGAAAAGATTGTATTCCATTCCTTTCGTACCATAGTCCACATATCTTTGTTGTCTTTCCAAAACACTTGGGCGGCAATACATTTTTCATTTTCAACTTTTTTGTAAGTATTGTAGCCTTTTTCTTGCGCCAAAACAACGTCTTTTTTATTCACTTCACGAATCAATTTATCGTTATCCTGATCATGGCTCCAACCCCAATCGAAAATTTCATGATGATTGCGTCTTAGAGTCACATTGTAATCTTGACGCTTGGTTATTTCTCTACGTGGAAGAGGCGCATCCGCAGTACTGGACCAAAAACTACGACCATCAACATGAACCCAAGTCGCAGAACCTTCATAACGGGGACTGTCATCGACCTGAAAAACTCTTTGTGTCCACTGGCCGGTCACTTCTGATGCATCATTAGATTTATAAGGCCATGTATTATCAATAGTATAAGGAAAAGAATCGGTGTTTTCATACATCCAATCTTGTCGCCAATGCTTGATTACGTAGGGGTTCAAAACATCTCCTACAATAAGTAAATGCTGCATCGAAACGAAATCTTCATTAGAATCTACCAATTGTACCCATTCTAAAGCTTTGTCATATTTATTTTTTGAAGCCTGGTAAGTTGAATCCTTTGAATAACTAAAAGTTTCAGCGAAATTGAAGCTTACTTCAAAACAACCACACATGGCTTTTATAGATGCCAAATCTTTATCTTTTTTAGTTTGTGCAAAAGCATTAAAAGACACAATAATTAAAAGGAATTTTAAACAATAAATTTTCATAATATTTTAATTATTTTTATTTAGATTGATTATAAATAATGTTTATATTTGACAAATATATTAATAAATACAGTATTTCAAGTGAAAGTATGTGTGAAAAGTTAATCAAGATTAAACAAAATGAATGCGGAGAATTACACTACTGCCCCGCCCATCAATTATACCATTTGATGTTTAATAATTTTCATTTGATGCTAGATGAAGAACAATATGAATCATTAAAAACACATGTTTCTGAAATTGACATCGAATTTTGGTTGGATAAATTTAGTGACACCCTTGTAAAAAGAAAAATACCAATTCCCACACACCAAGAAAATTTAATTCTTGTCTTTGATATTCATGAATTTATCCAATTAAAATCTTTGTTTTTCAACCACCAAAACCATGAAGATTTACTGTATCTATCAACAGACCAAATTGAATATCAAAACATATTTAACTAAAAGAACAAAAGGCAAAAATATCATAGCATGAAAAAATACACAAAAATTACTTTTATTGTTTTAAGACTATTTTTAGGAGGGGTTATGATCTCTGCTGGAGCAGGTAAGTTTTTTAAACCAATTTCAAATGCTACTGAAGTGGTTGAAAAAATAAATAATGAGACCATTTCAAGCAATACAATGACCTTACAAAAAGTTTTGTACATAGGAGGTCTAAAACAAACTGGCTATTTCTGGGAGGTTGTCGCATTTTGCGAATTACTTTTCGGTATTTTTCTTATTTTTTATAGAAGTTATTTTTTAGGAAGTCTGTTCTTACTCCCAATAACACTTCATATTTTCCTTTTTCATTTATTTTTAGAACCAGATGAGGTTGGAGAACTCGTGTATTGCGGGCTCTTATTTGCAGTCAATATCGCCTTGATTTTTATGGAAAAAAATAGATGGAAAGGCCTTTTTAAAAAACCCGAATCTCTGAAAAATATTATATGTGAGGTTACAGGAAGTTAATCTGTTAGATTAATAACAGCAGATGATTTTAAATTTTCCGTTTTTTTTAATCCAATCGACTGCGATTTAACACGCTTTACTGTTAAACCATCATATTATCCCAACAATAGTTTCCTAATTGTTGGGATTTTTTTAACTTGAGATAAATTGAACTTAATAGCTTAAATATCAAAATAAAACGACTCTATTTTACATTTTTTTTAGGCATGCTTAGTGTATCAACAATGCACACACAAGAAACCGTGGAATTAGAAATTGAGATGATTGCCACTTTTAATGGGATGCCGCTAGAAAAAAGTAAATGGTATGTTACAAAAAGAAGTGACTCCATTCAACTGACAAGTCTTAAATTTTACCTCACCAATTTTAAGCTCTCAACTCCTAATTTAGTGGCATCTGAGATTGAAAAAAACTTATTGATAGATGGCTTTCAGAAGAAACCATTTAAACTAAACTTTTTGGTTGATAAAATCACAAAAAACGACCGATTAATTTGTGATTTAGGGGTGGACGAAACCTACAACACATCTGGTGCCAATACTGGAGATTTAGACCCTGTAAATGGAATGTTCTGGTCTTGGCAAAGTGGTTATATTAATTTTAAAATTGAAGGAGTGAGTCCCAGTTGCATTACAAGAAAAAATAAATTTCAGTTTCACATTGGTGGTTATAAAGCACCATATCAAACCATACGTGAATTGGATATAAAACTCAAGGCCTTAAAAAATCAAGCGATAGTGGTATATATTGAAGTTTCAAATTTTTTCGATTCCATTGAATTGAGCAATGATAATCAAGTGACCATCCCAGGCATAAAAGCCAGTCAAATAGCAGATCAACTTCCAAAACTATTTTTAACTGATGAATGAACGCGCACTTCATACCGCCCTTCTTTTAAGCTTGGTCCTCTGCTTTGTTTTTATGACAGTAAAAAACAAAAAAATCATGTTTGAGTACCCAGACTACTGGCCTGCTCCGCAGTATGATTTTAGTAAATTATCTATGACGCAAGAAGAATTTGATCTTGGAAGGACCTTGTTTTACGACCCTATTCTATCCAAAGACAATAGTATTTCTTGTGCTTCCTGCCACACCCAAGCGACAGGTTTCACACATGTGGATCATGATTTAAGCCATGGGATTGAGGGACGAATTGGCAAACGAAATGCATTGAGCTTGGTGAATCTGGCTTGGAATACTTCCTTTATGTGGGACGGTGGCGTCAATCATATTGAATTGCAAGCATTGGCTCCAATTACAGATGCCAATGAAATGGACGAGACTTTGGCTAATGTGGTTGAAAAACTAAAAACTTCAGAAAACTATAACAATCTTTTTTCAAAAGTACATTCTGATGGTGAAATCACAGGGCAACGTACTTTGCTGGCGCTGACGCAATTTGTGGTAATGTTCAATTCGTATAATAGCAAGTATGATAAGTACATTCGAAACGAATTAGAAAACACGTTTACCAGTCAAGAAAAAAACGGCCTTCAAATCTTTAGACAACATTGTGCAACCTGCCATACGGAACCTTTACTTACAAACAATCAATTTGAAAATAATGGCTTAAAAGTAGATACGACTTTAAATGATTATGGGCGGTATTTCATCACTAATAATCCAAAAGACTCCTTAAAATTTAAAGTCCCTAGTTTAAGAAATATTCAATTCACAAAACCTTATATGCACGATGGACGATTTGAAAGCTTGCAAGAAGTCATCAACCATTACACATCAGAAGTACAACCCAGCCAGACATTGTCTAAAAAATTAGAAAAAAGAATAATATTAACACACAAAGAAAAGATCGATTTATTGGTGTTTTTAAGGACATTATCTGATGATGAATTCCTTTTTGACAAACGCTTCTCTTTTCCTTTTCAACAATTAATAAATTAACCATGAAAAAAACTTTTTTTGTCTTTACAATCCTCTTAATTTGCATTGAAACAAGCTTTGCACAAACCAATCCAGCCATTACTGCATGGATTCAAAATCAAGATGGGACAACCGGCCGTCATTATGTTGCAAACAATCCCACGCCTATTGATGATGGCGTACTGGCCAATGTACAATCCGTTGATTATTCGGACAATTGGGTTTATGTGAGTGCGACTGGAATTCCATCGTATATAACGGGTCCATTTTTAGACAACAACCCTTCGCTAGCTACAGATCAACAGGCCATTTACAAAATCAGTTTAAACCCAACGCAAAATACAGGAACAGCAACCAATACAACTGGGGGAAATATCGGGGTTTTTGTTAACGGGGTTTCATTGTTTGATTATAGAGACGGTGTACGCTGGGACAACAATAACAACCGCTTGTGTGGAGGTCCTGGAAACCCACCTTGTAGCGGTGGGCCTCAAGCCAACCGCGATTGGAACAGAGATGCCATTCCAGCAGAGATGGGAGGTTTTGATTGCAACAAAGCGCACCCCGCTATGGGAAATTACCATCACCATCAAAACCCCAGTGCTTTTGATTTAGATTTATTGGTTGTCTCAGATGTTTGTGACACCTACCCTGCCGATGGTTTGTATGTGATTGACATCAATGCGCATTCGCCACTCATTGGTTTTACCTACGACGGCTTTCCAATTTACGGAGCATATGCCTACAAAAATACGGATGGAACTGGTGGAATTGCAAGGATGAAATCCAGTTATACTTTGCGCAATATAACCATCCGTGTCAATGGGCCATATGTGGGCCAGGTTTTTACCATTCAAAATGGGCCCAATGCCGGGAATCAACAAGTGATGGATTTAGGCTACTTTAGAGAGGACTATGAATACATTAATAATTCGGAACCAGATTATTTAGATGAACACAATGGACGTTTTGCCGTCACACCAGATTACCCGCAAGGGGTCTACGCTTATTATGCTACGGTAGATGAGAATCACAATTCTGCCTATCCTTATGTGGTAGGCCCAACTTATTACGGCAACGTGACTGGCACGGATGTAAACACTATCAATGAAAATACAACAAATTATGATTCAAATTTAAGTGTTGTAGAGCTCCCTGAAAATAGCTTGGATTTAAAGATATACCCCAACCCCACTCAAGATTTTATTGCCATTCAATCTAATTTATTGGACAAGACATTGCAATTGGAACTGGTGAATGAATTGGGGCAAGTGGTTTTAGAAAGTGAGATTTTATCTGGAAGTACCTTGAGTGTATTAGAAACGCATACGCTTTACAATGGGATTTACTTTTTGAAGGTTTCGTATGAAGAACAGCAAAAAAGCTATAAAATAATTATCAATAAATAATTACTAAAAAATTAATCATCATTTATAACTCAAAAGATGTAAATTGACGTTCGGTTTACTCGTTTACTTAAATGGCTTCTCAAAAACAAACTTACTGGAAAAAAAACCTTCGTTATTTAACAATCTTGCTTTTGGTGTGGTTTGCAGTTTCATTTGGAGCTGGAATCCTATTTGTTGACAACTTAAATAGCCTAAGATTTGGAGGCTTTAAGCTTGGGTTTTGGTTTGCACAACAAGGATCGATATACACCTTTGTGATTTTAATTTTTGTTTATATTTTTTTGATGAACAAACTAGACAATCAATTTAACAAAAAGGGAGACTAATGGAACTTCAATATTGGATTTGGATCGCCGTAGGACTCAGTTTTACACTTTATATTGGCATAGCCTTTTGGTCCAGAGCTTCCTCCACAAGCGAATTTTATGTTGCAGGTGGAGGTGTACACCCCATTGCAAATGGCATGGCAACTGCAGCAGATTGGATGTCTGCAGCTTCGTTTATTTCCATGGCTGGCATCATTTCATTTACAGGCTATGACGGTTCCGTGTATCTTATGGGTTGGACAGGTGGCTATGTATTACTAGCACTCTTGTTGGCTCCTTACCTGCGTAAATTCGGAAAATTTACGGTACCCGATTTTATTGGAGACCGATACTATTCAAACACAGCTAGAGGGGTTGCAGTTTTTTGTGCTTTGATTGTTTCATTCACCTATATAGCTGGGCAAATGCGCGGCGTTGGTGTTGTTTTTTCTAGGTATTTAGAAGTTGATATTACATCTGGGGTTTTAATTGGAATGACCATTGTCTTGTTCTACGCCGTTTTAGGAGGTATGAAAGGTATAACCTACACACAGGTAGCGCAATACTGTGTGCTTATTTTTGCTTTCATGGTACCTGCTATATATATCTCATTAATCGCCACAGGAAATGCCATTCCTCAAATCGGATTTGGAGATACTGGGAGTGACGGTGTGTTTTTGTTGGACAAACTCGACGGATTGCATAAAGAATTGGGTTTTCATGAATATACCTCGGGAAGTAAATCAACTGTTGATGTGTTTTTCATAACCATGGCTCTCATGGTAGGAACTGCAGGATTACCCCATGTCATTGTTCGATTTTTTACTGTAAAAAAGGTAAGCGATGCCAGAAAATCTGCAGGGTGGGCTTTGCTATTTATCGCTGTACTGTACACCACAGCCCCAGCAATTGCTGTTTTTTCTAGAACAAATCTTATTGAAACCGTGAGCAATCAACCCTATGTTGATATGCCCGAGTGGTTCAGTAAATGGGAAGATACAGGCTTGTTAAAATTTGAAGATAAAAATAGAGACGGACTGATTCAGTATGTCGCTGATAAAGAACAAAATGAACTGGATGTAGATGCAGATATCATGGTGTTGGCAAACCCAGAAATTGCAGATTTACCCAATTGGGTCATTGCGCTTCTTGCAGCCGGAGCATTGGCAGCTGCATTGTCTACGGCAGCAGGCCTTTTATTGGTGATTTCATCCGCCGTATCTCACGACTTATTGAAGAAAATGGTCTTGCCTGATATTTCTGAAAAAGGAGAACTTGTTTCAGCGCGTATTGCCGCAACATTGGCAGTTTGTTTGGCTGGCTATTTCGGGATCAATCCACCGGGATTTGTAGCTGCCACTGTGGCTTTGGCATTTGGTTTGGCCGCAGCGTCTTTTTTCCCAGCTATTTTAATGGGAATTTTCTATAAAAAAATGAATAAAGAGGGTGCCATTTCTGGAATGATTGTAGGCGTTACGCTCATGCTGTTTTATATGACAAAGTTTAAATTCGGTTGGTTTGGAGGCGGCTCTCAATCTGACTGGTGGTTTGGAATTTCTCCTGAAGGTTTTGGCACCTTTGCTATGCTTCTTAATTTTGCAGTCGCGCTCATTGTTTGCAACTTCACAAAGCAAACACCTGAGAATATTCAACAACTTGTTGAAAAAATACGATTGCCATAACAACACTTACCGTCTTAAAAAATATTTAATCATCTTTATTTACCAATGCTTTCAAGGCATGATAAGCTGGTTTTTTTTTGAAATTTCTATCAAAGAGTAAAGGATAATCTGTGCGACCCTGCATTGGAAGGTAATTGCGCCAAGAGTTGCCATCCCAGACACCCCAGAACGTCACACGCTCTACATTGGAGCTGTATTTTAAAAACAATTTAAAAAGCGCTTTATAACGTCTTGCTTGTTGTTTTAAAACCCGCTCGGGAACGCCTTTAGAATAAGGGTTATACTCTGCTGCTAAATCAAATCGATCCTCAACACTTGCCCCTTTGTGTTTCCATGCGTTTGGCAATACACTAATGTCCATCTCTGTTATGTGAAGCGGGATATTGGCTTTAGAACATGCTTTAAGCCAGTATTCGACTTCTTCTAAAAGTGGATGTTGCATAAACATATGACCTTGAGAGCCAATGCCATGAATTGGAACCCCTTGCGCTCTTAAGTTTTTAACCATAGCAATAATGAAATCAATCTTTTCCTTTTGATACATATTAAAATCGTTGTACAACAATTTACAATCAGGGTCGGCTCTGTGAGCTGCTTCATAGGCTATTTTAATGTAATCATCCCCAATGATGTCATGCCAGGGTGTAGGTTTTAGTTTGGCATATTTCTGGCCATCCTTAGTTCTAAAAATATCCACAGCTTCGTTGACGACATCCCAATAAGCAATCTTACCTTTATAACGAGTCACAACCGTTTCGATATAAGCTTCCAAACGTTGAATCAAAACATCTCGAGAAACCACTTTTCCATCATCCCCCTTAAAAAACCAATCTGGGGCACTGTTTTTCCAAACCAATGTATGGCCAATAATGGTCAGTCCATTGGATTGAGCATATGCAACAAAGGCATCAGACTCATCAAAATCATAAGCTCCATTTTCATCAATTAAATACATGGGTTTCATGCAGTTTTCAGCAGTGATGGCATTAAACTCTCTATTTGTAATTTCAAACTCCTTTTTTTGGTTTGGATTCTGATTGTCATTCCCCAACAACGCGCCATGGTAAATTGTACCAATCATAAAATAATCTT
>JBJKXC010000027.1:0-159777 GCA_045561735.1 Flavobacteriaceae bacterium | reverse complement strand
GCCCCTTTTCCTTCTTTCTCAATCACTTTAAATATTTCATCCAATTTTTTATCGGCATTGTTTGTTAGCGTGCCTAGAATGTCGTTGTTTACAGAAGTTGAATTGATTCGTGTGGGTACTGTTTCCGATTCATTCCATTCCCCTTTAGTCAAGGCCATATGAATGGCATCATTGGTAGTTTGTTGATAGGCTCTTAATCTAAAAGTTCCAAAACGCGTTTCAATTTCAAAATCACTTTTTTTAGCAATTAAAGAGTCGTGTTGCATTCGGTAGGCGACCAAATCCTCAATAGCAATGATTTTTAAATCAAATTTATTGGCGACTTCAAGCAACTGTGGTAAGCGCGCCATGGTTCCATCTTCATTTAAAATTTCAACCAAAATACCGGCTGGCTTAAAACCTGCAAGTCTTGCTAGGTCTACGGCTGCCTCTGTGTGCCCTGTTCTTCTTAAAACACCACCATTTTTGGCCTTTAAAGGGAAGACATGCCCTGGACGGCCAAGATCATGAGGTTTGGTTTTAGGATCTACAAAAGACATGATGGTTTTGGCACGGTCTGCAGCAGAAATTCCAGTGGTACAATCCTGTCTAATTAAATCTACTGAAACTGTAAATTGTGTATGGTGTAAGACTGTGTTGTTTTTCACCATCATGTACAAATCCAATTCGTTACAACGCGATTCTGTCAATGGGGCGCATATGAGACCCCTACCATGAGTCGCCATAAAATTAATCATCTCAGGCGTTACGGCTTCAGCAGCTGCAATAAAATCGCCCTCGTTTTCTCGAGCTTCATCATCAACAACGACCACAATTTTGCCTGCTTTTATATCGGTAATTGCTTCTTCAATCGTATTGAGTTTGCGAAGGGTTGAGGATAAATTATTTGAAGCCATATTTAATTTTTTTCAAAGATAGGAGAACTCAATTAGAACTTAAGATATTTTATTTAAATCTTCTTTCATTTTTTTATTAAAATAAAGTCGGTAGAGAAAGAATAGAGGGAATGCTAAAATCACAAAGACTGCATTATTTGTCATAAATCGCTTTTTCAAAAGGTCATAAAACTCAGATTGATTTTTAAAAATTTTGGGCAAAACAACTAAAAACAGAATGAATGCAAGTGCTGCAACAACTATTAAAATTGACCCCATTGTGGGGAATTTATTATTCTTAAGCACCAATCCAAGGATCCCAAAGATTAAAAAGATACTGTGGGATAAAGCACCAACCGTTGCATTCTCATGATAATCTTCTAAAAACCGGATTCCAGACTCGTAAGCTTCATTGGTTAGATTTCCAGAAATTTTCAATGCCATTTCATCTACACCTCTAGTTTTTAGTTCTATGAGGGCTTTATTTTTATGTTCTATGGATAAGCCATAATGACGGTAATTTTTGACAAGGTCAATTAATTTTGAACTTTCAAAACCTGTAATATCTTTAAAGGGCGCTACATTCGAATCTACAGCCGTATCAAATTGACTTAGCCGTGATTTTACAAGTTTCTTTTTCAAGGGAATTAAAATCGCGTCCAGATCCATAAGAGCCCTGTCTTTTGTTGCTCTAGTGGTTAAATAAATGCTAAATGGCAGCATTATTATTCCTCCAAGCCATGTTGCGACAACGGGATCTAAACTATTGTCTTCAGAGCTGTTTTTAGCAAAAATACTGATGAAATGATAGGTCAAAAAGATTAAAATTGCAATAACCATTGGCAATCCAATTCCGCCTTTTCGAATGAGCGCTCCAAGTGGAGCTCCAACAAAAAACAATACTATACACATTAGTCCCAAGGCAAATTTATCGTGTAATGCTACAATGTGTTTGTTTATATTTATGGTGGACAATAATTTGGATTTTGATTTAACCTTGAAATCATTACTGATATTTTTGACAGAGTTAAGGGCATAATCCAATACATTTACAGACTTTTGATCTGGCAAAAGTGATAAAATGTCCTGATCCAATAACACACTGTCCAGCGAAACTGTCTTTAGATTGTTATTTGATAAACGATTTTGTTTTGACTTTATGAGCATTGTTTTTGAAAACTTGGCATCAAATTTTTGTTGTAGTTTATAAAGCGAATCAATGGTTGTATTTAATTCTAATACGTCTAGCATATTGTAACGTGAGGCATCGTCTTTCCTGCTGAAGTCAATATTATTGAATTTAGAAACATCAATATTGATAACATAGCGCTCAAATGTGCTTTTTACTTGCGGCCTGTTTTTGGTTCTTTTTTGGTAATTGGCTGGTTGTAATTCATCATAATAATTTCCATCATATAGAATAAGCTGTAAAACATCGGAATCTTCTTTGCTCAAGAATTCACCAGTTTTTGATTTTATAACAGTGAAATTTCCATAAGTATTCCCTTTTTTTTGATGTATGATGACATCTTCAAGAAATTGACCATTATCCCCAGATTTTTTGGCTACTTTAATATTAATGTCTTGTAGCTGGTTAAATTGACCTTCTGCGATGGCCATGGCTGGTTTAACTTTAGCAATGTTACGGCGAAGGTTGAAAAAGTTAACTTCCGCTAAGGGAATCACATTGTTAGCAAAGAAAAAACTTACGATTCCTAAAAGAACAATAAAAATACTCAAGCTTTTCATGGCGCGACCCAATGAAATTCCTGTTGATTTCATGGCTGCAAATTCATAGTTTTCAGAGAAATTTCCGAATACCATTATGGACACGAGCAACACAGTAAGTGGTAAAACCAGAACAATCAGTCGCGGTGAAACATACAGCAAGAATTTTAATATCACGTCAATTTCAAGGTCTTTTCCAGCCAGTTCAGAAATATAAACCCAAACTGACTGCAGTAAAAATATAAACATTAGTATTAGAAAAACACTAAAAAAAGATTTTAGATAGGTAAATAATATGTAGCGATCTAATAGTTTCAAATGGCAGCGCTTAATCTAAATTATTGATGTAATAATCATCATAATCAGAGGCTTTAAACTTAAAGAACGATTTGGGGAGTGGTATATTTGTTTTATAAGCCAGAATCGTCAATGTTGTTTTTGTATCATTCTCTCCGATTTCTATAAGATTATAAATGTGCTTTGTTTTGGTATCTACTCCTAGAAGTGCATATTTTATTTCAGCTTCTGAGTCGATAGGTGTTAATTTTATATACTGAATTTTTCTTCCAAACTTAAGCTGTGAAATATCCAATTTGTAATTATATCCGCTTTCATAAAATGTTAGAAGTGCACTTGGCGAAATGGTGTTATCGTCTTTAGAGATATCTTTTGAAATCGTAACTTCTTCATCATCTGGGCTTATTGTGTAGAGGGTTTCACCGTCAAAAAGGCGTTGAACCCCTAGAATATCTAAAATGTATTTATTTCCTGATAAAGTAATTTTACCACGCGTTTCCTGACGGATATTTTCCGAATCGTTTTCCAAATCATACTTAAAATCAATTTGTATGTTATTGTAATTTTCAACTTTAGCGCTGACTGCTTGTAAGAGCGCTTTGGCTTCAGGGTCGTGAGTCTGTCCTTGAAGAATTCCAAAAGCAAAAAAGAGTGTTAACGTTGATTTAATTTTACATATTAGATTCATTGTCTAAAAATTGATTTAAAGCCATTAGGTCGTTAAATAACACTTGCCGCGCCTTGCTACCTTCAAAAGGGCCTACGATACCTGCAGCTTCCAGTTGATCAATGATGCGGCCTGCTCGATTGTATCCTAATTTCAATTTTCGTTGTAATAAGGAGGCAGAACCTTGTTGGGCTGTAACAATGACCTCGGCGGCTTCTCTAAAGAGCTTGTCGCGATCATTAATGTCAATATCAAGACTTATGCCAGACTCTTCACTGATGTATTCTGGAAGAATATAGGCACTTGGGTAGGCTTTTTGTGCACCTATAAACTCTGTGAGTCGCTCAATTTCAGGCGTGTCAACAAAAGCACACTGGATTCTGACCAAATCATTTCCTTGGGTATAGAGCATATCTCCACGACCAATCAATTGATCGGCACCGGAACTATCTAATATTGTTCTTGAATCTATTTTTGAAGTTACCCTAAAGGCAATGCGCGCCGGAAAATTTGCTTTGATGATACCTGTAATGACATTTACGGAAGGTCGCTGGGTGGCAATAATTAAATGAATTCCAATTGCTCTTGCCAATTGAGCCAGGCGTGCAATCGGTGTTTCAACTTCTTTACCTGCCGTCATGATAAGATCTGCAAACTCATCCACAACCAAAACAATATACGGTAAGAACTTATGTCCCTCATTTGGATTTAATTTACGAGCTTTAAATTTTGTATTATATTCCTTTATGTTTCTACAAAAAGCAGATTTAAGTAAATCATAGCGACTGTCCATTTCAATACAAAGCGAGTTCAAAGTGTTAATGACCTTTGCATTGTCTGTAATAATTGCATCTTCTGAGTCGGGAAGTTTTGCAAGGTAGTGTCGTTCAATTTTATTAAAAAGAGTTAGTTCTACTTTTTTTGGATCAACTAAAACAAATTTAACTTCCGCGGGATGTTTTTTATAAAGCAAAGAGGTTAAAACCGCATTCAATCCAACTGATTTTCCTTGACCTGTAGCTCCTGCCATGAGTAAGTGAGGCATTCTTGAAAGATCAAAAACAAAGGTTTCGTTACTTATAGTTTTCCCTATAGCTACAGGTAAATCCATTTCTGTCGTTTGAAATTTTTTCGAAGCAATGACTGAATTCATTGAAACAACTGTGGCATTGTTGTTAGGAACTTCAATCCCAATGGTTCCGCGACCTGGTATTGGGGCGATTATACGTATGCCGAGTGCCGAGAGAGATAGTGCAATATCGTCCTCTAAACTTTTAATTTTTGAAATACGAATGCCTGCATCGGGTATAATTTCATAGAGTGTGACAGTTGGTCCAACCGTTGCTTTAATACTACTGATACCAATTTTATAATTATTGAGCGTTTCAACAATTTTATTTTTATTTTCTTCGAGTTCTACTTCGTCAATTGTTATGCCTTCCTTATCGTATTTTTTTAGTAAGTCTAAGTGTGGAAAGACAAATTTTGACAATTCTAAAGTGGGATCAACTTCTCCAAAATCATCTACCAATTTCGCTGCAAGATTATCTAATTCTGATGCTTCTTCTTCCGCAACAGTAACCTCCATTTTCAAATCCTGAATTTCCTTATTACCATTTAAACTTTCATTGGATACATTGTTTTTGTTAATATTGGAGTGGTTTTGTATCGTGGGTTCTAAATTATCTAAAGGAACCTCAAAAGTAGACGTATAATCCTCATTTTTAGATGATTCAAATTCATTATTAATTTCAATACTTGTTTGTTCACCTGTTTGTTTAACGTTTTTAGCAACTTTTTTAGTTGTTTTAAATATTGATTTAAAAAATTGCCCGATTTGTTGGGGACTAACTTTTAGTCGAATTCCTAAATATGTAATGATACCCAATAATAGAAGTGCAGCAGTACCAATTTTTCCAATGTAATCCTGAAAAAATAAATTCAATTCATAGCCAATAGTTCCTCCCAAATTTGGATAGGATTGGAAAATAAATCCTAAGCCAATAGAAAGCCATATGACTATAAAAGTACCCCATACCCAATGGCTATAAAGCCTTTGTTTTGAACTGTTTACCAAAACACTGATACCTGAAAGTCCCACAAGCAATGCAAATAAAACTGAAGCAACTCCAAATCCTTTGTAGACAAGAAGATGGCTGAGCCAAGCCCCTAATTTACTTAACCAATTTTTTGTTGGCACTGTTCTGTTGCCAAAATCAACAAGAGTACTTTGATCGCTTTCACCAGTAAAAAAATATGATACAATCGAAAAAAATAAAACAACCCCAAATAATACCAAAAAGCTACCAAATACAAGACGTTGAGAATTGTTCAGAGTTAGCTTTGCTCTTTTTTTAATACCATTTGATTTAATCATGTACTTTTAGATGGTTTTAACAAAAATACAAATTAATAAGCTTTATTGAATTCTGATTATAAAATTGTTTTAAACATAAAGACCCAGTAATTTACTGAGTCTTTTAAAATAGAATGACAAGTTTTATCTCAAACTAGATCAAAACGGTCTGCATTGATAACTTTATTCCATGCTGCAATAAAATCATTTACAAATTTGTCTTGGTTATCATCACTTGCATAAACTTCAACTATGGCTCGCAGTTCGGAATTAGAGCCAAATACCAAATCTGTACGTGATGCTGTGCGCATTTTCTCATTGGTTAAACGGTCTTTGGCCACATAGCCATTGTAAGACGTTTTTTCCCATTTAACATCCATAGACAACAAGGTTTTAAACCAACTGTTGTCTAGTTTCCCTTCAGTCCATATCGCTTCACCAGAATGGGAAATTCCCATCGAACGAAGTCCGCCAACCAGAACTGTTAACTCAACAGGGTTTAATCCTAAGAGTTGTGCTTTGTCCAACATGATTTCTTCGGTTGTAACGGAGAATTCCTTTTCTGTGTAATTTCGAAACCCACATGCTTTAGGTTTTAATAAATTAAAGGATTCTATATCTGTGTTTTCTTGCGTTGCATCTCCACGTCCAGTGGTTACTTTTACTGTGACTCCTGATGCCATTTCGATTCCAACGGCACCTCCAATAACAATAGTATCGGCAACACTTACTTCTAAATCTTTTGCGATTGATTCCAAAACAGCAAGAATACTTTGCAGTTGGTTGGGTTTATTTACAGCCCAATTTATTTGGGGTTCCAAACGAATTCTGGCACCGTTAGCACCGCCGCGGTTATCAGACTGTCTAAAGGTAGATGCTGAAGCCCAGGCCGTCTCAATGAGTGCAAGATGTGTTAAGTTGGTTTTTGCAATCGCTGCCCTAACAGCTGCTTCTTTTTCACTAGACATTTGCGGGGTAGGAACTATAAGGTCTTGCCAAATATAATTCACGTCTTTATAGTCGCCAGCTATGTAGTTTGATTTGGGCCCCATATCTCTGTGTAACAATTTAAACCAAGCTTTTGCAAAGGCTTCTCCAAAAGCATCTGGATTTTCTATGAAATATTTACAAATTTTGTTGTATTCGGGGTCTACTTTCATTGACATATCCGCTGTGGTCATCATGGGCAGTACTTTTTCGTTACTCCCATCAACTTGTGGGACCATGTCTTCCTCATCACAATTTATGGGATGCCATTGCCAAGCACCAGCAGGACTTTTTTTACATTCCCATTCGTATTTGAATAGTAATCTCAAATAATCCATATCCCATTGGATGGGATTTGTGGTCCAAGGGCCTTCAATGCCACTTGTAATGGCATCAACGCCTTTTCCGCTTTTGTAGGAACTTGTCCAGCCAAAGCCCTGTTTAGCAATATCAGCACCTTCGGGTTCTGTTCCTTTGTAGTTTTCACTTGAAGCACCATGTGCTTTTCCAAATGTATGACCGCCAGCCGTTAGTGCAACGGTTTCGCTATCGTTCATGGCCATGCGTTTAAATGTTTCCCGTACATCCTGTGCAGATAGGGCAGGGTCTGGGTTTTCATTGGGTCCTTGTGGATTTACATAAATAAGACCCATTTGAACAGCTGCCAAGGGGTTTTCTAAGTCTTGTCTGGTGTCTCCGTAACGGTTGTCACCCAACCATTCATCTTCTGCACCCCAGTAAATGTCTTTTTCGGAGTGCCATATATCATGTCTACCTAGTGCTGTACCGTGGTTTGGTCCACCCATGTCTTCAATAGCCACGTTACCGGCTAAAACCAAAAGATCTGCCCAGCTTAAAGCATTACCGTATTTTTGTTTCACTGGCCAAAGCAAGCGTCTGGCTTTATCCAAATTACCGTTATCTGGCCATGAATTCAGGGGTGCAAAGCGTTGGGCCCCAGTTGCAGCACCTCCGCGTCCATCACCAGTTCTGTAGGTACCCGCCGCATGCCAAGTCATTCGAATAAAAAATGGACCATAATGACCATAATCAGCAGGCCACCAATCTTTGCTGTCAGTCATCACAAATTTTAGGTCTTTTATGACTGATGCAAGGTCTAAGGATTTTACACTTTTTCGATAATCAACTTCGGAAAGTGGATTGCTTTTTGTGTCATGTTGACGTAAAATATCAAGGTTTAAATGGTTGGGCCACCAATCTTTGTTTTGAGTTCCAAGGTTAGGGGTGGTTGTCGATCCATGGAAAGGACATTTACTTTCGCTCATTGTCAGTTTAGATTTAAGAATTAGAAGAGCCTAATTTAAGTAAAAATTGATTTAGTTTTAAAGCGATAATTTATTTATAATCGTTATAAATAAGTTATTAACTTAGACCGTTTTTAACTGTTTAATCTTTAGCGATAATCCCGCAACCAATAAAGTCATAAAGGGACTGATCCAGTTAAAAAATGCATATATAAAATAGTCTGCGACATGTACGCCTAAAACACTACTTTGATAGGCGCCGCAAGTATTCCAGGGCACCAATACAGAAGTTACAGTTCCAGAGTCTTCTAGTGTTCGGCTTAAATTCTCGGGTGCTAGCCCCTTATCTTGGTAAGCTTTTTTAAACATTTTCCCAGGCACTACCAAGGCTAAATATTGATCGGATGCCGTAACGTTTAGTGCCAGGCAGCTGGTAACAGTACTGGCAAACAAACCAAAGGTCGAGGAGGCCAGAGCCAAAAGTACTTTACTAATTTTAGACAAAGCTCCGATTGCATCCATAACACCTCCAAAAACCATGGCACAAATGATCAGCCAAATTGTACCCATCATACCCTTCATTCCACCTGATGAAAATAAATCGTTTAGTTCAATACTTGAGGTTTCAACAGCCGTGTCAACGGTGATGGATTGCATGACTCCTTTGTAGGCGGTTTCAAAATTAAAGGTCTTAGACTCCGCAATTGACATCAATATTTGAGGTTGTGCTATGATTGATGCAAGGGCTGCTAATAAACTTCCAATTAACAAAGCCACTAGGGGCGGTGTTTTCTTTACAATCAAAACAACTACTATAATTGGGACAAGCAGTAACCATGGTGAAATATTAAAAGCTTGATCAATCGCCTCCAACTTATTAGAAATATCTGGTGTGCCATTGATCTCAATATTAAACCCAATAATTAAAAACAGAAAAAGTGTGATTACAAAAGTTGGTACAGTTGTAATGGCCATGTATTTTATATGTTCAAACAATTTTGCGCCTGCCATTGCTGGTGCCAAATTAGTAGTGTCGCTCAAAGGTGACATTTTATCTCCAAAATAAGCCCCTGATAAAACTGCTCCTGCAGTCATACCTAAAGAAATCCCAAGCGTGTCTCCAATGCCTATGAGGGCAATACCTACAGTCGCTGAGGTCGTCCAGCTGCTTCCGGTTGCAATTGAAATAATGGCACAAATAAGGACTGAGGCTACCAAGAAAAAAGTAGGATTCAACAATTGAAGTCCGTAATAAATCATTGTTGGTATAATACCGCTGACAAGCCAAGTACCAGATAATGCCCCTACCATGAGCAAAATGAGTAATGCCCCAGAAGTTGATTTTAAATTTTCAGAAACTTCTTCAAGCATTTTCTTGTATGAGGTATGATTTAAAAACCCAACAATGGCAGCTACAGCAGCGCCCAGGATCAATATAAACTGATTACTTCCATTGAGTGCATCATCTCCAAAAACAAAAAACACATTGTAAAACAACATTAATATCAATGCAAATACCGGAACAAGGGCGGTATAAATTGAAAGTTCTTTGGACTCTGATTTTATAGGGTTTTTTGATTCAGCTGTATTCATGCTAATGCTTTTACAGGGTTGTTTTGAGATTTTAATGTAATATTACAATAATTCAAATCGCTATACAAGCGCAGGCAGACTGAGAATATTACCTCAACTTTGGGTAGTCCGTAGGATTAGACTCATGTAAAATACCATATACTTTTTCAAAAATATCGTTTTTAGAAGGCTTACTAAAGTAATCACCGTCAGAGCCATAAGCAGGTCGGTGTGCTTGTGCAGTAAGCAGTTGAGGTGCACTGTCAAAATTCTCGTAGGCCCCCTTTTGTTTTATTATCTCAGTCAAAATATAGGCAGAGGCACCTCCAGGCACATCCTCATCAACGATAAGTAGTCGGTTTGTTTTTTGAATACTTTTTAAAATATCTTGGTTTCTATCAAATGGAATTAAGGACTGAACGTCAATTACCTCTACGTCAATGTCAACCTCTAAAAGTTCACGTGCAGCTTGTTCTGCCAAACGCAATGTTGAACCATATGAAACCAAGGTTAAATCCCTTCCTGCTTTGACAATTTCAACAACGCCAATGGGTGTTTTAAATTCCCCCATATTATCGGGTTTCTTTTCTTTTAAGCGATATCCGTTTAAGCATTCCACCACCAAAGCAGTTTGGTCGCTTTCCAAAAGAGTATTGTAAAACCCCGCAGCTTTGGTCATATTTCTAGGGACTAGTATATGAACTCCTCTTATAAGATTTAAAACACCTCCCATTTGAGAACCAGAATGCCAAATCCCTTCCAACCTGTGACCACGTGTACGTATGATCATCGGCGCTTTTTGTTTTCCCAATGTTCTGTAATGTAAGGTGGCCAAATCATCACTAATAATTTGTAGAGCGTACATCAAATAATCCAAATATTGAATTTCTGCAATGGGGCGAAGGCCTCGCATAGCCATTCCAATCCCTTGTCCAATAATGGTTGCCTCTCTTATGCCTGCGTCGGCAATTCGAGTGCTACCATATTTTTCTTGCAGTCCTTCCAAACCTTGATTGACATCTCCAATGGCGCCAGAGTCTTGTCCAAAGATTAATGCTTCTGGATATTTTGAAAAGATTTGATCAAAATTATCCCTAATTATGATGCGACCGTCAACAAACTCTGAGGGGTCAGAGTATGTTGGCGGTAAGGCTTTAATATTTTCTGCACGTTGGTCAGATTCACTGTATAGAAGCGTACTAAATTTTGATTGTCCCAAATTAGTGTAATCATTGATCCAATGGATTAATTGAGCTTTTTCACTGGTATTGTCGTGAATTAAGTACTTTAGAACATCTCTGGAAACACCAAGAATATCTTTTTTTATGGGTTCCTTTATCGCTTCTAATTTCGCGATTTCTTTATCTATAAATGATTTTTGAGAAGAAACTTTTGCTGCAGCATGCATCAAAGAGATTACAGCACGGGCATCTGTTTTTATCGGATTGATGAAATCATTCCAAGCTTTGATTTTACCTGCTTTTACCTCTAACTTTATATTTTTTTCAAGATTAAAGAGTTCATCTTCAGATGCAATATTGCTATTGATTATCCATTCCCTGAACTTTAAATTACAATCATTATTTTTTTCCCACTGCAGACGTTCTGTTTTTTTGTAACGTTCATGGGATCCAGAAGTTGAATGTCCTTGGGGTTGCGTTAGTTCTTCAACATGTATCAAAACCGGAACGTGCTCAAGTCGCGCAATCTGACCAGCTTTCTCATAACAGTTTATGAGCGCGGGGTAGTCCCATCCTTTGACATTTAAAATTTCATAACCAGCATCTTCATCATCGCGTTGAAAGCCACTTAAAACTTTAGAAATATTTTCTTTGGTTGTTTGGTGTTTGGCATGAACTGAAATCCCATAATCGTCGTCCCATACACTAATTACCATTGGTACTTGTAGCACACCAGCAGCATTGATCGTTTCAAAGAAAATACCTTCACTTGTACTGGCGTTTCCAATAGTACCCCAAGCAACTTCGCTGCCTTCACTGGAGAATTTTGAAGCATCAAAGCCTTCTAGATTTTTATAAATTTTTGAAGCTTGCGCCAAACCTAAAAGCCGGGGCATTTGCGCGGCTGTAGGGGAGATATCTGAGCTTGAATTTTTTTGTTTTGTTAAATCTCTCCAGTTAAAATTTTCATCCAAGGAATGCGTTACAAAATGCCCTCCCATCTGTCGACCTGCACTCATAGGGTCGAAATTGATATCCGTATGAGCGTATAGGCCGGCAAAAAATTGTTCTATGTTCAATTCTCCAATGGCCATCATAAACGTCTGATCTCTGTAATATCCAGATCTAAAGTCACCATTTTTAAAAGCCTTGGCCCAAGCAATTTGAGGAAGCTCTTTGCCACCACCAAAAATTCCAAATTTTGCTTTACCAGTGAGGACTTCACGTCTTCCAAGAAGACTACATTCACGACTTGTAACTGCAATTTTATAGTCATTTAGAATTTCAACTTTAAATTCTTCAAAAGTGATATTTTCAGCTAAACTACCTTTGGCGGTCATTTGATTAAACTTTTTTGCAAAGATAGGGATTAAAAGCCGCTTGGACAACGCCATTGAGAGCACGTTGAATTAACTATTTCTAAAAAAATATAAATTCAACTTTTATTTTTCTCTCAAAACCATTTTCGGGTAAACAAGCCAGCAAGTTTTGAAATATCAGTTGTAATAACAAAACGAATTTTTTCCGAATAGTTGGCTTGGCTTATTTCCCATCCAAGATTGGAATACACTGGAAAGTACAATTCAAAATAATCGATAATCAAATCCATTCTGATTCCAGAGTCGTAACCAAAAAACGGTTTATTGCCTTTATTTTTGATAAAACCAACATCGCTGTAAGCTTGAATATAACGCCAAATGGAAGCGCTTGCATTTAATGTTGTAATCCATTGGTTTGCATAAGCGGGATTTAGTTTTGACTTAAAACCACCTTCAGCCACCAACAGTTGTTGTGCTAATATTCCGGAGTCTTCGGATTGGCCTAAGTAATTGTATTCAAATAGATAGTTTTCAGGACGGTCTAATGCATAATTAAAATTCGTTTCAGTCTCTAGAAGCGTATTGTATAAAAAGGCACCAGCAAATATCCTTAAGTTATAATGTCTATCCTTGGGAGTACGTTTTCTGAACTCGTAATTCAAATTGATTTTTCCAAAATTCTCTGAAAATTGTAGGCCGATATACCATTTTTTAAAATCCGCAATATTATTATCTAAACTAAGGTATCTGACATTAAATACTTGATAGGGTGGTATCGTATTGTCATCTAAAGGATTTCTGGATTCGTCTTTCTGGATATTGATGTAACGCAATTGTAAACGTTTCAGTGAATTGGAACGTAAATCATTTTGTGGTCGAAATGTGAATTGGGCAAAGGGTTGAATTTTTGTAATAAAAGCCCCATAGTCAAAACTCGCGCGGTCAATAGTTAGACCAAGCATTGTTTTAAATAATTCGCTGTCCTCATGAAATTTATTAAAAAGAACTTTTGCACTTCCTGTAATGGTTTTTGATTTTAACCCATAGGTGGGAGCAATTGCAAATATTACAGGCTTTGCAAGAATGCCCCGGTTGTTAAAGTTGAGACCCAATTTAACACCATCATAAATATTTTGAAACTCAGTAAGTGGCATGATGTTTAACTGGTAGTTATTTGGGTTTTGGTAATCTCTTAGGAAGCGTAATTGCAACGGCTTATTAAAAACATAGGAACCAATAGATTTCCAATTGTTATTAAGATTAAATTCAGGACTTTCATTTTGGTAGTTCAAAACCAATTGATTTGAAGTGGAGTCTGCCAATGTAATAGATTTTTCCCCTCTAAATCCCTCAATCCATCGCGATTTCATTAAATGACCATTCTCAAAAAACGAAAGAGTTACAGGATAGGCCCCTTTTCTCAAATTTTTAATATTCAGCTTTAAAGAGTCACCAACTGATTCAACAGATTTAATTTTATAATCTGATGCTAACGATTCCCTTGTAAATTTATCAAAGAACCAATCTAAATCTTTGGATGTTTTTGATTTGATATATAATTCAAAATCAGCAGTTGAGGTAAGATTGCCATTATGAATTTTTATAAATTCTTGAATCCAGAGAATTTCATTATCCGCCTTTATATAAGACTTTAGGTATAGTAGGGCGATTGCAGCTTTGTAATATGAGGTAAAACGCTCATTGAAACTCAGTAACTTGTTTTTTGGGGTTGTTAAAGCCTGGTCCCGTCCTAAACGCATCATTTGATAAAAAGTGAGACGAAATTGTTCATTGTAATTTAATTTTGCAAAATTATAGCCTTTTATACCCCAAATATTAGCCAGTTTTCCAATCAGTTTCTGATCTGGATAATAGGTGTCTAAATATTTTAGAAATAGTAACATTTGAAATCCATTTTTAAGCCAGTATTCTGTTCTTGGATCGATTGTTAAATGTTGGTCTAAATGTATTTTAATGAGGTTTTTTGCAATGGCCAATTCATATTTAAATTCTTTTGGAAAAGGGGACAAGAAATCTGGTAATAATGCCAAACCATAAAGGTCATTTTTTTTTAGATCAATTTTTGAAAGCAGGATTTTATCTTCATTAATTGTATGCAGGTTTTGCTTTAAAAATGCATTAACTCTAGATATAATTTCACGTTCTTTTTCTGCCAGTATCGTTTTGTGACTTATATTGGTCACAATTTCATTTGAACCGATCTCGATACGCTTAAAATCTTCATTAGTAATGTGAATTTTATGGTCTTTAACGCCTTGTCCACTAAAATGGTATTGAAAACCTATATTTGATTTTATCAGCTCCGACCTTTTCAAATTACTATAAACATTATAGGTTGGAGGTGTGTGAACAATTAAATCAACATTTGATTTTGCTGCATAGGGGTCATCAAAACTTAAATTACTGTAAAGTTTCCACTCTAATCCATCAAACACTGCAGGGGTTAAATACCATGCGTTTAAAATAAAATTTCCATTTTTATTAAAACCATAGCCTGTAAAACGAGCATTTTGTATTTTTAACACATATTTAAGTTGAATGGAAATTGCTTCGTTTTGGCCTAAAGGCTGTTCTAATATTATTTTTAAAAAGTCCTGTTGGTCTTTGTGCCGTTCAAACTTGATAGGGTCTCCTTCAGCAGTAGTTATTGATTCTATTTCTGTTCGACCACGATCTTTTTCTTTGGCAATATAGAGCTGGGTGTTATATTCATTTAAGAACTTTTTCACAAGTGGCGTACCACTTGTACTATAGCTAGAAATCCAATCGTTTAGATAGATGACTTCAATTGAAATAGAAGTGTTATTTATATAATTTATCTCTTGTTCAACAGTAATTTCTTTAGAGATAGGGTCGAAATTAGCATTGACTTTCATTTGATGTTGTGATGTCATTAGTTGATGACTTCCAAACAACAATAAAAGTGTCAAAATTTTGACTTGCCTTATTTTATTTAAATTATAAATAATACTTAGAAATTAGGGCTGAGTTGGTACTGTTTATAGAAATCATCTAAAATAGCAGTGACGCCTTCAGGAGTGTCAACCATTTGAATTAAATCCATGTCTATTGCGCTGATTGCCCGATGTTGGTTCAAAAGCACTTTTTTAATCCAGTCGATAAGTCCTTCCCAGTAGGAGGTCCCAACCAATATGATGGGAAATTTTTCGATTTTATTGGTTTGTATTAGAGTGATGGCTTCAAATAATTCATCTAAAGTTCCAAATCCGCCTGGCATCACCACAAATCCTTGTGAGTATTTTACAAACATTACTTTTCGAACAAAAAAGTAGTCAAAGTCTAAACTTTTATCTTCATCAATATAAGGGTTGTCTGATTGCTCAAAGGGAAGTTCAATATTAAGCCCAACAGAAGTTCCACCTGCTTCACTGGCACCTTTATTGGCTGCTTCCATAATCCCTGGGCCACCCCCAGTTATAACTCCATAACCTGACCTTACAATGGCCGCTGCTGTGTCTACAGCTAATTTGTAATAAGGATTTTCTTTTGGGGTTCTGGCCGATCCGAAAATAGAAACACAGGGACCAATTTTGCTCATTTTTTCGAATCCATTTACGAATTCTCCCATGATTTTAAATAATGCCCAAGAATCGTTGGTTTTTATTTCGTTCCAACTTTTGTTTTGTTGCAATCGCATAATGATTTATTTATTCTGATCTAAAGTAATTCTTTTTTTAAATATTTAGCGGTGTAACTTAATTTGTTTTTTACAAAAACTTCAGGCTCACCCTCAGCAATAATTGTGCCACCACCTTGTCCTCCTTCTGGGCCAATATCTATAATATAATCGACAGATTTGATGACATCCATATTATGTTCAATTATTAAAATTGAATTTCCTTTGTCAACTAGTTTTTGTAAAACTTCTAATAATACACGAATGTCTTCAAAATGAAGTCCAGTAGTGGGTTCATCTAAAATATAAATGGTATTACCCGTATCCCGTTTACTGAGCTCTGAAGCCAGTTTAATCCGCTGGGCCTCACCACCAGAAAGCGTGGTGCTTTGTTGCCCCAATGTAATATAGCCCAAGCCAACATCTTTGATGGTCTTAAGCTTACGGTATATTTTTGGTATCTGATCAAAAAAATCAACCGCTTCATTTATGGTCATGTTTAAAACATCACTGATTGATTTACCCTTGTAGCGAATTTCCAACGTTTCACGGTTGAAGCGTTTGCCCATACAGCTTTCACATGAAACATAAACATCTGGAAGAAAATTCATTTCAATGACGCGCAGGCCACCGCCTTTACAAGTTTCACAACGACCACCAGTCACATTAAAACTAAAACGTCCAGGTTTATAGCCTCGGATCATGGCTTCAGGTATCTTTGCAAATAGACTTCGAATTTCACTAAATACACCTGTATAAGTCGCCGGATTACTGCGAGGTGTTCTGCCAATGGGTGTTTGATTAATGTCAATGACTTTGTCTAAATATTCCAATCCCTTTATAGATTTATAGGGCAATGGTTTTTTGACACCATTAAAATAATAATTATTTAAGATTGGATAAAGTGTTTCGTTAATTAATGTCGATTTTCCACTTCCAGAAACCCCTGTAATTCCAACCATCGTACCAGCAAAGGGATTTTGATAGAAACATTTTTCAAATTATTACCTGTACAGCCTTTAAGTTTAAGAAATTTACCATTTCCTTTGCGACGCTTTTTAGGAATTTTAATGGCCAAATCACCTCTTAAATAAGCACTTGTTAGTGTTTTTGCTTTATGAATTTTGTTTGGGCTACCTTGGCTGATAATCATACCGCCATTTTTACCTGCATGTGGCCCAATGTCGATAATGTGGTTGGCTTGTTCAATCATGTCTCTGTCGTGTTCAACAACAATAACAGAATTTCCTACATCTCTCAAAATTTTTAGTGACTCAATTAACTTTTGATTGTCTCGCTGGTGCAGCCCAATACTGGGTTCATCTAAAATATAGAGAACCCCTACAAGTTCAGAACCAATTTGAGTCGCCAAACGAATACGCTGGGCTTCGCCACCAGAAAGTGATTTTGAGCTTCTATTGAGACTTAAATAATTTAAACCAACATTCAAGAGAAATTGCAGTCGGGTCTTGATCTCTTTAATAATTTCTTTGGCTATGGCATTTTGTTTTTTATTGAGATGATTGGGTAGATCTTCAAACCAAGATGCCAACTCATCAATATCCATTCTGGCCAGTTGGGTTATATTTTTATCGTTAATTTTAAAATATTGGGCCTCTTTTTTAAGGCGTGTACCCATACATTTAGGACAGTCTACTTTGTCCATATATTCTTTGGCCCAACGCTTAATGCTTCTGGAGTCGGTTGTTTTGTACTGGTATTCAATAAAGTTAGCAATGCCATCAAAATCAATATTATAATCACGAGAAACCCCCAAGGTTTTATTTTTGACAGAAAACCGGTCTTTACCACCGTAAAGTATGATTTGCATGGCGGCTTTTGGAATTTTATAAATGGGATCTGAAAGTTTGAATTTATAGCGTTGCGCAATCAGTTCTATTTGCTTAAATATCCAAGAATTTTTCTGAGGTCCTTGAGGGGCAAGCCCACCATTTTTAATCGACAATTTTGGATTTGGAATGATTTTATTCTCATTGACTTTGTAGAGACTGCCTATGCCGTTACATTCCGTGCATGCGCCTTTGGGAGAATTGAAAGAAAAATTATTGGGCTCAGGATTTGCGTAGGAGAGTCCCGAAGTTGGACACATTAAATTACGGCTAAAAAAACGAGGTTTGTCATTTCCCTGAGTCAAAATCATCAATACCGCATCTCCTTGATTCATGGCTACTTTAATGCCGTCTTCTAAACGTTTTGAATCTAAAGTATTGTTGTCAATTTTTAAACGGTCAATCACCACCTCAATGTCATGTATTTTATAGCGATCAAGTCGCATTCCGGGTGTAATATCAATCACTTCACCATCTACGCGAACCTTTACAAATCCTTGTTTTGCAATCTGTTCAAACATTTCACGGTAGTGCCCTTTTCGAGACCGAACGACCGGCGCTAAAATGGATATTTTCTGATTGTTAAAAGCTTCTAGAATCAGTGATTTTATCTGATCATCATCATAGCTGATCATTTTTTCATTTGTTTCATAACTGTAAGCATCGGCGCCCCTAGCAAATAAAAGCCGTAAAAAGTCGTAAATTTCTGTGATGGTACCCACAGTGGAACGCGGCGATTTGCTAGTGGTCTTTTGTTCGATTGCTATTACAGGTGAGAGGCCATCAATTTTATCTACATCTGGCCGTTCTAATGACCCAAGGAATTGTCTTGCATAAGCCGAAAAAGTTTCGATATAACGCCGTTGGCCTTCGGCATAAATGGTATCAAAGGCAAGTGAAGATTTTCCACTGCCTGATAATCCGGTAATGACCACCAATTGGTCTCTTGGAATTTTAACGTCAATATCCTTCAGATTATGAACCCGAGCCCCTTTAACATCTATATAATTTTCAAATTCCTTCATGGCGTTAATTAAATTCACCAGCACCGCTGCGGATTACAACCGGAGGCTCTTGGCAAGCATCAATGACCGTAGATGGAATGTTGCCCCCAAAGCCACTGTCAATAACAATATCTACTTGAGAACGCCAATCATCAAAAATAACATCTGGATCCGTTGTGTATTCAATGATGTCGTCTTCATCGTGAATAGAGGTGGTAAGGATGGGATTTCCAAGTTGTTTTACAATTTCCAAAACAACGGCGTGTTTAGGAATGCGAACCCCTACAGTTTTACGTTTTTTGAAAGGTCTGGGTAGTGCTTTGTTGCTAGGTAAAATAAAGGTATAAGGCCCTGGCAAATATTTTTTCAATAATTTGAATGTTGTACTGCTTAATTGTGCGGTATATGTACTGAGATCACTTAAATCATAGCAGATAAATGCCAGATTAGCACGTTCCAGTTTTTCACCTTTTAACTGCGCCAAATATTGCATAGCTTTAAGGTTTTTAACATCACAACCCAAGGCATAAACCGTATCGGTAGGGTAGATGACCAACCCACCATTTTTAAGTGACTTAACCACTTTTTCAATGGCTCTTGGATGTGGATTTTCCGGGAATATTTTTATCAATTCAGCCATCTCAAGATATGATTTCAAGTTTCGCAAAACGCAATAATAACTTTTTGACTCCTACTGCTTTAAATTTAATTTCCGCTTTTAAATCTGCGCCTTTGCCTTCAATTTTAAGGACCTCTCCATTGCCAAATCGCTGGTGGTTAACAATATTGCCCACTACAAGTTTTGAATCAAATAGATTGGAATTTTTAGAAGATTCTGTTAGCTTTTTAAGATGTTTTGGAGGCGGTTTTAGCTTCGATTTTGTGTAGGCAGGTTTTTTGTAGCGAATTTGATGGGGTTCTACATCCCCAAAAATATCGGCGCTAAGCATTGGATTGAAACGTTTTTCTTCTTTTGGTGTGGTATTTTCTAAATAGTGGTCGTCAATTTCTTCAATAAAGCGACTGGGTTCTGCATCGATGAGTTTTCCCCAACGGTATCTCGATAGGGCATAGGTCAAATACACTTGTTTTTCAGCTCTGGTGACCGCTACATAAAACAATCGTCTTTCTTCTTCTAGTTCGGCGCGCGTATTCATACTCATGGCACTTGGGAACAAATCTTCCTCTAGTCCTACAACATAGACATAGGGGAATTCCAAGCCTTTAGCCAAATGAATGGTCATTAAAGCCACCTTATCACTGTCATTTCCTTGTTCGTTATCTAAATCAGTTGCGAGCGCCACATCCTCCAAAAACTCCGCCAACGCCCCAGAAGAATCGGCAAGTTCTTGTTGTCCCTCTACAAAATCTTTAATCCCATTCAGCAATTCCTCTACATTTTCCATTCGCATAATGCCCTCAGGAGTGCCATCTTTTTTGTATTCATGTATCAACCCACTGACTCTGCAAACATGCTCGGTCAAGTCAAAGGCATTGGCAGTTTGGTTCATGACCTGAAAACTTTCAATCATCGTACAGAAATTAGACAATTTTGTTTTGGTCCCAGAATTAAGATTTATTTGAATGTTGTGAATATTTTTTAGAACTTCAAAAATAGATATGTTTCCCGAATTGGCACTAACAATCAGCCTTTCTACAGTTGTTTGCCCAATGCCACGTCCTGGAAAGTTAATGATGCGTTTTAAAGCTTCTTCATCGGCTGGATTTACAATCAGTCTAAGGTAGGAGAGAACGTCTTTTATTTCCTTGCGTTGGTAAAATGAAAGCCCGCCATAAATTCTATAATCAATACCGCGTTTTCTCAGCGCATCTTCAATGGCTCTGGATTGCGCATTGGTTCTGTATAGCACTGCAAAATCACCATTTTTTGCCTGCTGATTCATTTTATTTTCAAAAATAGAACTGGCAACATAACGTCCCTCATCACCATCTGTTAACGATCTATTAACCACAATGCGATTGCCTTCTTCATTGGCGGTCCAAACGACTTTATCTAGCTTGGTTTGATTTTTGTCTATGATGGAGTTAGCGGCATTGACAATGTTTTTGGTGGAACGGTAATTTTGTTCTAAGCGGTATAACTTCACATCCTCATAGTCGCGTTGAAAATTTAAAATATTATTGATATTGGCTCCTCGAAACGCATAAATACTTTGTGCATCATCGCCAACAACACAAATATTTTGAAACCGGTCGGCAAGGGCACGTACAATGAGGTATTGTGAGTGGTTGGTGTCTTGGTACTCGTCTACTAATATATAACGAAATCGCTGCTGGTATTTTGCTAATACATCTGGGAATCTTGTCAAAAGCTCATTTGTCTTAAGTAATAAATCATCAAAATCCATGGCGCCCGCTTTGAAACAACGGTCGACATAGGCACTGTAGATGTCTCCAAGTTTGGGTCGTTTGGCCATGGTATCTGTCTCTATCAATTCAGGATTTTGAAAATAGGCTTTGACGGTAATGAGACTATTTTTATAGGATGAAATACGACTGTAAATTTGTTTGTATTTATAAACGTCTTTATCCAGATTCATTTCCTTGATTATAGAAGCAATGAGTCGTTGCGAATCTTGAGTGTCGTAAATCGTAAAGTTTGAAGGATAGCCCAATCGATCCGCTTCAAAGCGCAGTATTTTAGCAAACACAGAGTGGAAGGTGCCCATCCATAAGTTTTTCGCTTCGCTTTCTCCAACAATTGCTGCAATTCGTGATTTCATCTCTCTTGCTGCTTTGTTGGTAAAGGTCAATGCTAAAATATTAAAAGGATCCACTTCTTGACTCATGAGGTAAGCAATTCTATAGGTCAAAACGCGGGTCTTTCCTGAGCCTGCACCTGCAATGACAATCATGGCGCCCTCTTTTTGCAGAGTGGGTGCCAATTGTGCCTCGTTAAGCTGGTCTAAATAAGCCTTCAAATAAACTGTTTTTTGAATGTGTGAAATTAAGTAATGTAATTCGGTTTTATATGCAGTTTAACGAATAATTATAAACAATTATAAGAATGATTTATCGCCTATATACTTCTTTAAACATGAGAGGTATTTACAGTAATTAAAGAATTTTAAAACGATCTTTTTATCAGTGTGGTAAGTTCGCTTTAAAATCATTAATTTAGTAGGCAATAATTCAATACAAAATTTATGGGTGATGAAATTTTAGGACTTCTCATTTACTGCATTCCAGCACTTGTTACAGGTGCGATTGCATTTTTATTTTTTAGAGAACATACAGACAACGAAAATAATCGTAGAAATTTCGTTTTAACCCAATCTTTACAAAAAGAGGTCATGCCGGTGCGGTTACAAGCCTATGAGCGACTGGCTTTATTCTTAGAGCGCATTGCAGCCCACCACCTTTTAAAGCGTGTGGATCCCATTGCAAATGAAACACAAGCCTATAAAGATTTGCTGATTTCAACTATTGAACAAGAATATACACATAATTTATCGCAACAAATTTATGTTTCAGATCCTTGCTGGCGCATGATTTCAGCGGCAAAAAATAATTCTATTCAAATTATATTAGGTTGTGATGATGAGACTGTTGAATCGGCCCAAGAGTTGCGCCCTTTGCTGTTGACAGCGCTTTCCAATTGTAAAGTTACACCAGAAATGGCATTGGTTTTTCTAAAGGAAGAAGTTTCAATTTTTTTGAAATAATCTCATGGCCGATGCTGTCCTCCAAACATCTATCGATTATCTAAAAGGCGTAGGGCCCAACCGCGCGTCTTTGCTGCGATCAGAATTGGGCATTCACACCTATCAAGATTTGTTGCATTTGTTTCCAAATCGTTATATCGATCGGACTCAATTTTACAATATCAATAGTTTACAGCGCAATAATTCTGAAGTTCAAATTGTTGGTCAAATTACAGGCTTTAAAGAAATCCAACAGAAGCGTGGCAAGCGTATGGTGGCCACTTTTAAAGATGCAACCGCTCAGATCGAATTGGTTTGGTTTCGCGGTCATAAATGGATTAGAGAAAACTTAAAAATAAACGAAACTTATGTTGTATTTGGTAAGGTCAATTGGTTCAACGGCACTTTCAGCATGCCACATCCAGACATGGAGTTAAAATCGGAATTTGACAAAGGATTAAGAACCGCCATTCAGCCGCTCTATCCCTCCACCGAAACCTTGGGAAATCGTGGAATCTCCAATCGTGTCATATGTAAATTGATGGAACAATTATTTCTTCAGTTCAATGGAAAATTTGAAGAATCGCTCTCAGAATCACTTCTGAATCATTATAAAATGATTTCTAAAAATGAAGCGCTTTTAAACATTCATTTCCCAAAAAATCAAAATCTATTGGCTAAGGCGGAATTCCGACTAAAATTTGAAGAATTGTTTTTTATTCAATTGCAGTTGATCTATAAAAATTTAGTCCATAAAGTGAAGATTAAAGGTTTTGTATTTGAAGATGTGGGTGTAAATTTTAATACTTTCTACAACAACCACTTGCCATTTGACTTGACTCTGGCTCAAAAACGTGTCATCAAAGAAATTCGTGCTGATATGGGCAGCAATGCACAAATGAACCGATTATTGCAAGGGGATGTAGGTTCCGGAAAAACCATTGTAGCTTTTATGGCAATGTTAATTGCCATTGACAATGGCTTTCAAGCGACAATGATAGCCCCAACAGAGATTTTAGCTATTCAACATTACACGGGGCTTAAAACACTTTGTGATGCCATTGGAATTCAGATATCCTTACTAACGGGATCTTCTAAGACCGCTGAAAGAAAACAAATTCACAGCCAGCTTGAGGACGGGAGTTTGCATATTTTGGTGGGTACCCATGCAGTTTTGGAAGATAAAGTGAAGTTTAAAAATTTAGGATTGGCTATCATTGATGAACAACACCGCTTTGGTGTAGCGCAACGCAGTAAGCTTTGGCATAAAAACACCTCACCACCTCATGTTTTGGTCATGACTGCAACTCCTATTCCAAGAACCTTGGCGATGTCTATCTATGGTGACTTGGACATTTCAATCATTGATGAATTACCCCCTGGAAGAAAACCCATTAAAACAGTTCATCGCTATGACAGCAACCGACTCAAGGTATTTCGGTTTATAAAAGATGAAATACAAAAAGGCAAACAGATTTACATTGTTTATCCACTAATAAATGAAAGTCAAAAATTAGATTTTAAAGATTTAATGGATGGTTATGAAAGTATTTCTAGAGAATTTCCAATGCCGGCGTATCAAATATCCATTGTTCATGGACAAATGAAGGCTGCGGATAAGGATTATGAAATGCAACGTTTTATCAAAGGAGAAACACAAATAATGGTAGCTACAACTGTTATTGAAGTTGGTGTAAATATCCCTAATGCTTCTGTAATGGTTATTGAAAGTGCCGAGCGCTTTGGTCTATCCCAATTACACCAATTAAGGGGCAGGGTAGGTCGTGGTACGGAACAAAGCTATTGTATTTTGATGACAAGCTCCAAACTTAGCAACGACAGTAAAACCAGAATGGCAACAATGGTAAGTTCTGGAGATGGTTTTGAGATTGCAGAGGTAGATTTGAAACTTCGAGGGCCAGGCGATTTGATGGGGACCCAACAAAGTGGTGTTTTAAGGCTAAAAATTGCCAACATCATTCAAGATAAGGAACTTTTAGGCATTGCGCGAGAATCGGCTAAAAATATTTTAAAAGAAGATCCCAAACTGATTTTATCAAAAAACCGTCCCATTAATGCCACTTATGTGGCCATGGGAACATATAAAAATATTTGGAACTATATCAGTTAAAATTTTTAATGAATTTTTCAGTGCTTAGCATTAAAGTCTCAAAAACGAATTTGAAATCTTATATTTACACAAAATTTTTAAAATGACCCTAATTAAATCAATTTCTGGAATTCGTGGTACTATTGGTGGGAGTTTGGGAGACAATTTAACTCCCATCGATGTGGTGAAATTTGCTGCTGCATATGGGATGTGGATCAAGGAGCAACGCAACCAAAATAATTACTCTGTTGTCATTGGAAGAGATGCAAGAATTTCTGGGGAAATGATTCAAAATTTAGTTATAAGCACCCTTATTGGAATGGGAATTGATGTAGTCAATTTAAATTTATCTACCACACCAACTGTTGAAATTGCAGTGCCAATGGAACATGCAGACGGTGGTATTATTTTAACCGCCAGTCACAATCCTAAGCAGTGGAATGCCCTAAAGTTGTTTGATGCAAATGGTGAGTTTTTAAGCGCGAAACACAGCCAACGCGTTTTGGATTTAGCAGCCTCTGAAAATATTACTTTTTCATATATTGATGCACTTGGAAAGATGAGTGTAAATACCGCTTATTTTGATTTGCATATTGATGCGGTATTAGATTTAGATTTGGTAAAAATTGAAGCCATACGCAAAAGCCGATTTAAAGTGGTTGTAGACGGCGTTAATTCTTCGGGTGGTATCGTTGTACCAAAATTATTAGAACGCTTAGGTGTAACGCCCATTAATTTGCATTGCACGCCTAATGGCCATTTTCCACACAATCCTGAACCTCTAAAACAACATTTGACAGATTTATCTGAAAAAGTTTTGAGTACGGGTGCCGATTTCGGAATTGCCGTTGACCCCGATGTAGATCGTTTGGCTTTTATGGATGAAAAAGGTGTGCTTTTTGGAGAGGAATATACTTTGGTAGCTTGTGCCGATTATGTTTTGAGTCATACTAAGGGAAATACAGTCAGTAATTTGAGTTCAACGAGGGCTTTACGTGATGTCACAGTCAAGCATGGTGGAACCTATACAGCCAGCGCTGTTGGAGAGGTCAATGTTGTTGCGGCCATGAAGGCTAACAACGCCATCATTGGCGGTGAGGGTAATGGCGGTATCATTCTTCCAGAATCTCATTACGGTCGGGATGCCTTGGTTGGTATTGCCTTATTTTTAAGTCTTTTGGCTGAAAAACAAATGTCCGTAAGTAACCTCAAAAAAACATATCCCTTGTATTTCATGAGTAAGAAAAAAATCGATTTAAATCCAAGTATTGATGTAGATGCTTTGTTATCTACTATGGAAAAATCCTATCAAAATGAAACACTAACAACGCTTGATGGTGTAAAAATTGATTTTCTAGATTCTTGGGTCCACCTTAGAAAAAGTAACACTGAGCCCATTATCAGAATTTACACAGAGGCACCTTCACAGGCACAGGCAGATGCATTGGCAGATCGATTTATTGCCGAATTAAAACCCTTTTCTTAACGGAAATTATTCTTTACAGTGTTTCCAACGCTTGTGGGTCCACAAGTAGTACTCCGGGGCTTCATAAATTTGCTTTTCAACAAGTTTTGTAAATTGATCTGTAATTTCATAGTCGTCAAAGTCTTTGGGGGTTTCAGTTAGCGTCTGAAACGTGGTTTCGTAAAACCCACGTTTTACACGTTTGACAGAGAAAAAAACAACAGTAAGGTCTAATTTTTTGGACAGCATTTCTGCGCCTGTGTACATGGGGACTTCAATGCCCATAAACGCATTCCAATGAAAAGCTTTGTGTTTTTTTGGACTTTGATCGGCTACAAAGCCATTGATCGTTAACAACCCTTTTTCCTTATTTTCAGTTAAGACTTTTACGGCTTCTTTAGTTGTTATCAAATAGGAATCATAGCGAGCTCTAATTTTGCGAACCATGGCATCAAAATACTTGTTATTGAGACGCTTGTAGATCGCAAAGGTTTTATGGCTGGTATAGGCTTGAAGTATAAAGATCCACTCCCAGCTTCCATAATGGGCACACATCATGGCAATGCTTTTATTGCGTTTTTCTAGGTCTTGAACTAGTTCAATATTGGTAAATTTAAATCGTTCTTTCATATCTGAAAAACGAATGTTCATAGATTTAATGGCCTCCAATATCATATCACAAAGGTGGTGGTAAAACTTTTTTGCAATGCGTTTGCGTTCGGCATCTGATTTGTTTGGAAACACCAATTTTAAATTGGCCATAACCGTTTGTTTGCGATAACCAAATATCCGATATAAAAATACATATATGACATCCGATAGCGCATACAAGAGCCGAAAAGGCAGTAAAGAAACCACCCATAAAAAAGGATAAATGAGAACAAAGGACAGCAATTGCATAAATTAAGCTTAATTTTACAGCACAAAGATACTTTATTTAGACGAATTAACATCTCTTATCTATGCACCCACATCTGCTTATTATTATCATTACCAATATTTTAATTTCTATGCGGGGGTTTAAGGACGCTGCTTTTTTTGACCGCTATAAATTTAACATAAAAGCCCTTCAAAATGGAGATTTCAAACGTGCTTTAATCTCTGGATTTCTTCATGTCGACCTTCAGCACCTTCTTTTCAATATGTTGACGCTCTATTTTTTTGCAGAAATTGTTATTTATGAATTGGGAGTTGTAAGTTTTTATTTTGTGTACTTAACCTCCCTCATTGCAGGTAATTTACTGTCTTTTTACTTTCATCAAAGGGAACCCTATTATACAGCGGTTGGGGCTAGTGGTGCAGTGACTGGCATTGTGTATGCGTCTATTTTGCTTAATCCTGGTATGAAAATGTTTATTTATTTTATTCCCATTCCGATTCCATCCTATCTCATTGGAGTTGGCTATTTGTTATTCTCTATTTATGGCATGAAAACAAAATTGGGTAATATAGGCCATGACGCACATTTTGGAGGGGCTGTCGGCGGCTATATCATCACCTTAATTTTAGCACCTTGGATATTGGAATTCCATATGTGGATGGTGCTGCTTTTGGTAGCGCCCATTTTCTTATTAATGTTTTTAAAGTGGAATGGTAAACTTTAATTCTCTAAAAGTTCGGCAATTTTAGTCTCCAATGCAGCGCCTCGAAGTTTGGTCGCTAAAACTATGCCTTTTTCATCAAGAATATAAGTCGCTGGAATTGAAGAGACATTGTAAAGCTGAGCCAATGGGTCTTGCCAGAATTTTAAATTGGACACATTGTACCAGTTAAGTTGGTCTTTTTCAATCGCTTCAACCCAACGTTGCTTCTGGTTATTTCGATCTAAGGATACACTGATAATCTCTAAACCCTTAGCGTGGTATTGGTCGTAAATTTTGACAAAGTTTGGATTTTCAATGCGGCATGGACGACACCAAGAGGCCCAAAAATCGAGGATGGTCACTTTTCCAAGTATTTTGCTAAGCGTAATCATTTCACCTTCTGGGTTGGGTGCTGTAAAATCTGGCGCTTTAACCCCAACTTTGACCTCAAAAGTATTTAGTGCAGTATTGATTTTAGCCTTGATCTTTTGCGCCATTATAGTATTTGTAGACTTATTTAACAATGCCTGGGGCATCAGCTCAAATACCTCTAAAGCCATTTTGGCATCAAAGCCTTTTTGTCCAATAATACCATCCAATAACATCAATGAAAAATCAGAATCTGGATTTTGTTTTAAAAAATTGAGTCCAAAGTTTTTTAATTCTAATCTTAAAACTGTGTTGCTTTCCTGAATTTTCCTAACGGCATCGGCATTGCCTTGTGAAAGTACATATGCTTGACGTAAACTATTCACTTTTTCAACCAAGGCTTGATATCCATTTTTGTAGTTATTAAAAATGATATTGTTATTTCCACCACGAACATCTGATTTATAGATGCTGTCTTTGTAGATAGTCACTTCAATTTGTTCGGGCTCAAGCACCAGTGCCGTTTGCCCTACAATCCCATCAATGGTTAAAATACGCATTTCAGCCCCTTTAATATTGCCTTTGAATTCAAAGGCTTCATTGGCAACTATGGCTGTATCAGTAGCGCTTCCTTTCTGGCCATTTTCACTGGTTTTTAAATAAACGCGAATCCCATTGAAAACGCCTTTAGCTTCACCGCTTATGATAAATTCGTTTTCAGAAGCTGTGTTGGATTCACATGCTGAAAAGAGACACAATACAACCGCAGCAAAAAAAAGAGAAGATCTAAACATGGATTAATTTTTCGTAAAAATAAATAAAATTTGACAATCTTATGATTTGAGAGAATATTAATACTTTTGTAAAAAAATAAGAAATGCATCATCAAGACACGATCATTGCTCTGGCCACACCAACGGGTACTGGCGCCATTTCAGTTATAAGGGTGTCTGGGCCTGAGGCCATTGGCATTTCAGAAGACTTGTTTAAATCTATTCATAATAAAAAACTAACTGCGCAGCCCACACACAGCATTCATTTAGGACATATTGTTGATGGTAGAAGGATTTTAGACGAAGTTTTAATAAGTTTGTTTAAAAACCCACAATCCTATACTGGCGAAGATGTAGTTGAAATATCTTGTCATGGCAGCCATTATGTTCAAAACGAAATTTTGCAATTGTTCATTCGTAAGGGATGTCGCGCTGCGACACCTGGAGAGTTTACTTTGCGGGCTTTTTTACAAGGAAAAATGGATTTAAGCCAAGCGGAAGCCGTGGCCGATCTCATTGCCAGTGACAGCGCTGCGGCCCATCAAATTGCCTTGCAGCAAATGCGTGGTGGTTTTAGTTCAGAAATTAAAGCTTTGCGGGCCGAACTGCTCAATTTCGCATCACTTATTGAATTAGAATTGGATTTCTCCGAAGAAGATGTGGCCTTTGCAGACCGCCAGCAATTTGAAGCACTTTTAAAGCGTATCAAAGATGTCCTGAAATACCTTATGGATTCTTTTTCAACGGGTAATGTCATAAAGAATGGGGTGCCAATATCCATTGTTGGGGCACCCAACGTTGGAAAATCTACACTTTTAAACGCGCTATTAAATGAAGACAAGGCCATTGTAAGTAATATTTCAGGCACTACCAGAGATGCAATTGAGGACGAATTAATCATTGAAGGGGTTAAATTCCGCTTTATTGATACAGCAGGTATCCGCCAAACGGATGATACCGTTGAATCTATTGGTATTGAAAAAACTTTTGAGAAAATGGCCCAATCTCAAGTTATTTTACAATTAGTAGATGTTTCCAGTATCTCAAAGACAAATAGCGCCGAGCCTTTAAATGCTATGCAAGTGACCAAAGACAAGCATCCAGATACCGAATGTTTATTGGTTTTAAATAAAATGGATCTAGCCAATGCGGATGAAGTGGTAGCATTGTTTTCAAATCTTCAGCCTATAGCACTTAGTGCCAAAACAGGGGCAGGCGTGGAGGTACTCAAATCCAAGCTTCTAAGCTTGGTGCAAACGGGAAAGTTACGTAACAACGATACTATTATTACAAATGCCCGTCATTACGACGCTTTGGGCGAAGCCTTAAAAAGCATTCAAAATGTGCAAGCGGGACTTGATGCTGGCCTATCAGGCGATCTCATGGCCATTGATATCCGTGAGGCTTTGCATCATTTTGGCCTCATCACAGGCGAAATTTCTACAGACGATTTATTAGGCAATATCTTTGCTAATTTCTGTATTGGCAAATAAATTATTGATAATCAAGTAGTTATGTAAATATAATTAAAAAAATTAATTATTGTAAATTTAAATATGGAAAAGCTAATACTATTGCTATTTATTCCACTTGTGAGTTTTGGGCAAGAGTTAAATAAAACAAATGATGGTTATACTGAAGTTGTTGATATTGAATTAAGCAAAAAGGAAATATATCAAAAGGTAAATGAATGGGTTGATTTGAATATTATAAAAAAAATGATTAAATATTATTGATTTTACAATGTTTTAAAATTTGAAAGTTTGATGTTAAGTTTTAAATTTGGAGAAAAATAATTCAAGATGAAAACAATATGTTCAATTAATTTTAAAAATATTTTTACATCAATTTCTATCTTTTTTCTGCTTTTAAATTGTGGTGGTAGTGATGACATTTCAATTCCTCCTGCTTCAATTAGCATCAGTAATAATAATATGGTATTTGGAGAAGTTGCCGAAATGAATCATTCAGAATCTCAAATTTTAAGTATTCAAGCTAATAATATAGCTGCTGCTGTTCAAATTCAAGCATCTTCTAATTTTGAGATTTCTTTGGATGATACCAACTTTACAAGCGAGTTGTCAATATCAAATTTTGAATCTTTGGATTTGTATGTAAGGTTTTCTCCCCAAACTGCCGCTTTGGGTATAATTTCTGGAACTTTGACAATTCGATGTACAGAAATAACTTCAGATAAAGTTGTTGCACTTAGTGGGATAGGTTTTAGCACTTCGCCAACAGTAGTGACAAGTCCTTCCAGCTTAATTTTTTATGATGATGTAATTATTGGGACTACATCAATTTCTGAGCAAATCATTGTAACTGGGCAAAATTTAACGGATGTTATAGAAATCAGTATCACTGGTCCATTTAAAATATCCCTGGATGATTTAGTTTACACCAGCAATATAGAAATTCCTTTAATGTCAGCCAATGGAAGTACTACTATTTATGTTAATTTTACACCTGAAGAGATTGGTAGTTATTCAGGGGTCATGACTTTACAAAGTACCTCTATTACAAATTTAGAAGTCGAAATTTTAGGAACTGGTATACCTATTGTTCATAATTATGAAACTTTTAACCAACAAGCCTTAGGCTTTGGCGGTGGGTTTAGCCAATCAAACAATCAAGTCTTTAACTTACATCAAGACATAAGCAACATAGCGCAAATTAAAATGTTTCTTCAAATCGATTGTCCGTCAACAGGCTGTGATGATTGGGATCGATTTGCTAACATTAAGGTTAAAGACGATGCCACAGGCAATTGGTTTGAAATTGGACGTTACATCACGCCATACTGGGTGGGAACCCAACAATTAGAACGAGGTTTGGAGTTCGACGTAACCGATTTTAAAGTCCTGCTTAGTGGCCCCACAGAATTACGAATTTATATAGAAAACTGGACAGCTAAAGCTGATTTAATTACACTTGAATTTGATTATATTGAAGGTACACCTGATTACCCTTATTATGCAGTATCGGAAGTGTTGGGATTTCATGCCAATTCTATAGATGGGGTCCCTTACGGAGTTAGCCATAACTTTGATTTGGATAAAACTGTTCAAATTCCTAGCAATGCTGAAAGTACTCATTTAAGAACTCTTATTTCTGGATGGGGTCATGCTACACCAACAGATTCAAATGGTAGACCTTGCGCCGAATGGTGCTACAGAACACATGATATTAAGATCAATGGCGCTGACACATTTCAACACTATATGGGTCCCATTGGCTGTGCTGCCAATCCTATTAGCAATCAATACAACCCAAGTAATCCTAATCAGGTTGGAAATTGGACGCCAGATCGCGCAGGATGGTGTCCTGGAATGGTAGTACCTGTTCGTTCCGATGATTTAGGTACAAGTTTCAATGGTACAATTTTTTCTTTTGAGTATGACTTTGAAGACTGGACAAGTGATGGCGGCACTACCAGTAGTCAAACTGGTGCTTATTATGCGACCTCAACATATGTTGTAGTAAAAAGTAATACTGAAATTTCTAGCCCTACAGTAAATTAATTTATTGTTTAAGTACAATTAATCGGGCTTTATACCCAGTAGTCAAGAGCCACTGCCCGGAATTTATAATACTGCCACTTTCGTCAATGACTTTCAATTCGGCAGTGTTTGGGCTTGAAGTTCCTTCATTTAATGCGAAGAACTCCACTGTGTTTAGCCCTTCTTTTAATTTAATATCAATGGCATATCCTGAGTTTCGAAGCGTTATATTGGGGTGAATCGTAGCTTTATTAAGCACTAATTTAATGCGATCACCGTCTTCATATTCGTGATCGCGGCAAACAATTCTAATGTATTTTGATTTCGTTTTAATATCTCCCAAATAATAGTCTTTGTTATACTTTGAGACATCTTTCTGATTTTCGTTAAATTTTTGTTTGATATCCCAACTAGGATCCACGACATCGCGTTCTGTATTAATACCGCCTTCTTTTTTTGAAAAACCATCAATAGGAGGGATGCCCATGGTAATTTGAAAATCTTTATTGGTTAAACCTCTAATCGGAGATAATTGCAATAGTGATGGCGAATTTTCGTCTTTTCTGGCCAATTCTTTGGCTTTAATTCGCAGCGATTCATTAATAGTTTCAGCTTGAGAGTGTCCCCAATTTAAAGCTGAAAATAATCCCATAAAAACGAACAATCGCTGCATCTGTCTGGAGTTGAATGTTGCTGTAAAGATATGAACTTGAAACAAAAAACATACCAAGGTTTTTAATTCTTGTATAAATCTTTAACTTGTTCAAAATTTATATCTTTATTTATTATTGATAAATGTTTGACTTTATCTATTGTTTAAATTGAGTGTTAAAACTTTTCTAATTACCATTTTCCAATAAATGATTGAGACTCATAAAAAAATCATTCAAGATTTAAGACAAATTACTGGATACAAATACCTATTAACCAAACAGTGGAACAAACAAACTTATTCTAAGGGTTGGCGCTATGGTTCCGGTGAAGCTTTAGCCGTTGCCAGTCCTGGTTCCTTGTTGGAAATATGGAAACTTCTGGAAGTCTGTGTTTTAAATGATATCATTGTTTTGATGCAAGCTGCCAACACCGGATTAACTGGTGGTTCAACTCCCTATGGAAATGATTATGACCGACCTATTGTTATCATTAACACCATGCGCATCAAAGACATTCATTTAATTGATCATGGAAAGCAAATAATTGGTCTTGCAGGAAGTACTTTATTTGATTTAGAGAAAAAACTCCTGCCATTAGGTCGTGAGCCTCATTCCGTCATTGGTTCCACTTCCATTGGGGCTTCAATTATTGGCGGGATATGTAACAACTCTGGCGGGTCTTTGGTGCAAAGAGGCCCAGCTTATACAGAGATGGCGTTGTACGCGAAAGTCAATGCAAATGGTGGTTTAGAATTGATCAACGATTTAGGTATACACTTGGGGAAGACTCCAGAAGAAATATTAGAGAATTTACAGCTCAAAAATTACAAGGCTTCTAATGTTATCAATACAAAAAAGCGGGCCTCAGATTACGGCTATATTGATATTGTGAGAAACATTAATTCAAATACCCCGTCAAGATTCAATTCGGACCCAAGACTCTTATATGGTGCTTCTGGATCGGCAGGAAAAATTGTGGTCTTTGCCGTTCGACTGGACAGCTATAAAAAGCCGAGAGAAAATAAGATTTTTTATCTAGGTTCTAACGATGCCGACGTGTTTTGGCAAATAAGACGTGACATTCTTTCAAGTTTTAAAACATTGCCAACCTCTGGCGATTATTTACATAGAGATTGTTATGATGCCGCAAAAAAGTATAGCAAGGATACTTTTATTGTATTGGATAAATTAGGGACAAATTTTCTTCCAACCCTTTTTGAATTTAAAAGAAGTGTTGATCTCCTTTCAAAAAAAATATCAATACTTCCCTTAAATTTGTCAGATAAAATAATGCAATTTTTAGGAAAGCTTTTTCCAAATCACTTACCAAAAAAAATGGAAAACTTTAGGAATTTATACGAACACCATTGGATTGTAGAGATGTCTGACGCAGGTATTGAAGAGGCGCGGACTTATTTTACTGATTACTTTAATGAAAATGAAGGCGGTTTTTTTGAATGTTCAGAAAAAGAAGGCAATAAAGCTATTTTACACAGGTTTACTGCTGCCAGTGCCTTTGGAAGGTATGCGGTTCTAAACGCTTCTAAAATTGGTGGTACCATGTCCATGGACATTGCATTTCCTAGAAATGAAAAAAAATGGTTTGAAACCTTACCAAAGGAAATCGATGATATGTTCGAGATGAAATTGTATTACGGGCATTTGTTTTGTCATGTTTTGCATCAAAATTACATTGTAAAGAAAGGGGTCGATACCAAACACTTGAAAAAAGAATTACTTAAATATTATGATTCCCGTGGCGCAGAATACCCTGCAGAACACAATGTTGGTCACGAATATAAAGCCAAATCGACGTTATTAGCGTTTTACAAAGCATTAGATCCTACCAACAGTTTTAATCCGGGTATAGGCCAAAGCAGTAAACTTAAACATTGGAAGTGATTTAATCCAATGTTTGTGAATTTAAGGCTAATTTAAATCAATTTTTAAAGTCTAATTTTTTAATTTTGAATAAATAATTACCATGCAAAAAGATTTAGGGCATTACAGAAAATCTTATGACAAAGGGAGTCTGCTTAAGAAAGACGTTCCAAAAACGCCCTTTATACTTTTTGAACAATGGTTCTCAGAAGTAGACCAGCATTTTACTGAAATTGAAACCAATGCCATGACGCTTTCAACGGTGGACGCTAGTGGTCACCCTAAAGGAAGGGTGGTACTGCTCAAGCAATTCAGTTCTGAGGGGTTTGTTTTTTACACCAATTATCAAAGTGAAAAAGGAAAGGCATTGGCATCACATCCAAAGGCTTGTTTGTCCTTTCATTGGGAAGGAGCAGAACGACAAGTTATTATCAAAGGGAGTGCCGAAAAAATAGCAGCAGAATCAAGTGATGCTTACTTCAATTCTCGTCCTAGAGGAAGTCAACTAGGTGCTCATGCATCTCATCAAAGTGTAGTGGTTGAAAGTCGATCAGTAATTGAAAACAAGCTTAAAATGTTGGAAGAAAAATTTAAAGACCAACCCATACCTCGCCCTAAATTATGGGGTGGTTTCATTGTAAAACCTATCGAAATTGAATTTTGGCAAGGACGTGCCAACAGACTCCACGATCGCATTCGTTACCAACTTCAAAAGGATTTTAATTGGAAAGTTGAACGTCTGTCGCCTTAATTGCCTAATACTATGTTTTTTTAAACATATAGCCATTGGCTAAGTACTTCTTGGCTCTAAATTGAAGGTTCTCTACTGCCAGTGGAGGAGTATTTCATAAAAACCATAAACGATGGCAATGGGCGTACATTATGCTAGACAAATCTATCCGTGGATACTTTTAGTGCGGCTCAAATCTTTCATGATTTTGGCTTCAAATTCTAAAAGCGCATTCCATTTAGTATCTACTTCGTTACGGTTTCCGTATTGTCTCGCAAAATTTAGAAACATTGTGTAATGGTGGGCTTCACTAATCATCAGTTTTTTATAGAACTTAGCTAGTTTTTGATCGCTTAAATTTTCAGAGAGCAAGCGAAATCGCTCACAACTTCTAGCTTCGATTAATGCGGCATAAAGCAGTCGATGCACTAGTTGAGTGGTTCGGCTCCCGCCTTTTGGAAAAAATTTCAAAAGGGCTACTACATAAGCGTCTTTGCGGTCCCTTCCAAGAGTTTTCCCACGTGCAATAATTAAATCGTGTACCATTTTAAAATGACTGATTTCTTCCTCTGCCAAGGCGGTCATTTCTTGAACAAGCGCCGTGTACTCAGGAAATCCAACGATAAGTGATATTGCGGTACTGGCGGCTTTTTGTTCACAAAAGGCATGATCCGTCAGAATTTCGTCTATGTTCATTTCAGCAATATTGACCCATCTAGGGTCTGTTGGAAGTTTCAGTCCTAACATGGTTTACAATTCTAAATTGAAAGTTTTTTTTAAGGATTCTATGGCAGGGTTTTTTGCTTTTAATTTGGCAAACTTTTCTTCCGCAGTGTAAGCAAATTCTTTTTCCATTGATTCATTCACAGTGATGTCCAATTTAATGTCAAAATTATTCAAAGACTTTCTTAAAAATTGTAGCAATTCCGTTTGTTGGCGTTCCACTTCTATTTTATTGGTTGAATTTGGAAATTCTAAGGCAATTAAAGAGTCCTCTTTCAGTTTTGGAATGTCAATCTTAAGAATAGCCGCAAGATTATACCGCCCTTTTGCTTCTAATGATTCTACATAGGAACCCCAAGACGCAATTAATTGTCCTTGTGAAAAAGTGTCTTTTGGTAAATCCTCTTGATTTACGGCGACGTCCATTTGCCTAATTTGATGGTCTTTTTTACGCTGAATACTTTTTAGAGACAAGCCAGAGGATTGTCTATTACCAATTGGCATTACGGGACTTTTAAAAGTCGTTTTGATGGGTGTTGGCAACTTGGTTCTGTTTTCTATGCTTTCTTTTGGTGTTTCAGATTTATTATCTGGGCTGTATGTTTGCTTTGATGGTTTATTTTCTTGTACAGTAGTGGTGAGCGTTGTAGGCTCAGATTTTGCAAAATAAACGGCAGGAATTATGAAGTTAAGGGGTTTTTTTTTTCTCCATCAAAATTGATAGAGGCTAATTTCATTAAACAGATCTCGACCAGTAAGCGTTGATTTCGACTGCTACGGTAATTTAAATCACAAGTGTTGGCAAGCGATAGTGCTTCTTTCAAGAAACTAGTAGTAGTTTTTTCTGACTGCAATTTATACTTTTCATTGACTGTTGGGCCAGTTTCCAACAATTCGAGAGTTTCAGGTGTTTTGGATACAAATAAATCTCTAAGATGAGATGCAAGACCACTTATGAAATGCTGACCTTCAAAGCCCTTGGAAAGCAATTTGTTAAATAAAATTAAAAGGGCAGGGATATTATTATTTAGGATGAGATCTGTGGCCTTGATAAAAACATCATAATCTAATACATTGAGGTTTTCGGCGACAGCTTGACGTGTCAGTTTAGCCCCTGAAAAACTTACAACTCTATCAAAAATTGACAGGGCATCGCGCATAGCACCATCGGATTTTTGAGCAATAATGTGTAAGGCATCGTCATCGGCCTCTACGCCTTGTTCTTTAGCAATAAGTTTTAAATAATTTTTGGCATCTGCAACAGTGATTCTTTTGAAATCAAAAATTTGACAACGCGATAAAATGGTTGGTATAATTTTATGTTTTTCGGTTGTTGCTAAAATAAAGATGCAATGCTTTGGTGGTTCCTCTAAAGTTTTTAGAAATGCATTAAAAGCATTGGTGGAAAGCATGTGTACTTCATCAATAATATATACTTTATAAGCACCAATTTGAGGCGGAATCCTTACTTGATCTGTCAAATTACGAATGTCATCAACGGAGTTGTTAGATGCAGCATCTAATTCAAAAATATTGAAGGCATAATCTTCATTGTTATCAACCTCATCTTGGCTATTGATCATTTTAGCCAATATACGGGCACAAGTGGTTTTACCAACCCCTCTGGGACCTGTAAAAAGTAATGCTTGCGCTAAATGATTGTCTTTAATGGCTTTTTCTAGGGTGGTTGTGATGGCCGACTGACCCACAACGTCCTTGAACGATTGGGGTCTGTATTTTAATGCAGATACAATAAAATTTTCCATCGTCAACAAATTTAAATATTCAAGTCTAAAATCATTGGTTTACGCAATATAAAATAATGAGGAGTTATCAACAATTTACGTATTTTTGCGTCAAAGCAGATCGCCTTATCGCTGTTCGTTTTACGAAGAGAGGAAAGTCCGAACACCCCAGTGCAGCATAGTGGTTAACGGCCACCAATTGTGAAATTAGGAAAAGTGCAACAGAAAGAATGTACAGGTTAAGCTGTAGTGAAATCAGGTAAACTCTATGCGGTGCAATGCCATGTAAATCAACGCTTGAGTGCGGCACGTACAATGTTGAAGGGTAGGCAGCTAAAGTTTTCTGGTAACAGAAGACGTAGATAAATGATAAGGGCCTTGATTGGTACAGAATTCGGCTTATAGATCTGCTTTTTTTTATTCAAAAAAAGTAAAACAATTCCCGCCATAGGTTTTTAGCTCAATAAAGTTTTCAATAAAGCTTAGATTGGTATTTTTGGAATGCTCGACAATGCAAATGCCATTGGGTTTGAGAAGTTTTCGATCGAAAATGATTTGAACTAATTTTGAAAAATTAGCTTCTTCCAATGCATAGGGTGGATCTGCAAAAATAATATCATATTTTTGAATGGTTTTTTCCAAATAGGTAAATACATCTGAATTAAGAGCTTTAATAGGCATTTCTAGTAATTCAGAGGTTTCCTGAATAAACTTGATACAGCGACGGTCTTTTTCGATGGCCTGAATGGAAGTGGTCCCACGTGAACTGAATTCATAACTTATATTACCAGTACCGGAAAACAAGTCCAACACTTTTAGTGTGTCGAAATCGTATCGGTTTGACAAAATATTAAAAAGTGCTTCTTTGGCCATGTCTGTTGTGGGACGGACTGGCAGCTTTTTTGGTGCTCGCAAACGCCTTCCTTTGTGATTACCAGAAATAATACGCATTAAATACTATTTAAGAGTGTAAAATTTTGAGTGGAATTGTTTTGCGCACATCTAATGTTTGAAAGACCAAGCATGGACACATGACGGATGTATTTATAGATAATGGCATACAATTCATCGTTTTCTGCTATAGCACCTAACAAAACACATTTAAAATGCTCTGGGTTTAAATCTAGCTGCTCGGCAGCAAAAAGGATGTAATATATAAAATCCTCTTTGGTTTGGTATTCAAATTGGTTGTACAAGAGCAGATTGTCGTCTTTGACTACAACTAAGTCAAAAGATGAAGGTTCAACGTTTACAAAGACTTTTAGCTCGGAGTTGTTTTTCTCCAATTGTAAAATTTTATCAATAAGAACTGAAGCAGTATGCTTGTACTCAAAACTTCCAAAGCGTTCAAAGATATAATTATTGATATTTACATAGGGAATATAGACCAACATCATGTCTTCATTTTGAATGGCGTCATAGGTTATAAAATCAGTTTTAAAAATTTTTGTGTTGTACTTTAAATAATCTGATAAATGGGCTTCCTCAAACAGTGGTACAGGTACTAAAGTTTGCATTTCATTGTGATGAATGATTTGAACTCTGACAAAGGTTGTTTGTAAACTTTCGTAGGTATTGAAGGCCTCAATAATTTTCTCTAAAAGTACTTGAGGTGTACACTTATTTTCAAAATCATGAGATATGAAATTAACAATAGAATCTGAGAATGTATCTAGTATGAAAAAAGAAAGTCCACTCAAGCCTGCTTGAATGGACAATACTAAGTTCTGATCAGATATGTTATTGTTCGTTTGAATAATTCTTTGGCCAATTTCCGTTGGTGTTAACTTCATCCATAGAGCCTACTTTTAAAGTGGGTCCATTCACCCCTTCAACCGACATTACCTCTTTTTCTTTGTCAACGAGATTTTTATCTTGATCATACAGAAGAAGTTCTTTAGCTACAGAAACTTCAAAAACAGGGATATTTAACCCATTTTGAGGCACATACCCTGTCTCTAATTTGAATTTTTGATTGACCTTTCCAACAGGGACATTCATCATGGTTTTATACCGAGGATCAACTCCAAAGAGTGAGTCAAGAATGGGGACAAACCCCAAAGTGTCAATAATAACAATGTCTTTGGTGGTATCAACACCATATCGCTTTGTCAAAACTTTATCTATAATTGTAGAATCTCTTCTCTGAGTAATGGTAAATTTTTCATTTTCAATAAACTTGACCAATGAATCCCAATTGTTCTGAAATTTTCCTGTTACAGTTTTGTGAGCTAGCTGTGAGTCTCGAATGTCTTTAAGGTTCTCAATGACAACTTTATAGCGTTTATCTTTCTCTTTATTGAACTGAATTTCTCCATATATTGACATAAAAGTCATATATGCCAAAAGAATTATAATTGCCCACAATCCAACAAGTATGGAAGATTTGAATTTTTTTGGAATGTAATTATCAATCAAACGAACAATTAATATTGTTAGAATAATAACAGCGATGATAGAGAATATGGCCATAATTTTTGTTAAATAAATTCACATAAGACAAATCTACAATTTTTTTTTATTCAATAAAGTGAATGCGGCTAAAAATCATTCTTATCTTTGGTTTAACTATTTTCAGCTTTTTTATCCAATGACTGTATCTGATTTTTATCAATTGTTAAAATCGGGATTTCCTTTTTCTCCAACTGCTAAGCAATCTCTTAGTTTACAACTGCTTTCTACCTATATTTTTGAATCTTCAAAAGAAAATGTCTTTCTTTTAAAGGGTTATGCGGGGACCGGTAAAACAACCATAATTGGAACACTTGTTAAGAACTTGTGGAAGGCCAAGAAACAAGTACTTTTGTTGGCACCTACAGGGCGGGCTGCTAAAGTTGTTTCAAGCTATGCTAAAAAAGAAGCCTTTACCATTCACAAAAAGATTTACATTCCAAGGACTGATAAAAATGGAAAGATGAGCTTTATTCTCGCTCCAAATAAACACAAAAACACACTTTTTATTATTGACGAAGCCTCTATGATTTCAGATGTTTCAACTCAATCACGACTATTTGGAAGTGGTGCTCTGTTAGATGACTTGATACAGTTTGTTTATTCGGGCCATCAATGCAAGTTGTTACTTATTGGTGATACTGCGCAACTACCGCCAGTTAATATAGAATTAAGCCCTGCACTAAATGCCAATAAACTTCAATTAAACTACAATAAAAATGTAACTTCTATTGAATTAGATGAAGTGGTACGTCAAGATCAAGATTCTGGTATACTGTACAATGCCACCGAACTTCGAGAGGCTATCTCAAATCAATTTTATGATAGTTTCAAATTTAAATTGGAAGGCTTTATTGATATTGTAAGACTTGTTGATGGACACGATATTATGGATGCCATTAACGATGCTTATTCTCAACTTGGTAACGAAGAAACAGCCATGATTGTGAGGTCTAATAAGCGTGCAAATCTATACAACCAGCAAATCCGATCACGTATCCTATTCAATGAACACGAATTGACTGCTGGTGATTATTTAATGATTGTCAGAAATAATTATTTTTGGCTTAAGACAACTAGCGAGGCTGGTTTTATTGCCAACGGGGATATTATTGAAGTTTTGGAAGTTTTCAACATAAAAGAACTTTATGGCTTTCGTTTTGCTGAAGTTAAAATAAGATTAGTAGATTACCCTAAAATGAAGCCTTTTGAAACAGTTCTTATGTTGGACACCATCGCATTGGAAACACCTTCTCTTCCTTATGAGAATGCCAATGCATTGTATCAAGAGGTTATAAAAGATTATGAAAATGAAACTTCTGGGTACAAAAAGTTTTTAGCTATAAAGAAAAACAAGTACCTCAATGCACTTCAAGTAAAATTTTCCTATGCTATCACCTGTCATAAATCACAAGGAGGTCAATGGCACACAGTATTTATAGAGCAGCCATATTTACCAAATGGCATCGATGTAGATTATTTGAGATGGCTTTATACGGCTGTAACAAGAGCCAAAGAAAAACTTTTCCTTATTGGTTTTAAGGATCAATATTTCGAATCTTAAGCAATTAACAGTTCTTTAATTTATTGCTTAAAAAAAAAATGTATTTTTAATCCCTAAATTGTATTTAATGATAATTATTGCGATGATCCCTGCACGCTACAGTGCCAGTCGATTCCCTGGTAAGCTAATGAAAGACCTAGGCGGGATGACTGTGATTGCAAGAACTTATCAAGCCACTTTGAATACTGGTTTATTTGACGCTGTATATGTGGTTACGGACAGTACTGAAATTTCCAACGAAATCCAATCTATTGGCGGCCATGTCATCATGAGTCAAAAGAAACACGAATCTGGAAGTGACCGCATTGCAGAAGCTGTCGCAAACATAAATTGTGACATTGTCATTAATGTACAAGGTGATGAACCCTTTACAGAAAAGGAAAGTCTAGAAAAATTAATTGACGTTTTTAAATCTGATTCCCAAAAGCAAATTGACTTGGCGTCATTAATGTTTAAAATTGATGACAAGACTGAAATCGAAAGTCCCAATTGTGTAAAAGTGATTACAGATTCTAATAATTTTGCACTTTATTTTTCAAGAAGTGTTATTCCACACTCAAGAGTTGATTCAGCTCACATACAATATTTTAAACACAAAGGCGTTTATGCTTTTCGCAAAGCCTCGCTTTTAGAATTTACGGAGTTACCGATTTTCGGTCTTGAAGCCAGCGAAAAAATTGAATGCCTTCGCTACTTGGAGCATGGAAAGAAAATTAAAATGGTAGAATCCCTTATTGAAGGCGTAGAGATCGACACTCCTGAAGATTTGTTGAAAGCGCAAAAAATTTGGACTTCAAAATGAAATTCAACTTAAACCACATATGAATTTTAAAAACTTTCCCATGGTATCAAATGTCGTCTTTGGACGTGGTAGTTTCAGTCAAATTGATGAAATTATTGCTCCAAAACGTCAAAATGAGTTGGCCCCCTTTATTTATTTGATTGACGATGTTTTCAAGGAAAATGAAAATCTACTGTCAAAGATTTCCTTAGCATATTACGATTATATTATTTTTATTTCAAGTGAAGAAGAACCTAAAACATCTCAAGTTGACGAGATGGTTGAACAGATCATTTTAAATACCAAATCTATTCCTTCTGGAATAATTGGAATTGGTGGTGGTTCTGTTATGGACTTGGCTAAAGCAGTCGCTTTAATGCTTACAAACTTTGGCTCTAGTGAAGATTACCAGGGCTGGGATTTAATTAAAAATCCTGCTGTATTTCATGTTGGAATTCCCACCATATCTGGCACCGGTGCTGAAGTGTCAAGAACAACTGTTTTAAATGGCTCAAAAATGAAATTAGGGATCAACAGTGATTTCACCCCTTTTGATCAGGTCATATTAGATCCAGAGCTCACTGAAGGTGTTTTAAAAGACCAATGGTTTTATACTGGTATGGATTGTTTTATACATTGTGTGGAATCTCTTAATGGACGTTTTATAAATGACTTCAGTAAAAGTTATGGTAATATAGCCTATGCTCTTTGCAAAGAGGTGTTTTTAGGAGATCTTGAACAAGAGGAAAAGCAAAATAAATTAATGATGGCTTCCTGGCATGGCGGTATGAGTATAGCCTACTCTCAAGTAGGAGTGGCTCATGCACTTAGTTATGGCTTATCTTTTGTCTTAGGAGTTAGACACGGCATCGGTAATTGTATTGTTTTTAATCAGTTAGAGGAATTCTATCCAAACGATGTACTCATTTTTAGAGAGATGATGAAGAGACATAAAATCGTTTTACCCGAGGGAATTTGTAAAGATTTGACCGATTTACAATTTGACTCATTAATCGATATTGCATTAAAGCTCGAACCTTTGTGGGAAAATGCAATTGGTGAGCACTGGAAAAATAGAATAGATAAAACATTGCTCAAAGCCTTGTACAAGAAAATGTAATATCACTATGCTTTCAAAATTTATATACCGTAAAATATTAGGTTGGAAAGTCACTGGATTTAAAGATTTTCAAAGTGTTAGAAAAGCTGTCATCATTGCAGTTCCACACACCAGTTGGCATGACTTTTATATTGGCGTATTATTACGCTCAGTAATTGGCGTTAAAGCTAATTTTGTCGCAAAGAAATCTCTTTTCAATCCGCTGACGGGTTGGATATTTAGGGCTTTAGGTGGTGCTGCTGTAACCAGAAAAGGTAATGAAAGACAAGTAGATGCCATTGCCAGACTTTTTGAAAATCGAGACGTATTTAGAATGGCCATTGCGCCAGAAGGCACTCGAAAGAAAGTTGAACAATGGAAAACAGGTTTTTACTATATTGCCAAAAAAGCAAATGTGCCCATCGTGATGTTTACACTAGATTTTAAAAATAAAGAAAATAGATTTTCCGAGCCCTTTTACCCAACGGGTGATATTAAAGCGGATTTTAAGCTAATGCGTGGCTTTTTTGAAGGAGTCGTGGGTAAAATTCCAGAGTATTCTTAAACCTCTACCATGGAGTGGTAAACATTTTGAACATCATCGTCTGCTTCAATTTTTTCCAATAGTTTTTCGACATCTGCCACTTGTGCTTCCTTCAATGCTTTTGTAGTTTGAGGAATGCGTTCAAATTCTGAGGATAATATTTCGATGCCTCTAGCTTCTAGTTCCGATTGAATGGCACCAAAAGATTCAAATGGAGCATAAATCAATATACCATCTTCATCCAAAAACACTTCTTCAGCACCATAATCAATGAATTCCAATTCAATCTCTTCTGGGTCTAATCCCTCCGCATTGATTCTAAAATTACAGCTGTGATCAAACATAAAAACGACCGACCCTGAAGTTCCTAAATTCCCGTCACATTTGTTAAAATAACTGCGAACATTTGCAACAGTTCTGGTGTTGTTGTCAGTAGCAGTTTCTACCAAAATCGCAATACCATGGGGTCCATAACCTTCAAATAAAACTTCCTTAAAATCGCCTTGACTCTTATCGCTAGCCCTTTTAATTGCACGTTCGATATTATCTTTAGGCATATTTACAGATTTAGCATTTTGAATGACAGCACGCAATCTCGAATTGTTCTCAGGATCACCACCACCTTCTTTAACAGCCATGACAATGTCTTTTCCAATTCGAGTAAACGCCTTACTCATTGCCGACCAACGCTTCATTTTTCTAGCTTTTCTGAATTCAAATGCTCTTCCCATGTTTGTTATTTATTGAGTCACAAAAATATCAATATCATTTAAAGGAAACAAAGTTTTAAATTATTAAGGGGTTTTAAAAAGCTCGTCCAAGACATCTTGGCATTTAAATTGCAAATACTTTGGCAATGCATTGTATTTTGGCAATACAGCAAGATAGCGTTCATCATTAGTGGTATAAACGAATTTATATTTAGCGGTTTTAATTCCCAAATACCTATTTAAATCCTTGAAAAAATCTTGGTGATGTACCAAGTCGGTGCTGCCACAATGAAAAATCCCATATTTATTTCTATTGACAATATAATGCAACTGTCGCGTCATTCTGTCCGCGGAACATACATTCATAACAAGGTTAGGAAATAATTCAACAGGAACCTCCAATTGATGCAGTTGTTTAATTTCCTGAATGCGATGAGATTTTAAGCCAAAAACCATTGGAAGTCTAAGAATAGCCCATTGTCGTTTTGGAAGTTTTTGAAGCTGGTGTTCAATCCGAATTTTCAGATGTCCGTAAATGCTGTTGCTAAGCCTTGTATCATTTTCATAACTTGGATACTTGCTGTAAGCGTCAAAAACATTAGCAGAGGACAAAAATATAATTTTGATTTTTGACTGATCTTTTAAATGTTCATAAATGTGACGATGGGCTAAGACTTGTGATGGAAATGGACCTTTGAGGGCTGAAATTATCAGAGATGGCTTTAAAGATTCAATGAGACTGACGATATCATCCGATTCAAGGCTGTATTTGTAGAAATGTTTATTGGATTTAAAGTTTTTACTATCGGTATAGTAAGTTCCAAATGTTTTATAATATGGGGCTAATTCTTTATAAATGAAATGGCCTAAAAATCCACTTGCACCCAATATCAGAATACATTGTTTTTTAGCTTTCATTTCCTCATTTTAGGGTTTGTAAAAAGGTGTATTAACAACAACGGCTGCAACAATTTTTTTTCGAATTTTAACACCAATTGGTGTTCCAACCGCAGTATGATTAGTTTTTACATAGCCCATGCCGATTCCTTTTCCTAAAGAAGGTGACATGGTACCCGAGGTCACTTCTCCAATTGTCAATTCGTTGGTATCAATGATTTCATAACCTTTTCTTGGAATACCACGCTCGAGAAGCTCAAATCCTATCAATTTTTGGTTGACGCCTTCTTTTGATTGTTTTTGAAGGTTTTCGGAATTTGTAAAGGTTTTTGAGAATTTTGTAATCCATCCCAAACCAGCTTCAATGGGGGAGGTTTTGTCGTGAATATCATTTCCATACAAGCAATACCCCATTTCAAGGCGCAAAGTGTCACGTGCAGCCAATCCAATGGGTTTGATTCCAAATGAATTTCCAGCTTCAAAAATGGAATTCCAAATATGTTTTACATCTTTATTCTTACAATATATTTCAAATCCACCACTGCCGGTATAACCTGTTGCAGAGATGATAACTCCATCGATACCTGCAAAATCACCTACTTTAAAATGATAGAATTTTATTGCGCTTAAATCCAAATTTGAAAGCGGCTGCATGGCCTGAACTACTCCTGGGCCCTGAATGGCCAAAAGCGAATAGTCATCGCTTATGTTTTTCATTTTTACGTTCTCTAGGTTTTTGGATTGTATCCAATTCCAATCTTTTTCAATATTACTCGCATTGACCACCATAAGATAGGCTGCTTCCTCAAGTCTGTAAACAATTAAATCATCGACAATTCCACCATTCGAATTGGGAAAACAACTGTACTGTGCTTGTCCAATATCCAAACGTGCAGCGTCGTTGGAACATACCGATTGCACAAGATCTAAGGCGTTTGGACCTTCGATTAAAAACTCTCCCATGTGGGAGACGTCAAAAACACCTATCGAATTTCTGACGGCAAGATGTTCTACATTAACACCATCGTATTGAACAGGCATTTCATAACCAGCAAAAGGAACCATCTTTGCGCCTAAAGCCTTGTGTATTTTGTGGAGGGCAGTTTGTTTCATAAGTATTAATAATAGATTGCTAATTTAAGTAAATTTAGAATCTATTTGATACTCATAAGGCTAATAAATTTGCTTTGAAATCTGCGTAATTTACAATGGATTTGGTATTTTTTGGGCGCCCCATGACAGCTTTGATTTGAGGTGGTAATTTAATAACTTCAGGAACAAGGGGTTGAACGACATCTAAAAATTTTGTTGGATGTGCAGTTTCTAAAAAAACGGTGTGTACGTCTGGGTTAAATTTTAAATAGTGATGGCAGCCCAAATAGCCAACAGCGCCATGTGGGTCTGTAATATATCCGGTCGATTTATAAATGGAATCAATGGCTTCTCGAGTTTCTTCATCAGAAAACCGGTAACCCGATAAATTGGACTTGAGTGCCTGAAAATCATTGTTGTGAAGTGCTTGGATCCTAATAAAATTACTTGGATTGCCCACATCCATGGCATTGCTAATTGTTTGAATCGTTGCTAAAGGCGTATATTTATTTGAAGACAAATAGCGTGTAACGACATCATTTTCATTATTTGAGGCTATAAAATGAGGAAAGGGTAATCCCAATTTTTGGGCCACCATCCCAGCACAAATATTTCCGAAGTTCCCGCTAGGTACAGAAAAAACTAAGGGTTTATTGTATTGCTTGAGTTGTTTGTAGGCAAACATAAAGTAAAACATCTGCGGCAACCAACGTGCGACATTGATAGAATTCGCAGAAGTTAATTCTTTTTTTGTGGTTAAATCACTGTCTACAAAAGCTTTTTTTACCATGTCCTGGCAATCGTCAAAAGTGCCTTCAACTTCAAAAGTTGTAATGTTTTGTCCTAGTGTTGTAAGTTGCTGTTCTTGTACATTACTGACCTTACCTCTAGGGTATAAAATAACAACTTTGACCCCTTTTACTCCTAAAAAACCGTTTGCAACGGCTCCTCCAGTATCTCCAGATGTTGCCACTAATACGGTTACTTCTTTGTTATTATTTTTATTAAAATATCCAAGACAGCGCGCCATAAATCGGGCGCCAACGTCTTTGAAAGCCATGGTAGGCCCATGGAAAAGTTCAAGTGTTGAAATGTTATCTTCAATAGAAACAATAGGGAATTCAAAGTTTAGTGTTTCTTTGATTATGGTTTTTAATTCTGATTCAGGAATTTCTGAACCAACAAACTGTTTTATGGCATGAAAAGCAATTTCTATATTTGATAATTGATCTAAATTCTCCAGAAAAGAAGAGTCTAAGGGTGTTATTTTTTCAGGAAAATAAAGTCCTTTATCTGGTGCTAATCCTTTTCGAACCGCTATTTCAAATGAGGTCTTTGGCGCTTTTTTATTTAGACTGTAATATTGCATGAATTTTTAGGACAAAATTTTAATACCTTCTTTATTAATAATTGAAACATGGGTCTCAAAAGGAATATCGGTATTGGCCATAAGCGCGCGTTGATTGGCTTCAACTTTTTTAGCATTTTCTAACCCCTTGCATAAACTAAATAGAGATGGGCCGGAGCCTGAAATTGAGCATCCCAATGCACCGTTTTCTAAACTTATTTTTCGCAAACTGTTAAAGTTTGGGATCAGTTTACTTCGATGGGGTTCAATGACAACATCAATTAGAGATTTGCCCATAAGATTATAATCGGAGGTGTGCAGTGCATGCACCAAACTACCCACATTAGACCATTGCGAAACAGCGTCTGAAAGGGGTATATTTTTTGGCAATACTGCTCTAGAGTCAGCAGTTTTAATTTCAATTTGAGGATGTACAATGACTGCGTGTAATGCGCCGGGGGAGGGTAGTTGAATCACTTCTAAAGGATTATTCTGTTTGACGAGCGTAAAACCGCCTAAAACAGCGGGCGCAATGTTATCTGCATGTTCACTCTTACTCGCAACTGCTTCGCCTTTCATCGCAAATTTCATAAGTTCAATTTTACTGAAAGGATTCCCCATTAAATAATTCATTCCAAAGACACTGCCCACAGCACTAGCAGCGCTGCTTCCGATGCCACTACCAGGCTTTATTTGTTTATAAATTTCGATTTCAAATCCAAAGTCAACATCCAGTTCAGCATACATAGCAAGGGCAGATATACCTGCCACATTTTCATGAACATCATAGGGTAATTCAAAGCCTTCAATTTTGGTAATAAAAATGCCTTTTCGCTGTGATTTCTTTACTACCATTTCATCTCCAACCTTGTCCAAGCAGAAGCCTAAGACGTCAAAACCACATCCAACATTGGCGACTGTAGCAGGTGAAAAAAATTTGATTGTTTCCATGTTTATATAGTTGATGCTCTAATGATGTCGGCAAAAAGCCCTGAGGCCGTCACTTCTGCGCCAGCGCCAGCGCCCTTTACAATTAAAGGTTGGTCTTTATAACGACTCGTATAAAACATGACAATATTATCTTTTCCTTCAAGGTTAAAAAATGGGTGGCCTTCTTCAATAGATTGCAGTCCAACTTTGGCTATCCCATCTTTAAATTCTGCTACATATTTTAACTGCGCATTGTTGTTTTTGGCGTCTTCATAAATTGCTTTAAAAACACTTTCTTGCGATTCTATAAATGTATAAAATTCTTTTACACTGTCTGCTTCCATTGCACCATTGGGCAGAAAAGAGCTGTTCTCAATAGCTTCCATATCTATATAAACCCCGGATTCTCTGGCTAAAATTAAAAGTTTTCTTGCGACATCCACACCACTTAAATCAATGCGTGGATCGGGTTCTGTATAGCCTTCTAACTGCGCTTGTTTTACAATATTCGCGAATTTATCATATCCTTTATAATTGTTAAAAATAAAATTCAAACTTCCAGATAAAACAGCATAAATTGCTTGAATTTGGTCTCCAGAAGCTACTAAATTGTTAAGTGTATCAATCACTGGAAGTCCAGCACCAACATTGGTCTCAAACAAGAACGGCGCATTGTATTTAATGGACAATTGCTTTAATTCTTGGTAATAATCAAGGGTGCCCGAACAGGCTATTTTATTACAAGCAATAACCGCAATACTTTCTTTTAAGTAATGCGCATATGTTTTTGCTATGCTTGCATTCGCGGTAACGTCTACAAAAACAGAGTTTCTAAGATTCATTTTTTTTGCGCTTTCAAAAAATTCTAATGGAGAAACGCAGGCGCCTGTTTCAAGTACATTGGACCACGAATTCAAATCTAAGCCATCCGAATCAAATGTCATTTTTTTAGAATTACAAATCCCAACAACTTTTAGCTTTAATTTCAGGTTATTTTTTACATAATCTTGCTGTTGTTGTATTTGACTTAACAAGGTGCTGCCAACATTTCCAACACCAGCAATAAATAAATTTAAATGTTTTGTTTCGACTTCAAAAAACGATTCATGGAGGCAGTTAAGCGCCTTTTTCACATCATTTTTAGAAATAACAGCCGTGATATTTCTTTCAGAGGCGCCTTGCGCAATTGCGCGAATGTTTACATTGTTTTTTCCTAAGGTGCTAAACATTTTCCCGCTGATGCCTTGGTGGTTTTTCATTTTATCTCCAATAACAGCTACTATTGAAAGTTGAGACTCAGAAACTATAGGATCAATTTTTAAAAGTGATATTTCATTTTCAAATTCTTTATCAATGGCTTGTTTTGCGCGGATTGCATCGCTATCTGATACACCCACACAAATAGAGTGTTCAGAGGAGGCTTGTGTTGTGATAATGATATTAATTTTTTCATTGGCAAAGGTTTCAAACAAACGTTTTGAAAATCCTGGAATGCCTACCATTCCATTGCCTTGCAATGTCAATAATGAGATGTCATTGACATTGCTGATGCCTTTTATTGGATTGTTGGAACCATTGTTAACGTTTTGCGTAATAAGCGTACCCGCTTCTTCTGGTGCTAAAGTATTTTTTATTAGAATGGGAATGTTTTTGTTTAATACAGGTAATACTGTTGGTGGGTATAAAACCTTTGCCCCAAAATGTGACAGCTCTATAGCTTCCAAATAAGATAATTTTGAGATAGGTTTGGCCTGTTTAACCAGTTTTGGATTGGTTGTGTACATACCACTTACATCGGTCCATATTTCCAAGGCTTCAACTTCCAGTGCTGCTGCTACAATGGCAGCTGTATAATCCGAACCGCCACGGCCAAGGGTTGTGTTTTCACCCAATTCGGATTTTGATATAAAACCAGGTAAAATGGTAATTATCTTAGAATTATTATTAAAATAAGTTCTAATGTTGTCATTGGTTTCTTCAAATTGAACGGCAGCATTTGTGAAACTTGAATCAGTGACAATTAAATTTTGACTGTTTTTAAGCTGTACATTTAATTCTTGCTGCTGCATGTACTCAAAGATTAACAATGAAGAGATCAACTCTCCAAAGCTTAAAAGTTTATCGGTAGTTTGAATGGACAATTCATTGACTAAATAAATTCCTTCTAACAATATTTCAAGCTCAGTTAATTTTTCTAAAACTAGATCTTTTGTATTCTCTAATGAAGATCCAGAGAGCAAGCCATTCATGATTTCAATGTGATGTTTTTTAATTTCATCAAAATCTGTCTTATAGGCCAAGTTGCCCTGTATGGCTTTATCGGAAGCCGCCATGAGTTTATCGGTAATGCCTCCAATTGCTGAAACCACGACTACAATAGCTGTGTTTTCAGCTTTGGCTTTGACAATTTGTGTTACTTTTTGGATGTTTTCTGAAGAACCGACTGAACTTCCTCCAAATTTTAAAACTTTCATTATTGATGAATTGATTAGAGATAGGTGTTGTTTGAAACAACTTTAAAATTATGACGATAATTATGATATAAAGAACCCCAAAGGGGTAATAACAGTTGACACAGTCATAGCGGCTGTAATACCAAAAACGGATAAGGTATTTAAGATGTCTTTAGGTATTATCTTGTTGCTTAAATGCATAGCCTAAAATTAGATTCAAATCTATTGTTTTTAATGCATTAAAAAAACAAAACATGAAAAATTACGAATTATTAGCCTATAAAGAGAATCTCTTAAAATTTAATCAAAAATTAGTTTAAATTTTAAGATTAATTCAATGGATTGAATAAAATGGTACAACGAAATTATTGTGCAGGAAGTAGTTTTGTTCGCACCTCTCCAAAACCAATTCTTACGGTCTTATTTTTACAATAGCCGCGCAATATAACAGTGTCATGGTCTTCGATATAATTGCGTTCCGTTCCATTGTTTAATTGAACAGGCCTTTCTCCCTTCCATGCCAACTCTAGCATGGATCCATAAGAATCAGCTGTAGTGCCAGAAATGGTTCCACTTCCCATCATATCCCCAGCATTCACAGGACAACCGTTGACCGTATGATGTGCCAATTGTTGGGCCATGTTCCAATACATGTATTTAAAATTTGAACGCGTTACAATGGTTTCCTTGAAATTTTCAGGTTGAATGGCAACTTCTAAATGGATATCAAAACTTTTAGAGCCTTTGAATTGTAAATAGGGCAGTGGTTCTGGGAATTGTTTTGGGGAGGCTACTCTAAAAGGTTCTAAAGCATCTAAGGTTACAATCCAAGGGGACACTGAAGAGGCAAAGTTTTTACCAAGAAATGGACCCAATGGTACATACTCCCAACGTTGAATATCACGCGCGCTCCAATCGTTAAAAAGCAGCAAGCCAAAAATATAAGATTCGGCACTCTCAATAGAAATAGTATCTCCAAGTTCATTGGCATCCGTTGTGATAAAAGCCATTTCTAGCTCAAAATCAACCGCCTTACTAGGTCCAAAAATAGGTGCTTCAGAAGCCGGCGGAAGGGTTTGGCCCTTGGGACGTCTAATAGGCGTGTTAGAGGGAATTATGGAAGAACTGCGCCCGTGGTAGCCAACAGGTAAATGCAGCCAATTTGGCATCAATGCATTATCTTTACCACGAAACATGGTTCCTACATTAGTAGCATGTTCCTTACTGGCATAAAAATCTGTATAATCTCCAATTTGAACCGGTAATTTCATTTCAATTTCATCCAATCTAAAAAGGACGGTGTTTTTATGTTGAATATTTGATTTAAGGCTTGGATTGTTGGCGTCAAATAGTTCAGCAATTCTATTTCTGACAGCCCGCCAAGTTTGACGACCATCAGCAATAAAGTCATTTAAAGTGTCTTGTAGAAAAATATCCTCGGTTAATGGAATTCCATCAAAATAACCCAATTGGTGTAGCGCTCCAAGGTCAATAGCAGTGTCACCGATTCGCGTGCCAATGGTAATAACATCATCGCGTGTTAAAAAGACACCAAATGGAATGTTTTGAATTGGAAAATCGGAGTGGGGGTCGACGTGTAGCCAAGAAGCACGATCCGGGTTGTTAGCATAATTTGGCATGGTAATGAATGTTAATTAATTTTTTAATAAATCTTTATTCAAATATATGTTTTTTAATGTATATGAGTGATGTTATACTTATTTTTGCAAAGTATAATCTATAACTTAAACCTATGCAACGCGACGCAGAAATTTTTGAACTCATACAAGCCGAAAAAAACCGTCAGCTCAACGGTATTGAACTTATTGCTTCTGAGAACTTTACAAGTGAACAAGTCATGGAGGCTACGGGATCAGTATTGACAAATAAATACGCTGAAGGTTATCCTGGTAAACGTTATTATGGCGGCTGCGAAGTGGTGGATCAAGTGGAACAAATAGCAATCGACCGTGCCAAAACCCTCTTTGGCGCTGCCTGGGCCAATGTGCAACCGCATTCCGGCAGTCAGGCCAACACTGCAGTTTTTCACGCTTTTCTAAAGTTAGGTGATAAAATTTTAGGCTTTGATTTAGCCCATGGTGGACACCTCACTCACGGCTCTCCAGTCAATTTTTCTGGGCGTTTATACAATCCTGTATTCTATGGTGTTGATAAAGAAACCGGAATGCTTGATTATGATAAAATTCAAGCCATTGCAACTGCAGAAAAACCAAAAATGATCATTGCTGGAGCTTCCGCTTATTCAAGAGATATTGATTATAAGCGTTTTAGAGAAATTGCTGATAGTGTTGGTGCTCTTCTGTTAGGTGATATTTCACATCCTTCAGGATTAATTTCAAAGGGGATTTTAAACGATCCTCTTCCACATTGTCATGTGGTCACCACTACTACGCATAAAACTCTGCGCGGTCCTCGAGGTGGCCTTATCATGATGGGTAAAGATTTTGAAAATCCATTTGGTCTGACTTTTAAGTCTGGAAAACTAAAAATGATGTCATCCCTTCTAGACTCCGCCATTTTTCCAGGAAATCAAGGTGGACCTTTAGAACATGTAATTGCAGGGAAAGCCATTGCTTTTGGAGAAGCACTGACAGATGATTTCATGCATTATATTCTACAAGTCAAAAAGAATGCAGACGCCATGGCCAAAGCGTTTGGGAAACGGGGTTATGATTTGATTTCAGGTGGAACAGATAACCACATGATGCTTATTGATTTGCGTAATAAAAATATTACTGGTAAAGATGCGGAAAAAGCCCTGGTCAAGGCAGACATCACGGTCAACAAAAACATGGTACCGTTTGACACCCAAAGTCCATTTGTGACTTCAGGAATTCGGGTTGGAACGCCAGCAATTACAACGCGTGGGTTACTCGAGGACAATATGGAAACCATTGTCGCTTTTATTGATGAAGTTATATCAAATTATGAGGACGAAGCGGTGTTGGAATCCGTAGCCAAACGCGTTAATATTATGATGGGACACAGACCATTATTTGCTTAAAAATATTCTTTTAATTTTCGAATTCAATGGCGTTAAGGGCTCCAAGATCTGCAGGTGAGGGGCGGGGCGTACCATTTAAATCCGTGCTCAAGCTTCCAGCATTGCTTCCAGCGCCGGCAGCGGGTGAATCGAGGGGTATTTCCATCTTGTTAGTACTGGGATCAAGAAAAGCAGGGTCTGAGTTAAAAATCATGTTCTCGTAAAGTGTAGGGTCTTGAAAATTATAATAAGGACTACTAAAAATATTGTTAGGATCGCTAAAGCGCAAAAGACAATTTTTAAAATTGATATCGAAACCAGCCGCAGAAATTTTTTCCAATAGAAGCTCTGGATTGTCATTGCCATAAATTATACAATTTGTAAAATTGGCACTAACCAAAGCATTAGGAATTGTATTTTCATCTGCATCAATTGTAAAGTTATTTAATAAAAGTGCTGGGAGTTGACGAAAGCCATTGGTCCAGTAATTGGCGATGGTCGCATGAACAACATCATAGTTGCCACCAAATGTGGCTGCAAAGGATGAAAATCCAGTTTTGTTAATGACTAAATTTTCCGCTTTGATATTGGTGGCACGCCCTAATATACCATAGAGGCTCGCATTGTAAATTTGAGTATTGGTAATCAACAGTTTCGAAAAATCGTCTTGGTTTCCATCTGTTAAAATACCGATTTTGCTGTTTTTTATGGTGGTGTGGTTGAATTTATTGTCTGTACTGCCACTATACAGCCAAATGGTTTCCCACTGCCCAGGAACTTCTGAAAAGCCAGGTTCTAAGCGATGTCCTTCAAGAATGATTTCATTTTCCATGACTTCAGCATCCAGGCTTGGAAGCCCATTGGCATGAATAGAAGAGTTATTGGTTACAAGCAGTCCAGAATTTGAATGAAAATGCAAACGCGCTCCGGCATCAATTGTGAGGGTTTGTCCATCTCCTACAGCCGCAAATCCATATATCATGTATGGTTTTTCATTGGTAAAAGTCAACTCATCGTTTTCTAAAAACCGTCCTTGAAGATTGGTCGCATCGGAAACGCCATCGCCATCCACATCAAAGTTTAAAGTTTCAATGATTGTGGTCCCGCCTGAATCTGTAATTTGTTGTGGGTAGATAAAAACGGCATCTTTTACCAAAGTCACCAATTCGACTATCTGCACATTGGTCTGACCAAATTCAATAGCATCTGTGTATAAATATTGTACATCATTGGATACTAAATCTTGAATATCAATGGTGGTTTCAATAAAAACATACATGCTGTCTTTGGCCAATAATTCAACATCCGTAAATTCATTTCCCGATAAGGGAATATCTCCTGTCATTCCATCTACATTTAAGCGGTAATTGGAGTTTGGACCGTTCTGAAGTTTGATTTTTGGAATCAAAATATTATGATCCGAAGTATTGTAAACTTTTAGGGTGTAAGTGCTGGAACCAATGTTGGTAAAAACGGTGTCTAAATATACTGTGTCTTTTGAAAAACTCAGTACTCCTTCTGAAGCTGTAAAGTCGAAATCATTACGACAAGAGCTCCAAAATAATAAAAAACAGAATGTTAGCAGGTAGAAGATAGACTGTTTCATAGATTCGTATTGAGTTGTAAAAATATAATTTTTAATCGAAACGAATCTGATTAATTAAAAATGCTTAAAAGATTTTCAGGAATTCGTTTGGGGCGTTTTGTTTTTGAATCGGTCATACACCATTTTGTTTTACTTTTTACCAACAGTTTCCCTGATTTAGCATTTAAAATTTCGACCTCTCTAACACTAATAACTCCTTCACATTTGGAAACATAGGTTTTTAGGTGCAATGCTTCATTGACAAAAGCGGGCGCCTTGTAATCGATTTCATGTCGCATGACTACCCAAACATTGTCTTGGCGCTGCTTTGGGCTGGAAACAGATTCCCAGTGGGCTTTTGCCAAGCCTTGTATCCATTGCAAATAGCGGATGTTATTGACATGGTTTAAATCATCGATGTCATCTTGGGTAACGGTTCGAGTAGTTTCAAAAACTTGCATTAATTGGCGGGATTGATTCGAACTTCAAATAACTTATCCCAACGTTTGCCGGTTACAAAGAGGGTTTTGGTATCTGGATTGTAGGCCATGCCATTTAAGACATCTAAGCCTGGATGGTTGGTGACTTTGTTTTTTAAGTCTTTAAAATCCAATACTGCTTCAATGGCGCCATTTATTGGATTGATAATGGCGACCCCATTCTTCTGATAGCGGTTGGCATAAATTTTTCCCTCTACCCATTCAAGTTCATTTAAATTTATCAATCTTCCTTTATTGGTATAGGCTTGCACAAAACGTTCTTCTTCTAAAGTTTCAGCATTTAAAATCCAAATGTTTTCTGAACCATCTGTTTTGTATAATTGCTGACCATCATTGCATAATCCCCAACCTTCTTTGCTTTGACCGTAATTAAAGCTGCCTAATTTTTCAAAAGTATTGACATCGTAAATCAAGCCCCGACCTTCTTTCCAAGTGAGTTGATAGATTTTATCGTTTAAAACGGTTAAACCTTCACCAAAATAGGATCTAGAGAGGTTGACATTGTTTAATATAGCGTCATTTTTATAATCCAAGGCCCTGAGTTTGGATTCACCATATTGGCCTGTGCTTTCATATAAAACGCCTTTATAAAATTCTAATCCTTGGGTATAGGAAGTGATGTCGTGGGGGTAGGTGTTGAGTAATTCATAAGTGTAAAGCTTTGGGGTGCTGCCATTTACAACAATGACTTTTTGAAGCGCCACTTCTTTTTTACCTTCGTAGAAGACTTCCGCTTTTATCATTTTTTCACCTAAACTGCTGTTCTGAAGCGAGAAAATATCCGCAACAGGGCTGTTGTTAATTACATAGTTCACAGAATCAATTTTCTTGTTGCTTAGGTTTGAAAGGGAAAGTTTTAGAGTGTCTGTATTGGAAATGACATTTTTATTGGCGTTGGTTTGAATTAAAAAGTGTTTAATAGGCTTTGAAGAATTTCCACAACCAGAGATCAAGGCAGCTACAATTATAATTTTCAATACTTTGTCCAAATGCATGCGTTTGTTTTTATTTTTGGCAATTTATTTATTTATGTTCACTAAAAAAAATCCTAAAAAGATTATTAAAACATTGTATCTTTGACCGAGGCAAGTTCTACACAACCAGCTCCTGTTGAATCCTCCAGGGCGGGAACGCAGCAAAGGTAAATGGTCGTAGCGGTGTGATGTAGGTCGCTTGCCTTTTTTTTATGCCTTTTGGTTTTCTAAATCTTTATATCTTTAACCTACATATTACTATATCATGTCAAAAACAATATTTATTACCGGCGGCTCTTCAGGGATTGGCAAATGCATTGGAGAGTATTTAACCCAAAAGGGTTATGAGGTGTATGGTAGCAGCCGAAACCCTGAAAAATACAAGGACTCAAAATTTACGCTTGTCGAATTAGACGTTACAAAACCAGACTCCATTCAAAAATGTGTGGAAAATCTATTGATAAAAACAGGTCATATTGATGTGCTCATCAACAATGCCGGTGCTGGTATTACAGGACCTTTAGAAGAAATTCCAATGAAAATGGTGAAAACCAATTTTGAAACCAACTTATTTGGACCTATAGGAATGATTAATGCAGTCTTGCCCAGTATGCGTGCACAAAAGGCGGGACTTATCATCAATATCACTTCAATTGCTGGTTACATGGGCTTGCCATTTCGTGGGGTTTACAGTGCGAGTAAAGGGGCCCTGGAAATCATTACAGAGGCCTATCGTATGGAGTTAAAACCCTTTAATGTACAGATGACCAACTTAGCTCCTGCGGCTTTTTCAACTAATATTGCGGCGGGTCGTTACCACGCGCCAGAAATAGATGATTCTCCTTATAAAGCCACTTATGGAAAAACCTTGAAATTGCTCAACGGTCATGTGGATGCAGGGCAAGACCCTATAATTTTAGCCAAATTGGTAAACCGCATCTTGCAAAGCAAACACCCGAAGATCCATTACAAAGCAGGGGCCTTTTTACAAAAGTTTTCGATTGTATTGAAACGCATTTTACCAGATACTGTATACGAACGGCTTTTGATGTCTTTCTATAAACTTTAGAAGAAAGCCGCTCAAATTTTAATAATTATTTGAATTGTAGCTTGTTATAGTTTTATAAAGTTTTATTTTTATAGCACAATTCTAAAAACCGATCAATCACATGAAATTTTTTATTGATACTGCAAACCTTGAACAAATTAAAGAAGCTCAAGATCTTGGCGTTTTGGACGGAGTGACAACCAATCCATCGCTCATGGCCAAAGAAGGCATTACAGGGGGTGAAAATATTCTTCAACATTATAAAGACATTTGCGCTATTGTTGATGGAGATGTGTCTGCCGAAGTGATTGCAACGGATTTTGAAGGCATGGTGAAAGAAGGGGAGGCTCTGGCCGCCCTAAACCCGCAAATTGTGGTCAAGCTTCCAATGATTAAATCAGGTGTTAAGGCTTGTAAGTATTTTAGCGATAAGGACATTAAAACAAATGTAACGTTGGTTTTCTCTGTTGGCCAAGCCATTTTGGCTGCCAAGGCAGGGGCCACTTATGTGTCTCCATTTATTGGACGTTTGGATGATATTTCTACGGACGGCTTAAATCTCATTGCCGAGATTCGTCATGTGTATGACAACTACGGGTATGAAACCGAAATTTTAGCGGCTTCTGTACGCCACACCATGCATGTCATTGACTGTGCTAAAATTGGTGCGGATGTAATGACAGGCCCATTAAATTCTATTGAAGGTCTTTTGAAGCACCCGCTTACCGATATTGGTTTGGCTAAGTTTATAGCGGATTTTAAGAAGGGAAATTAATAACCCCAAAACTTTAAATAAAATAACGCCCTAAGACATAATAGCATTTTAAACTTAACTGCTATTTGTAATAGGGCAGTGGAGTCTACTAAAATTATCCCAGACCACATTTGATGTATGCCTACAATTCTCTACTTTTGCAAAACAAAAATCTAAGAGCTATGCTTTCAGTATCAAACTTATCCGTTCAATTTGGAAAGCGCGTTTTATTTGACGATGTCAATGTCACATTTAATGGCGGGAATTGCTATGGCATTATTGGTGCCAATGGGGCTGGTAAATCTACTTTTTTAAAAATATTATCTGGAAAGCAAGAAGCCACTTCTGGCCATGTGCATTTGGAACCCAGCAAACGCATGTCCGTATTTGAACAAAATCACAATTTATATGACGCGCATACGGTACTTGAAACGGTATTAATGGGCAACAAGCCAATGTATGCCATAAAAACTGAAATAGACGTGCTCTATAACGACTATAACGACGCCAATGCAGATCGCATTGGGGAGTTACAAGTTCAATATGAAGAAATGAACGGCTGGAATGCAGAAAGTGATGCAGCGGCCATGCTTTCCAATTTAGACATCAAAGAAGCCTTGCACTATACGGCCATGGCCGATTTAAATGGAAAACAAAAAGTACGGGTGTTGTTGGCACAGGCACTTTTCGGCACTCCTGACGTGCTCATTATGGATGAGCCCACCAACGATTTGGATTATGAAACCATCGCCTGGTTAGAAACCTTTTTAGCCAATTACGACAACTGCGTTATTGTGGTGTCTCACGACCGCCACTTTTTGGACGCCGTTTGTACCCATATTTCAGATATTGACTTTAATAAAATCAATCATTTTTCTGGAAACTACACCTTTTGGTATGAGTCCTCACAATTGGCCGCTAGACAGCGGGCGCAACAGAATAAAAAATCTGAAGAAAAGAAAAAAGAATTGGAAGAATTTATCCGACGTTTTTCGGCAAATGTGGCCAAATCCAAACAAGCCACCAGCCGTAAAAAAATGATTGAAAAGTTGAATGTTTCCGAAATTCGCCCTTCCAGCAGACGCTATCCTGCTATTATTTTTGAACGTGAGCGCGAAGCAGGAGACCAAATTTTAAATATTGAAAAGCTCTCCGCCGATTTAGACAATGAAGTGCTGTTTGACAACATCGATTTAAACCTTACTAAAGGAGACAAAGTGGTGGTGTTTTCAAAAGATTCAAGAGCCACAACAGCATTCTATGAAATTATCAATGGCAAAGAAAAGGCCAAAACAGGTAAATACAGTTGGGGGATTACCACTTCACAGTCCTATTTACCATTAGACAACAGTGCCTTTTTCTCTGAAAAATTAACTCTTGTTGATTGGCTACGCCAATGGGCCACTTCTGAAGAAGAACGCGAAGAAGTTTACATCCGTGGTTTTTTAGGCAAAATGATTTTTAGTGGGCAAGAAGCGCTCAAAACGGCCGATGTTTTATCTGGAGGGGAGAAAGTACGTTGTATGCTCTCGCGTATGATGATGCTTAGGGCCAATGTTTTAATGTTAGACGAGCCAACCAACCACTTGGATTTGGAAAGCATCACCGCCTTTAACAACTCTCTAAAAAACTTTAAGGGTACCGTATTGTTTACCACCCACGATCACGAATTTGCACAAACCGTCGCGAATAGAGTTGTGGAGTTAACACCCAAAGGCGTCATTGACCGTCACACCACGTTTGACGAGTACATGCAAGACGATAAAATCAAGGCATTACGAGAAAAGATGTACAGTTGATTGCAGCAGGCTTAGCTATTGAGCATGACAGGCATCACCAACATGGTAACAATCTCACCTTCATCCAAACCATCAACAGGAATTAAAATACCGGCTCTGTTGGGTAAACTCATTTCCAGCTGAACTTCTTCAGACTCTAAATTCCCAAGCATTTCATTTAAAAATCGGGAATTGAATCCAATTTGCATGTCATCTCCTTGGTAATCACAAGTCAGACGTTCTTCAGCTTTGTTGCTGTAATCAATGTCTTCTGCAGAAATATTCAATTCTGCACCTGCAATCTTTAGGCGAATTTGGTGGGTGGTTTTATTAGAAAAAATAGAAACACGTCGAACCGAATTTAAAAACTGATTGCGCCCAATGGTCAATTGATTGGGGTTTTCTTTTGGAATCACCGCCTCATAATTAGGGTATTTACCATCGATCAATCGGCAAATCAAAATGGAATTCCCGAAGGAAAACTTGGCATTCGAATCATTGTATGAAATGGTCACATCTTCATCAGCTGTGGATAAAATCCCCTTCAAAAGGTTGAGCGGTTTTTTAGGCATGATAAACTCTGCCGTTTCACTGGCTTTAAGATCGGCACGCGTATACTTTACAAGCTTGTGTGCATCGGTGGCTACAAAGGTCAGATTATCAGTTGAAAATTGAAAAAACACACCACTCATTACAGGCCTTAAATCATCGTTACCAGCCGCAAAAATTGTTTTATTGATGGCTGTTGCAAGAACAACTGAAGGTACAACGGTTTGGCTTGAATTTGTTAATTCTAAAGGTTTAGGAAATTCATCAGCACCGGTATATGCAATAACATATTTACCGTGATTTGAACTAATTTCAATAGTATTGTTGGATTCAACAACGAACGTTAGGGGTTGTTCTGGAAACGTCTTTAAAGTATCTAATAAAAGCTTAGCAGGAACTGCAATCTGTCCCTCGCTATCACTTTCGACGCTAAGAGTCGTAGACATAGTGCTTTCCAAGTCACTAGCAGATACTGTCAATGTGCATTGTTGTAGTTCAAATAGAAAATTATCAAGAATGGGAAGTGTGTTAGAATTGTTAATTACGCCCCCAAGTACTTGCAATTTTTTCTGTAAATAACTACTAGAAACTATAAATTTCATAGGTTATATCGTTTGTTATAAATTCCCTAATCTTTACAAAGATATCTCTTAAGCCTCAATAATTAAAAATAACTTATTAACATTATTAGGTGTAGTTAAAATTAAAAAATTAATCGTCAAAAAACTGAATGGTGACACTGTCCATCATGTCCAGTCCCATAAGGGTTGAAGCGCCACCAATAGTGGCTTTATTACTTTTATACATGGCAATCTCTAAATAATCGGAAGAATTAAAAACGGCCATTCCACGGCCCTCATCGTTCCGTTTATAAATGGGTATTTCAAAATTTACAATATCAGAGTAGCGATTGTATATTTTTGTAAACTTATGATTGCGCGCCATGATTTCAAAACGTCGGTTTTTTTGAATGGATTTAAAAAAGGACTTTTTAATGTTAGTGATCACATTGTCATAGCGATCTATATAGATAACGTGCCCCATCAATTGGTGATTTTCATCACTGATAAAAGGCGAGATATTTTTTATGGGTTTGATGTCCGGAATGGTTTTTCCAATGACCTCTAAAGTACCACCACGGGAAATGTGTGCAGCAACTTTAACAAATACATCTAGAACTGGAAAACTTCCCAAAATTTTATCGTGAATATTAATTTCAACTATGCGATCGGGTTTAATTTCTGTACATATCATGCTCAAAATCCCATTATTAGCACATATAAAAAAATGTCCATTAAGAGCCGCAGCAATGTGAGTATTTTCGTTGTTGAGTTCGGAGTCAACTCCTATAATATGAATACTTCCTTTTGGAAAACTATTGAAGGCGTTCTGGATGATATAGGCAGCCTCAATCACACTAAAAGGAGAAATATTATGTGAAATATCAATAATCTTAACATCTGGAATTTCAGAAAGCAATGCCCCTTTTACTGCACCAACAAAGTGAGCTTTCATTCCAAAATCGGTAGTTAATGTTACAATTGACATTAAAAATTTATTTGTTGTGTTTTAAATATACGATTATAAGGGTAATTCTATGACATCACATCTACAAACCTACATAATTTTTTGTTTTTAATTTTTATTAACAGTCTAAATATTTAAGTAAAATTGTTAGTATTTTTATATTGTATTTATTTTCATAAAACTGTAAATATTTTTATCATTTGAACGAAATTATATTAGAGTTAGAACAAATTTCTCCCAAGGAATTTTTCGGCCCTCAAAACAAAAACATTGAACTCCTCAAACGGTATTTTCCCAAGCTAAAAATTGTTGCCAGGGGAAACAAAATCACAGCCCTCGGAGATGAAGACTTGTTAAAAGAATTTGACAAACGCATGGAAATGTTATTTAGTCATTTTACAGATTACAATAATTTGAATGAAAATATGATTGAAAGAATACTTACAAGTGATTCTAAAGATGATTATACCACCTCAAATAAGAGTGCTGAAATATTGCTTCACGGCGTCAATGGACGTCCTATAAAAGCAAAGACCACTAACCAGCGTAAACTGGTCGATTCAGTACGTCATAACGATATGGTTTTTGCCATTGGACCGGCAGGAACCGGAAAGACCTACACAGGAGTTGCGCTAGCTGTTAAAGCGCTTAAAAACAAAGAGGTAAAGCGTATTATCTTAACCAGACCTGCAGTAGAAGCTGGTGAAAATCTAGGCTTCCTTCCTGGAGATTTAAAAGAAAAATTAGATCCTTATATGCAACCGCTATACGATGCGCTAAGAGATATGATTCCCGCAGAAAAATTAGACAATTACATTGAAAAAGGAACCATTCAAATTGCACCGTTGGCTTTTATGCGCGGCCGTACTCTGGACAATGCTTTTGTAATTTTAGACGAAGGCCAAAATACCACCCACTCACAAATGAAAATGTTTTTGACACGCATGGGAAAAAATGCCAAATTTTTATTGACAGGGGATCCTGGTCAAATTGATTTGCCAAGACGGGTTATTTCTGGCTTAAAAGAAGCCTTGCTAATTCTTAAGGACATCAAAGGGGTTGGTATGGTGTTTTTAGATGATAAAGACGTGATTAGACATAAACTTGTCAAAAAAGTCATTGAGGCTTATAAAAACATTGAAAATAGAGAATAGACCATGAAGACGAATCAAACGCTTATGGGAACTGATTTTAAGTTTCCAGGGCAATCATATGTTTATAAAGGAAAGGTCCGCGAGGTGTATACCGTTGGAAATCTCTTGGTTATGATTGCTACCGACCGCTTGTCAGCATTTGATGTCGTTATGCCAAAAGGCATTCCATTTAAGGGGCAAATTTTAAATCAAATTGCCACCAAAATGATGAAAGCAACGGAAGACATTGTTCCGAATTGGTTGCTTGCAACTCCAGATCCCAATGTAGCCATTGGTCATTGTTGCACCCCATTTAAAGTTGAAATGGTCATCAGAGGCTATATGTCTGGGCATGCAGCCCGAGAATACAAAGCTGGAAAACGCCTGCTGTGTGGGGTTACAATGCCAGAAGGGATGAAGGAAAATGATCCCTTTGAAAGGCCCATTATCACTCCAGCCACCAAAGCTGAAAAAGGAAACCATGATGAAGACATTTCGAGAGAAGCAATTTTAACTCGTGGTATTGTATCTGAGGCTGATTATTTGGTCTTAGAAGATTACACCCGTAAACTCTTTCGGCGGGGAACTGAAATTGCCGCTGCTCAGGGCCTAATTTTAGTGGATACTAAATATGAGTTTGGAAAAACAAAAGATGGTAAAATCGTTTTAATTGATGAGATTCATACCCCAGATTCCTCTCGTTATTTTTATGCCGATGGCTATCAAGCACGTCAAAATAGAGGAGAGGCACAAAAACAATTGTCTAAAGAATTTGTGCGGCAATGGCTAATTCAAAATGGATTTCAAGGCTTAGAAGGCCAAAACATTCCCTTTATGTCGGACGCATACATTGAAACGGTCAGCAAACGCTACATTGAACTTTACGAAAATATTACTGGGGATACTTTTGTACGCAGCGATCTGTCAAATATCAACCATCGCATTGAAACCAATGTCCTTAATTTCTTTTCGACTTTATAAAATCATTGATTTTAGACAAATAACTGTAGGCGCTGTGCCTGTGTATCGCAATAGCGCTGATTAGCACTAGGAACATAAGTGCACCAAAAACAGCTTCGATAGGCTCTAAATTTTTTCCAATTATGCGATTCAAGCCCCAGCCTGTAAAACTCCCATACAACACAATAAAGTGAATCACATATATGGACAGTGTCTTTTGACCAATTTTCAAAATCAAAGGCTTTTTTATAAACCACTCAAAAGCATAAAAAAGCCCAAAAATAATCAACACATTGCCCAGGCGTTCAAACAAATAATTGAAATTTGCAACCCGTTCAAAAAGTTCAATGCGTGTATAATTGAAAATTAATTGCAGAAAAGTGGAGGATAGGTAGACTAGAAGCAAACCGATAGCAAAGAAACCTATTACAATTTTTGTTTTAAAAGATTTACGGCTTAAATAGCGGTAAAATATGGTGGCTATGAAAGCCCCGTAGGCCATGTATCCAAACCATGGGATAATGGTAAATACTGAGCCATTTGATTTGCTAAGGTAATTGGCAAAAAACAAAGGGATACCTGCAGCTTCATAAGATCTATAAAGGGGTTCTGAGATGAAAATAAGCGTTGCAATGGCAAACATTAAAACTGAAAAAAAGTATTTATAATTTTGAAATATTTTATAAAAAACAATAATTAACAGCAGTGAGAGTCCAATGCATTGCAACACATCAATAACCATAAAATAACCATCAAACTTTCCTTTAAACCATCTGAAAATAGGAATTCGCAAAGCATAACCAATTCCAATAAGCATTAAACCACGTGAAAGCCCTTTTTTTATGCGAATATTTTCTTCCGCTTTGTTATTGGTTTTTAACAGTAAATAGGTGAATATCAATCCGGAAATGGTAAAGAAAGTAGGGGCCGTAATTCCTCTGAAATAATGCCATATCGAGTATGCTAAGTTGGTGGGGTCTCGAAATTCTACTACCAATAAGGTATCGATAAAATGACCTTGCAGCATCATTAGGATCGCAAATGCTCGAACCGCATCAATAAAATACAAGCGCTTGGTTTTCAATTATTGGTCTTTGAAACAAAGGTAGTATTTTAAGCTAAAAATAAGTGGCTTCTACAAAAGACTTCATTTAAATTTTATGCTTAAATTCGTAAGGAAAATTAGACCATGAATTTTTTCGAAATCAAAAAATTAGAAACCTACCAAGCGGCTTATGCTGCTTCTATTGAAGATCCAGAAAAATTTTGGGCAGATCTAGCTGAAAATAATTTTTTATGGAAACGGCCATGGGATGTTGTCCTTAAACATGATTTTTCAGCTGCGAAAATAAGTTGGTTTGAAGGGGCTCAGCTCAATATTACAGAAAACTGTATCGATCGCCACTTGGATAAAAACGGGGATAAAACCGCTATTTTGTTTGAACCAAATGACGCAAATTCAGCTGCAGAACACATTACATATTCCCAATTGCACCGCCGTGTGAATCAATTTGCAAATGTTCTAAAACGTAAAGGAATAAATAAAGGCGATCGGGTGTGTATTTACCTGCCTATGATTCCAGAATTGGCAATATCGGTTTTGGCTTGCGCTCGCATTGGCGCCATTCATTCCGTAGTGTTTGCAGGCTTTTCCGCAACGGCTTTAGCGACGAGAATCAACGATTGTGATTGCCGCATGGTCATTACTAGTGATGGCAGTTTCAGGGGTGCTAAAACCATTGATCTTAAAGGCATTGTGGATGAAGCCTTAGCCTCATGCCTGAATTTAGAAACTGTATTGGTCGTCAAGCGCATTCATTCAAATATTCAGATGAAAGCGGGTAGAGATGAATGGCTTCAGCCCTTATTAGAGACCGCTTCCGATCAATGTGAGGCTGCTGTAATGAACGCCGAAGATCCTCTATTCATTTTATATACATCAGGCTCCACTGGAAAGCCAAAAGGAATGGTCCATACAACCGCAGGATATATGGTGTATACGGCCTATACGTTTAAAAATATTTTTCAATATAAAAACGATGATGTGTATTGGTGTACGGCCGATATCGGCTGGATCACAGGTCACAGTTACATTGTTTATGGCCCTTTATTAAATGGCGCTACAACAGTTATGTTTGAAGGAGTTCCAAGCCATCCCGATTATGGCCGTTTTTGGGATATTGTTCAAAAGCATAAAGTCAATCAGTTTTATACAGCGCCCACAGCGATTAGAGCATTGGCCAAACAAGGGGATGACTTTGTAACCCCTTATGATTTATCATCTTTAAAAGTGATTGGTACCGTTGGAGAGCCCATCAATGAAGAAGCTTGGAATTGGTACAACACCACCATTGGAAAAGAAAAATGCCCCATTGTTGATACCTGGTGGCAAACAGAGACAGGGGGAATTCTCATCAGCCCTATTCCAAATTGCTTTGGTGGAAAACCTACCTATGCAACCCTTCCATTTGTAGGGATACAGCCCGCGTTGATGGATGAAAAAGGGCTTGAAATTAAAGAGGCCATAGCCGAAGGTAGGTTATGTGTAAAATTCCCTTGGCCCTCCATGGCACGTACCATTTGGGGCAACCACCAACGCTATAAAGAAACCTATTTTTCAGCCTTTGCGGGTTGTTATTTTACAGGTGATGGCGCCCTTAGAGAAGCCAACGGCCATTATCGTATTACGGGTCGTGTGGATGATGTCATCATTGTTTCTGGACACAATCTTGGAACTGCACCTATTGAAGATGCCATTAATGAACATGCACTAGTAGCTGAATCGGCTATTGTTGGGTTTTCACACCCCATAAAAGGTAATGCACTTTACGGCTATATCACCCTAAAATCAAACGATTCAAATATAGATTTGGAAAGTTTTAAAGCTGAAATAAATGGTCTTATCAGTAAACAAATTGGACCCATTGCTAAATTGGATAAAATTCAATTTACTTTGGGATTACCAAAAACCCGTTCTGGTAAAATTATGCGCCGAATTTTAAGAAAAATAGCCAATAAAGATGCTTCAAATTTAGGAGACATCAGCACCTTGTTAAACCCTGAAGTGGTTGAAACAATAAAGAATAATGCTATTTAAAAACTCTAATTATAGGATGTAATTTTCTACCTTCATCAAATTACCAATAAAAAGACTTCTTTTAATTCAATAGCTTATCATTAATGGCTTGCATAATGAATGTATAATATTCCATGTCCGCTGGGACAATGTAAAAATCAGGATGTTTATACGCTTGGCATTTTTTTAGCTCTACAAAGGAAAAAAGCCTAACCGCATCTACTTCTTCTTTCTGAATGCTTAATGCTTCAATAGCTACTGGAAGTTCACACAAAAAAACATGTTGAAATTCAGCATCTATAATCCCATTTGAGAATTTATTGACATTCTTTCGAACTGAAATAAGATCCAAATCCTTGGGCTTAACTGAAAGTCCAATTTCCTCCTCAATTTCTCGCGTTGCTCCCTCAAGAATTGTTTCACCCGAAGCCACATGTCCAGCAACAGAAACATCCCATAGATTGGGGAAAGTATGTTTGTTCGCAGCGCGTTTTTGTAATAAAATATTTGGAGTAGGGGTGTAGAACCAAATGTGAACGGTGGGGTGAAATAAACCTTTCTGATGCAAAACCGCTTTGTCAGCACTTTGACCAGTCGGTTTGCCATTTTCATTCCAGATGTCTAAAATTTCAAGCAATCCTAGTCAAAATAACTAAAGGTTTCCCCAGATTTAATTTTAAGAAGCGTTTCGTAAATCATACGAATGACATTTTCAACATCATCTCTGTGTACCATTTCGACAGTTGTGTGCATATAGCGAAGCGGTAATGAGATCAATGCTGAAGCAACGCCTCCATTGCTGTATGCAAAGGCATCAGTATCTGTCCCTGTTGCCCTGGAAAGCGCAGCGCGCTGAAATGGAATTTTATGGGCTTCTGCTGTATCTACAATCAAATCTCTTAACTTTTGCTGTACTGCAGGCGCATAAGCAATTACAGGACCTTCACCCATTTTACAATGCCCCTGTTTCTTTTTGTTGATCATTGGCGTGGTTGTATCGTGTGTAACATCGGTTACAATGGCAACATTTGGTTGAATGGTGTGCGTAATCATTTGCGCACCACGTAAGCCAATTTCTTCTTGAACAGAATTGGTGACATAAAGCCCGAAGGGGAGTTCTTTTTTGTTTTCGTGAAGTAAACGTGCAACTTCCGCTATCATAAAACCTCCCATACGGTTGTCCAAGGCACGACAGACAAAATGGTCTTTGTTTAAAATATGGAATTCGTCTGGGTAAGTGATCACACAGCCCACATGCACGCCTAGTTTTTCAACTGCTTTTTTGGATTGACAACCAATGTCAATAAAAATATTATCAGGCTTTGGGGGCTGTTCCTTGGCCATACTTCTTGTATGAATCGCAGGCCACCCAAATACGCCTTTTACAATACCTTTTTTTGTGTGGATATTGACGACCTTACTGGGTGCTATCTGATGGTCACTCCCGCCATTTCGAATGACGTAAATTAACCCATCATCTGAAATGTAATTGACATACCATGAGATTTCATCGGCATGTCCTTCAATGACTACTTTAAACTTAGCCTCTGGGTTAATGACCCCAACAGAAGAGCCGTAAGTGTCTGTGATAAAAGTATCAACATAAGGTTTTAAGTAATCCATCCACAGCTTTTGACCTTCCCACTCATAGCCGGTTGGTGCTGCGTTGTTTAAGTAAGCTTCTAAAAACTTTAATGATTTCTTGTTTAAAATTTTCTTTTTGGCCATTGTTTATATTTTGGTTAAAAATAACAAAACTCTTCGATTTTAGAAGCAGGATTACAACATATTTTTTAACTTTGAAAAGGATTGATATACCATGATTAGACAGACAACTTTATTTTTTTTATTTACATTATTTATATGCGAGAGTCAAACACCCCCAATCGACACAGATTCAATTCAAAAGCCTTATTTAATGATTGTGGGAGATACCATCACCAACAGCTCGATTAATTTATCAGAAGTTGTGATTCTGCCAAAATTGCGCATTAAATCTAAAGAAGACCGCCGCCGCTATTTAATTTTACAACGCAAAACGATTAAAGTCTATCCCTATGCTAAATTAGCCGCTGAAAGACTTGAGACATTAAACGAAAGAATTGAAAGCGTCAAGAGTAAGCGCAAGCGTAAACAATACACCCGCCGGGTTCAAAAATTTGTGGAGGATGAATTTTCTGAAAAGCTTAAAAAATTCACAATTACTGAAGGTCAAATCCTTATTAAATTAATCCACCGTCAAACAGGGGAGACTGCTTTTGATCTCATCAAGGATCTCCGAAGTGGTTGGCGTGCTTTTTGGTATAACAACACCGCTAAATTATTTAAAATGTCTCTTAAAATACCTTTTGATCCAGAGTTTTCTGAAGAAGATTATTTCATTGAGGATATTTTGCAAAGGCAATTTCAAAACGGGGCTTTGGAATATCAACCCGCCCATAAAGACTTTGATTTGTACGCGCTTTCAAAAAAATGGCGATCGATTCCCAATAAATAACCCAAATATTCAATCTTTTATTTTCCCGCTTATTACACAAATAGTACCGTTTATTACATTATTTAGCTGTTTGTTAGATGACACTTTACTCTGTGTTGAATTGTATATACATTTGAAGTAGCTAAATTGTTAGGATTATAAACAATTCAAAACAAAATCCCCATTTTTTCCCGAAATACCTGATTAGGAAGCGCATGAAGAAACCTATATCTTGTTTGCGCTTCTTTATTTTACAAAAATGCAATAATTAAAATGCGTTATTGCTATTGATTATAAAATCAAGCATCAGCTTTAAAGACTAGAATGAGCCGGCTGGAATTTTTTGGATCGAAAGCTTGTAAATCATAAGATCCAAAACAATCTATTAATTGAAGTCCATTTGTGGATAGCATTGCTTTAAAATCTTCGTGGCTGTATGCACGTACTTTTTCTTCAAAATTATAGGTTTCTGTTCCGTCTTTGACTTGAATTGATTTTCGAATAAAATTACCATCAAAAGCCCGTTTTATTTGAAAATTAACGCCATCTATATCAACACTGTTTTGGGGTACGAGTGTGTTGATTACATTGTGAATATTCATGAAATCAATAACACCAATGCCATCGGCTTTTAAACTCTTTTTAATAGCCATTATCACCTTAACGTCATCTTCCAAGGTGTCAAAATACCCAAAACTTGTAAACATGTTTAGCACCACATTAAACTTTGATTTCATGGGTTTTCGCATGTCGTGAATTCCAAACTTTAAGCGATCGTTAGAATGTGTATTTGCTGTATCTATACTTTGCTTTGATAAATCTACCCCAGTAACATCGTAACCCAATTGATTCAAAAAGATGGAATGACGGCCTTTACCACATGCTAAATCTAAAATCTTTTGATCCTTGGCAATATTTAAATATTCAACAAGGTTGGTAATAAACCGCTGTGCTTCACCATCGTTTCGATTTTTGTACAGAATATGGTAATAGGAAGTATCAAACCAAGATCGAAACCACTTTTTTTGAATTGACATATGTATTTGAACTAACGCTGGTAAAAATACTGTATTTTTGATATTTATTTCAAACTTTTTATGGAAGATAATTTTGAAATGGTCGCCAAAACATTGTTTGGCTTTGAAGAACTTTTAGAGAAAGAACTCAGACAGCTTGGGGCCCAATACATCAAAAAGGGCGTCAGACATGTTCGTTTTACAGGCGACAAAGGTTTTATGTACAAATGCAACCTTGGCTTGAGAACTGCAATAAAAATTTTGAAACCTATAAAGCAATTTCATGTCAAAGACGAAAATGATTTGTACAAAAAGATCAAATCCATTGGATGGGAAGATTATCTTGATGCGGATGGAAGTTTGGCAGTAAGCGCTACATTAAGTGGAGACACATTCACACATTCTCAATATGTGGCATTAAAAACCAAAGATGCTATCGTAGATCGCTTTAGAGATTCAACAGGAAAACGCCCCAATGTAGATCTTCGATTTCCGGATCTTAAGATTGATGTACACATCGACAGGAAGTTGTGTTCTGTTTCATTAGACAGTTCAGGAGAATCTCTCCACAAAAGGGGTTATAAAATTGCCACCAACATTGCGCCAATCAATGAGGTGTTGGCAGCAGGCTTGGTAATGCTTTCTGGTTGGGATGGCCAATCGGACTTTATGGATCCCATGTGTGGTTCTGGTACTATTTTAATTGAGGCGGCAATGATTGCCTGCAACATTCCACCAAATTTAATGCGAAACGAATTCGGATTTGAACGTTGGAAAGACTGGGATGTTGATTTGTTTGAAAAAATTGAAAATTCTCTGCTGTCCAAAACTCGTGATTTTCACCATAAAATAATGGGTTTTGACAGGTCTCCAAGTGCCGTTCGAAAAGCATTGGAAAATGTTAAAAATGCGCATTTAGAGGAATTTATCTATGTAAAGCACGAAGATTTCTTTAAAACACAAAAAGGAGGTGAAAACCACCTTCACATGCTATTCAACCCACCCTATGGCGAACGACTAGATCTGGACATGGAAGCTTTTTACGGGAATATTGGAAGCACTCTAAAACATAAATACGCTGGCACCACCGCATGGTTTATTACTTCAAATCTTCAAGCCTTAAAGCATATTGGACTAAGAACTTCCAGAAAAATTAAACTTTATAATGCGAAACTTGAGGCCCGTCTAGTCCGTTATGACATGTATTCAGGTAGCAAAAAAATACATAAGAATAATACAAAATAAACTGCGCTAGCATTTCAAAAATTTTACTTTATAAATTTTTGAATAAAATTCACTTCTTCTCTTTGAAAACACAAAAAAGGTCTTATTTTTGCAAAGTTGAATTCAAAGCTAATTATGCTCACCACTTACGAGAAAGAAGAACGTAAAGAAGGTAAACAACTTTATCATTACCAAAAAGGTGCCATTCAAAAAATATTCCAATGTTTTGAATCTGCCGTTGAAGATTATCATTTATTATATCAACTGCCAACCGGCGGTGGTAAAACTGTAATATTTTCTGAAATTGTCAGTCAATACCTAAAAACACAAAAGAAAAAAGTTTTGGTAATGACACACCGCATTGAATTGTGCAAACAAACCTCAAACGTATTGTCTGAATTTGGCGTTACCAATAAAGTCATTGACAGCAAGGCAAAATTAGACGATCAAAAGAATTTTGATTGTTTTGTGGCGATGGTAGAAACGCTTAATAACCGCCTTAAAGACGATAAATTAGATATTTCCGACATTGGTCTTGTGATTATTGATGAAGCCCATTACAATTCATTTACCAAACTTTTTAAGTTTTTTGATAAAGCATTTATTCTAGGTGTTACTGCAACCCCTTTAAGTTCAAATATAGAGCTTCCAATGACGGACAACTACAATGAGTTGATTGTTGGCGAAAGCATTGAATCGCTTATCGAAAATAGGTTTTTGGCTCGCGCCAATATGTATTCTTACAATGTTGGACTGACTTCCTTGGTTGTAGGCGCCAACGGAGACTACACTGTTAAATCTTCGGAAGATTTATATACCAATAATGAGATGCTTTCAAAACTGATGGATGCCTACATAGAGCGATGTCATAACAAAAAAACCTTAATTTTTAACAACGGTATCAATACCTCATTATTTGTATACGACTTATTTAAGCGCGCTGGCATGCCCATTGCACACCTAGATAATACAACTACAAAAAAAGAGCGTGCAAACATTCTGAAGTGGTTTAAAGAAACACCCAATGCGATACTAACTTCTGTAAGTATACTTACCACCGGATTTGACGAACCGAGTGTAGAATCTATCATCTTGAATCGCGCTACAAAATCATTGACTTTGTACTACCAAATGATTGGCCGTGGTTCACGTATTTTCAAAAACAAAGATACTTTTGAAGTTATAGATTTAGGAAATAATTTTCACCGATTTGGACCCTGGGGAAGCACCAATTTGGATTGGCACCGCATATTTAAATACCCAAGCCATTATTTAGATGGGATTTTAAGTGATGAAGAGCTTGAAAGCAATTTTGTTTATGAAATGCCAGAAGAGATACGGAAATCCTTTGATAAATCTGAAGCTCTGCACTTCGACATCAATAAAACTTATGTAGCCTCTATAAGAAGCGGGGAGTCATCTAAGGTTGTATTGAAAAGATCTATCGCACAGCACGCAAAGATTTGTGTTGAAAATAGCGAGGATATTTTTGATGCATTAATGCTTGTAAAATTACTGAATGATGATATTGATTTTAGAATCCATCGCTACTCAAAATGCATCAGTAAAAGCACGCACAATTTTTTAGCATGGCTTAAGGAAGACTACAAGAAAAAATTACGTTCACATTTGAGACAGAATTTTGATCTTATTAAATCTGAAATTTAGTTATAAAATGCTGCTTTATTTATTCATTTTACTGACAATAAACACACAAGAAATGAATCCAATTTTTGTATTTAGTACTGATTGTAAGTTAGATAATTGGCAAGTTATTGATGATATTGTCATGGGAGGGCTTTCTAATGGGCAGCTGATTTTAAATTCTGATGGAAATGGCGTTTTTAAAGGGAAGGTATCCATTGAAAATAATGGTGGATTTTCTTCGATCCAACTTAACTTAGAGGGGGTTGAAACTGCAAATAATCAAATTATTGAATTACAACTAAAAGGAGACGGGAGCTCGTTTCAATTTAGAATAAAAGCTGCAAAATACGATCGTCATTCCTATGTATATGATTTCAAAACCACAGGCAAATGGGAAAAAATATTAATTCCTTTGAAAGATATGTTCCCAAGCTTTAGAGGATACACTCTCAATATTCCAAATTTTGACCAGCTTTCTATCGAGCGGATTGGATTTTTAAAAGCCTCCAAGAAAAATAGCGCTTTTCAATTGGAAATAAAAAGTATTGCGTTGTCAAATCAACTTTGATTTTTTTCTGAACGTCATATTTTTCTTTATACAACTGATTCAATTTCAGGTTTTTAACATCATTATATTGTAGTTGGATTTAGATTACTATTTCATAAATTAATATTTATAATTATCTGAATTTTATAGATTTGATTGTATTGAAATTTCAAATCGACAATGCATTAATGAAGTCACTTAACAAACATAGTAAAACCATAACACAAGATCCAACGCAACCAGCGGCACAAGCCATGCTACACGCTATCGGGCTAACAAGAGAAGATTTCAACAAACCCATCGTTGGAATTGCAAGCACTGGATATGAAGGGAATCCTTGCAACATGCATTTAAACGATCTCGCAAAATTGGTCAAAGAAGGCACCATAAACAAAGGAGTTATCGGTTTAATATTTAACACTATTGGCGTCAGTGATGGCATTTCAATGGGGACACCTGGAATGCGATTTTCATTGCCATCTCGTGATGTTATTGCCGATTCCATGGAAACGGTTGTCCAAGCCATGAGCTATGATGGGCTTGTTACAGTTGTTGGATGCGATAAAAATATGCCTGGCGCACTTATGGCTATGATTCGAGTTAATAAACCATGCTTAATGGTCTATGGCGGCACCATTGATTCAGGCTGTCACAATGGAAAAAAATTAGATGTTGTATCTGCTTTTGAAGCATGGGGCAGTAAAGTTGCGGGTACCATGTCGGAAAATGAATTTCAAAACATTGTTGAAAAAGCATGCCCAGGAGCTGGTGCTTGTGGTGGCATGTATACTGCCAACACCATGGCTTCAGCAATTGAAGCCTTGGGAATGACCTTGCCTTACAATGCCTCTAATCCAGCCACTGGAGAAGAGAAGCAATTAGAATCTGTAAAGGCCGGTGAAGCCATGCGAATTCTTCTTGAAAAGGACATTAAACCCTCTGACATCATTACCAAAGAATCTCTTGAAAATGCCATTCGATTGGTAACAATTTTAGGAGGCTCAACCAATGCCGTTCTACACTTCTTAGCCATTGCCAGAGCTGCTAATATTAAATTTACATTAAAAGATTTTCAACGCATTAGCGATAGCACCCCTTTCCTAGCCGACTTGAAGCCCAGTGGTAAATACCTCATGGAAGACGTGCACCGCGTCGGGGGCATTCCAGCCGTACTAAAATACCTATTATCAGAAGGATTAATTCACGGGCATTGTCTTACGGTCACTGGAAAAAGCCTGGCTGAAAACCTCTCCAGTGTCAAAGGATTAACAGCAGGTCAAAATGTCATTAAGCCCATAGATAAACCCATAAAGTCCACAGGACATTTAAGAATGCTTTATGGCAATTTAGCGCTGGAAGGAAGTGTGGCTAAAATTACAGGAAAAGAAGGTTTGAAATTTAAGGGAAAAGCCAAAGTTTTTGACGGTGAATATGCAACCAATGCTGGGATTCGCGATGGAAAGGTTGAAAAGGGAGATGTTGTTGTCATACGTTATGAAGGCCCAAAGGGTGGACCTGGTATGCCTGAAATGCTAAAGCCAACAGCTGCCATCATGGGAGCTGGATTAGGAAAGGATGTTGCTCTAATTACTGATGGGCGCTTTTCTGGCGGGACACACGGCTTCGTTGTAGGTCACATTACACCTGAAGCGCAAGAAGGTGGTGCTATTGCCCTAATAAAAGACGGAGATATTATAACAATTGATGCTGAAACAAACAGTATCACCCTAGATGTTACTAAAGAAGAATTAAAAAAACGAAAATCTCAATGGAAAGCCCCTAAACTTAAGGTGTCCAGGGGGGTACTCTATAAATACGCAAAAACAGTGTCTTCAGCGTCAAAGGGTTGTGTCACTGATGAATTTTAAGAACTATAGCTATGGAAAACCTAAAAACAAAACCTCAAACTAATTATCTGAATCTCCCCAAAGAAAAAATTACAGGTGCTGAAGCGGTTGTCCGCTGTCTCATAGCGGAGGGAGTGGACATCATATATGGTTACCCTGGTGGTGCCATCATGCCTGTGTATGACGAATTTTATAAATACCACAAAGAGATTTATCATGTGTTGACACGACATGAACAAGGCGCTACACACGCGGCTCAAGGCTATGCTAGAATTTCTGGAAAAGTAGGGGTCGCCATTGCGACTTCTGGTCCAGGTGCAACCAATCTTATCACTGGAATTGCCGATGCACAAATTGATTCCACACCAATGGTTTGTATTACAGGACAAGTACCGTCTCATTTGTTGGGAAGTGATGCCTTTCAAGAGACAGATATCGTTGGCATTTCAACACCAGTCACAAAATGGAACCATCAAATTACACGCGCTGAAGAAATTCCTGAAGTCATCGCTAAAGCATTTTATATTGCACGCAGTGGAAGACCAGGCCCCGTTTTGATAGACATTACCAAAGATGCACAATTTGAAGCGTTTGATTTTACCTACAAAAAATGTAATGTTGTTCGCAGCTACAAACCAGTCCCGAAATTGCAACAAAACCAGCTTCAGGCCGCAGCTGAATTGATCAACTCAGCCAAAAAACCCTTAATTGTCTGGGGACAAGGGGTAATTTTAGGAAAAGCAGAAGAAGAATTTAAGGCCTTTGTTGAAAAAACAGGTATTCCAGCAGCTTGGACCATAATGGGTGTTTCAGCTATTGATACTGCACATCCATTGAATGTGGGTATGGTAGGGATGCATGGCAATTATGGTCCCAACATCTTAACAAATGAATGCGATGTACTCATTGCGATTGGGATGCGATTTGACGACCGCGTCACTGGAAAACTCAGTGAATATGCCAAACAAGCCAAAGTGATTCACTTTGAAATTGATCCCGCAGAAGTTGATAAGAATGTAAAAACAGATGTCGCTGTTTTGGGAGATTCTAAAGAATCTTTAAATGAAATATTAGCTATGGTCAACGAAAACAATCATGATGATTGGTTGGGGAAATTCAAAGCATTGTCTGAAATTGAGTTTGAAAAAGTAATTAAAAACGATTTATACCCTACTAAGGATGGCTTGACCATGGGTGAGGTACTCAAAGAGATCAACATTCAGAGTGGAGGTAAGGCCGCCATTGTCTCGGATGTAGGACAACATCAAATGATTGCTTGTCGTTATGCAGAATTTACGCAATCGCATGGTAATATTACTTCTGGCGGATTGGGTACAATGGGCTTTGCACTGCCAGCGGCCATTGGTGCTAAAATGGCATGTCCAGGACGTGAAGTGGTCGCTATTATAGGGGATGGAGGCTATCAAATGACCATTCAAGAGCTAGGAACCATTTTCCAAACCAAAGCTGCCGTAAAAATTGTGGTTCTCAATAACGAGTTTTTAGGCATGGTGCGACAGTGGCAGCAGTTATTTTTTGACAAGCGCTATGCTTCTACAGAAATGACAAATCCAGATTTCGTAACCATTGCAAAAGGCTACCACATTGAAGCCAAACGCGTTACAAAGCGCGAAGACTTAGCAGCTGCTGTTGAAGATATGATGCGTTCAAAAGTCGCTTATTTTTTAGAAGTTTGTGTTGAGAAAGAAGACAATGTATTTCCTATGATTCCTTCTGGGGCATCCGTTTCAGAAATTAGATTAGAATAAATTAAATGGCTATGAAAAGTACACTTAAACAATATACAATTTCTATATATACCGAGAATAACATCGGCTTATTGAACAGAGTTTCCGCGATTTTTCAGCGCAGGCACATCAATATTGAAAGTATGAACATTTCGGAGTCTGAAATAGAAGGGGTCTCTAGATTCACCATTCTTGTTAATATGACTGAAGACAATGTTAAAAAGATCATTGGACAAATTGAAAAACAAATTGAAGTAATCAAAGCCTTTTATCATACAGACGAAGAAACCATATACCTGGAATCCTGTATGTTTAAAATTAAATCTGATTTGCTTTTCGAAGAACGTCAAATCCAAAATATTATAAAGGACAGTGATGCCCGAATCGTCACTGTAAACCGAGATTTTTTTGTTTTAGAAAAATCGGGGAGACGTCATGAAATTGAATTGCTTCACAGAGAATTAAAAGCTTTTGGCGTCATGCAATTTGTCCGGTCAGGGCGTATTGCAGTGACCAAAGATGAAATGAAAATTTCAGAAATACTAAACTTATTTAACTCATAAACTAAATATTACAAAATGGCAAATTACTTTAATACACTCTCACTCGGACAAAAATTAGACCAGCTGTCTAAATGTCGATTTATGGAAACCTCAGAATTTGAATCGGGAGTAGACGCCTTAAAAGATAAAAAAATTGTAATTATTGGTTGTGGAGCACAAGGTTTAAACCAAGGATTAAACATGAGAGATTCGGGACTTGACATCTCTTATGCATTACGAGATCAAGCTATTGCACACCAACGCCAATCTTTTAAGAATGCATCTGAAAATGGCTTTACTGTTGGTAATTATCAAGAATTGATTCCTACGGCAGATGTGGTTTTAAATCTAACCCCAGATAAGCAACACTCCAATGTGGTAGATGCGGTAATGCCTTTGATGAAACAGGGCGCTACCTTATCTTACTCTCATGGATTTAACATCGTGGAAGAAGGAAAACAAATACGTAAAGATTTAACGGTCATTATGGTCGCACCAAAGTGCCCAGGAAGTGAAGTACGTGAAGAATATTTAAGAGGGTTTGGTGTTCCAACGCTTATCGCTGTGCATCCAGAAAATGACCCTCAGGGAAAAGGTTGGGCACAAGCCAAAGCCTATGCAGTAGCTACTGGAGGCCATAAAGCAGGTGTTTTGGCATCTTCTTTTGTTGCTGAAGTGAAGAGTGACTTGATGGGAGAGCAAACTATTTTATGTGGTGTTTTACAAACGGCCTCAATTTTATCTTTCGACAAAATGATAGAGGAGGGGATAGCGCCCACTTATGCCTCTAAATTGATACAATACGGATGGGAAACTATCACAGAAGCTTTAAAGCACGGTGGCATCACCAATATGATGGACCGTTTGTCTAACCCAGCAAAACTAAAAGCTTTTGAGATTTCAGAGGAACTCAAAACCATTATGAAACCATTGTTTGAAAAACATATGGACGACATCATGTCTGGTCATTTTTCAAAAACTATGATGGAAGATTGGGCCAATGACGATGATAATTTATTAAGCTGGCGCGCAGCTACTGGAGAAACCGCTTTTGAAAAAACAGCCGCAATAAAAGAACAAATTGCTGAGCAAGAGTATTTTGACCATGGGATTCTCATGGTTGCCTTTGTGCGTGCAGGTGTAGAACTGGCCTTCGAAACCATGGTTGCCTCAGGGATTGTTGAAGAATCCGCTTATTATGAATCGCTTCACGAACTACCATTGATTGCTAATACGGTGGCAAGGAAAAAATTATTTGAAATGAACCGTATCATATCAGATACTGCAGAATATGGTTGCTATTTATTTGACCATGCTTGTAAACCTTTGTTAGTCGATTTCATGAAAACAGTTACAAAAGATATTATTGGAACTGCATACTCACCAGAAGTCACTGCCGTAGATAATGCAACACTTATCGCTGTTAATAAAATAATCAGAGCACATTCTATAGAAAAAGTGGGCAGCCTTTTAAGACAAGCAATGACGGATATGAAAATTATAAAAACAGAAGCATAACAACAATAATACGGCCTTATGAAAGACCCTCAAACGACTTACATTCCGACGGTTGAAGCGATTCAAGCTGCGGCTGATAAATTGAAAGGCATTGCCTCAGTTTCCCCATTGGAAAAACACACTCGATTTTCGGATAAATACGAATGTAATATGTTGTTTAAAAGAGAAGATTTACAACAAGTCAGATCTTATAAAATTAGAGGTGCTTACAATAAAATAGCTTCATTGACTACGGATGAAACCAAAGATGGTATTATTTGTGCCAGTGCTGGTAACCATGCGCAGGGTGTTGCGTTGTCTTGTAATTTACTCAAGATAAAGGGAACAATCTATATGCCTGCGCCCACACCAAATCAAAAAATTGAGCAAGTAAAGATGTTTGGTAAAGCGTATGTGGAGGTGGTTTTGGTAGGAGACACTTTCGATGATTCATTCCATAAAGCCATGGAAGAATGTAAAAAATATGGAAAACCATTAGTCCATCCTTTTAACGATTCAAAGGTCATAGAGGGACAAGGTACTGTGGGCTTGGAAATTTTTCAGCAGTCCAAAGTACCAATCGATTATATATTTATACCTGTTGGCGGTGGCGGTTTGGCCTCTGGACTTTCATCGGTTGTAAAGGCATTGTCTCCAAAAACAAAAATTATTGGTGTTGAACCTGCTGGAGCGCCCTCTATGTCAAAATCTATTGAGAAAGGAGAAATTGTGAAATTAACCCAAATTGAAAAATTTGTGGACGGGGCATCCGTTAAACGTGTTGGCGATTTGACCTTTGAAATTTGCAACAAATACTTAGATGAAATGACCACGGTACACGAAGGTAAAATATGTCAAACAATATTGGAGATGTATAATAAGGACGCCATTGTTGCGGAACCTGCAGGCGTTATGAGCATTGCAGCCTTGGATGGGTTTAAGGATGAAATAAAAGGTAAAAATGTGGTTTGCCTGGTGAGTGGCAGTAATAATGATATTACAAGAACATCTGAAATTGAAGAACGCGCGTTGTTGTATGCCAATTTAAAGCATTATTTCATCATCAAATTTCCACAGCGCCCAGGTGCCTTAAGAGAATTTGTTGTAGATATATTAGGTCCTAATGATGACATTACACATTTTGAATACACAAAAAAGGTGAATCGTGAAAATGAAGTGGCTGTTGTTGGTATTCAATTGAAGGACCAGGAAGACTTAAAACCGCTCATTACCAAATTAAAAGCGCGTAATTTATTTGGAGATTACATCAATGATAAACCATCCTTGTTTCAGCTAATTATATAATTATTATTAACGTTTATAATTCCCTTTGTTTAAATTTTACCCTAATCATTCAATGTACTATAATTTATATTATGTAAAATTAATATTCAGCACGCTATTGTATATAATTCATATCTTTGCACCACTATATCTAACACAATGAATATAATTTCAATATTTCGCATAATTGCCTTTTTGGAGGGTCTCTCCTACATCTCATTACTATTTTTAGCGGTACCCATCAAATATACAAGTAACGATCCTAGTTATGTGAAAATGTTGGGAATGCCGCATGGATTGTTATTTATCGCCTATATCATTTTAGCGCTGGTGCTGGTATTTTATAATAATTGGGTGAAAAAGAATTTATTAGGGGTTTTAGCAGCATCTGTAATTCCTTTTGGTACCTTTGTGGTGGATTATAAATTAAAAAAAACTTTAAATAAGGCTTAATTAATAATACGTTATCCAATGGAATATCTACTAAATGCATTAAAAAAACTACTTGCTTCCACGGGACTTAATGCTTCTATTGCAGATTGGTCTAGCATTTTAGCACTTGTCATAGCATCTCTTTTGGTAATATTTTTGTTAGATTTTATCATTCGCACCATCATTAGAGTGGTTTTTTCCAAAATTGCGAGCCGTTCAAAGACAAATTTTGATGATATTATGGTTGCACATAAAGTGCCCCGTAATATCGCCCATATTTTTCCTCTAATATTGGCCTACAAAACGATTCCAAATATCTTTTTTGAGCATCCACAGTGGAAGTTTTTCTTTGAAAAGTTCATTTTAGTCATCGGTATTTCACTTGTTATATGGGGGTTGAGCAGCATCTTCAGATCCATAAGAGATTTTCTCAAAACCTTTGAACGTCTTAAAGACAAACCTATTGACAGCTACATTCAAGTGCTTATGATTTTCATATGGTTAACGGGGATTTTTGCCGTTTTTTGCCGCAGTCTCTGGTATTACATTTTGGGAATTTATGGCGGGACTGGGGACGGTTTCAGCTGTTATCATCTTGGTATTTAAAGATACGATTCTTGGTTTTGTGGCCAGTATTCAAGTCTCAGTCAATGATATGGTACGCATTGGTGATTGGATCACCTTTCAAAAATATGGCGCCGACGGCGATGTGATTGAAATTAATCTCGCAACAGTTAAAGTTCGAAACTTTGACCACACCATTACGACCATTCCTACCTATGCCCTCATTTCAGATTCTTTTAAAAATTGGCGTGGTATGACACAATCAGGTGGAAGACGTATCAAGCGGGCATTAAATATTCGCATGTCAAGTGTTCGTCATTTGAATGAAACAGATATAAATAAGCTATTAAACATCAATTTAATCAAAGATTATATCATTCAAAAATCTGACGATATTGCTGCTTACAATACTGAAAATGATATCGACAAAACATTATTAATCAATGGAAGAAACCTCACTAATATAGGGGTGTTTCGCAAATACATTGAATCTTACATTGAAAACCATTCTGCCATCAATAAAGACTTGATGATCATGGCCCGTCAATTGGAACCGAGTGAAAAAGGACTTCCCATTGAAATTTATGCCTTTAGCAGTGATAAGCGCTGGCAAAATTACGAATACATCATTGCTGATATTTTTGACCATGTCATAGCGGCCTCTTCTACTTTTGATCTTAAAATTTATGAGCATAAATTCTAGAGACCAATTCCTTTTGAAAGGTCGTCCTGAAATCCCATCCATACAAAACACAACTAAAACCTTAGATCTTGAAGTTTTCCAAAACAAGGTCTTACGGCCTATTTTAAAATTACAGAACACTATATTTGTAAGTGTATTCTTAGATGAGTTAAGACGTAAAAAACAAGATTTTACATCCTTTAATTCTGAAGATAAACACAAAGCGATTCAACGCCATCTCAATACAAATACAAGTTTAAAACAACGCTTTTTAGGTATTGTTATGGGACTTTTCACAAATACGGAAATGGACTTTTATCAGCGTCATATGTCAGCCATTAACAAACGTATCTTTTCAATGCTAAAGATACGTTTGGAGGACCAACTGATTTAGACTTTAAAATTCTATTTTGTGCAGAATCAAACCAGAAGCTGGGGCAATAAAATTAATTTTTATTGTTGAATTTGGTCGTAAACTCTCCTCAATAAATTCAAGGTCTACCTCTCCTCTACCCAATGCTATAAGGGCGCCCATCATTAGGCGAATTTGATGTCGGCCATACCCCTTTCCAATGACTCGAAGCATATAACTTTTTCCTGGAAAAAAATTGGCTTTATAAAACGTATTTTCAATCAGTTCACAATAATCTAAAGTTCGCTCGTATAATCCTTTATCTGTGGCCTTGTAACAATAAGACTTAAAGTTATGAGTGCCTTGGAAGTATTTTGCACCTTGTTTCATTACAGCAATGTTTAACGGTTCTAAAACAGTTGTCAATATTGGCGCGCAAAATGGATGGCACTTCTGCCCTTCCGAAAACAAATAATGGTATTCTTTGAATTTAGAATCTTGAATGATGTTAAAATCGGCAGATACTTGCTCAATCGAAAGGGCACGAATGTCTTGGGGTAAATTGGCATTAAAAGCGACCATAAATTGATCTATATCCTCCAGCGGATGGTCTCTTAAGAATAATTCAAAAGCGGCCTCTTGAGCCGATACCATCGCATCGGTTCTACTGGCCGCTAGTGTTTTAAAATACCGATCTTTGAGCACATATTTTAAAGTGCGATCGATCATTAAGTGTAAGGTCTTGGTGTTGGGTTGCTTTTGCCAACCATGAAAGCGGTATCCTAAAAATTGAAATTTAACAAGATAGTAATAACGCTTTTGAAACATGGTTTAAAACACCAAGGATACCATAATTATTGATTGCCTAAGATAATGGGCATGCCTGAATCACCAGAACCAATTACAATCACCTTGCTATTGGGTGATTCGGCCAGTTTAACTGTGGCTTCTATCCCCTTATCCTGAAGAATTTTTTCATTTAAAGACGCACTTAAAATGCGGTTAGCATCTGCCTTTCCTTGGGCTTCAATACGCTGTTTTTGAGCTTCTTTATCGGCAGTAACCAATCTAAATTCGTACTCTAAAGATTGTTGCTCTTGCTTTAACTTTCCTTCAATCGCATTTTTAATGGTTTCTGGAAGTTTGACGTCCTCAACGAGCACACGTTTTACATTTAAGAATTGGCCTTTCATCAAGTTTACCACTTCATCCAATATTTCTTGCTCAATCACATCGCGCTTGCTAGAATATAACTGCTCAGGCGTGTAACGTCCAACCACACTTCGCGCTGCAGCGTTTACTGCAGGGTTTAAGAGTTCTAATACGTAATCTTGTCCTTTGGTTTTGATAAGTTTACCAAGATTTTCATATTCTGGCTCGTACCAGATGGTACCATTGACACGTACTTCAAGTCCATTTACAGAAAGTACATTCATTTCATCGGATATGGATTGTTGACGTACTTTAAAAATTAACATAGAGTTCCAAGGCGCTACAATATGAAAGCCTTCACCATAAGTTTTTTCAGTATTGATACCATCTCCAAAGCGCTCGAACAATACACCACCCTCACCAGGACCAATGGTAACAGCTGCTTTAGAGATAATGATTACGGCCAAGCCGATGACAAATATAATAGGAAGACCGATTTTAGGAAAATTTTGCATTTTATATAGATTTAGTTATTAAATTAATCCGAAATATTTTCTAATAAACCACTCGGATGCGAGACTTAAAAGTAACAGCAATAAAAGTAATTTAAAGTGAATCAAAGGTACAGATTTTTTCTCTACTTTTTGAATGCTTTTATACTGCTCATTGGCCAGTAGTTTAGAAATTAAATTATCAACTGTGTTTTCATAAAATAGCTGCCCATTTGTTTGAAGTGCCAATTGTTGAAGTTGCGTTAGATTGGCATTTAAAAACTGTTTTTCAATGCTAAAAGGTAATATTTCAAAGCTTCCAGCCGTCGAAAATTGCTTGTTCCTTAAACGCACTATATAGGAGTAGGATCCTGGTTGAAGACTTTCCAAATTGGCAACATATGTCCTGTTTTCGATTAACATGGGAAATATTAGAGGCTTCTTTAAATTTTTGGATTTAATTTCAATCTCCATATCAGCATTGGAATTAAATTCAAAATTTTCACCAAAAAATTGAGCATATACGGCAATGCGTTCTGACCCGTCAAAAATTGATGCATGGGATACTTTTAAACGATTTGTTGATTTCTGGGTACTCAAATATTGGAAAATAGATCTAAAATAGTTGTCAATCTTTTTAAAACTTTGATGCTGGCGGTAACAATACATACGCCATTTCCAGACATCTTCAGCCAATAAAACAACATGGCGTTTACCAGCATTAGAGTAAGAAAATAACATAGGTTGTTGGGTATTGATGTTATTTACCGTCTTGAAAATCAAAATATTGTGTTGCCCTTTTAAAGTAGTACTGCCAAAAACTGTGGCGAGTGGTGGATAATTTTCAAAATTAATAGGCTCTAAAGCAAAGTCCTCAAAATTCTGGTTAGAAGCGCCTTGATAAACTTCATTTTGTGTCGTAGCTTCTTGATTAAAATTAGACTGAATGTTATTTAAAAAGCTCCAACCTGTAAAAGTACCACCAATAGTGAAGGTGTTAATATTGTACTTTTCAATTGCTTCATATGCCGATTTAAAACGGTTGTTGGGTTGGTACAAGACCGCAACAGTATAGGTACTGGCATTGTTTAGAAATTTTTCAGGGCTGAGCAGTTCAATTTCATAATTATTTTGCGTTTCAAGCATTGCCTTAAAGGCACCTAAATCGGGATGTGAACTTTCGGAAATTAAAGCAATTTTAATTTGTTGATCAATCACTTCTATACCAAATTCTACACTATTATTGGTCGTTAATTTTTCATCTGTGAGTGGTGACAACACAGCACGAAACCGCTGTAAACCAATTCTTTTGGCTTTTAGATATGCAATTGTAGACATCGAATTGGATTCTGGAGATAATTGTAAGGGTTTATCAAACAACAATGAGGAGCCGCCCGAATAAATTTTCAAATTGGATTGAATGCTTCGGCTGCCATTGTAATTTACAAAAATCTCAACAGGAAAAGTATTCCCTAAAAAGGTGTATTTGTTGACATTTAATTGCTGAATTTTCAAATCTACATAAGGGGTCGTATCCCCTATTACGACTGGAAATACAGCCTGTGAAAGGAATTTTGATTGGTATAAATAAGAATTACCAATGGTTTGATTCCCATCAGAAAGCAAAACCACAGCCGCCTGATCGTCTTTATGAATCGCATTGATGGTTTCTAAACTTTTACCAATATTGGTTTGAGTTCCGGTGTACTCTAAAGTGTCCAATAAGGCAAAATCCTTGTCAAATTTATAGCTTTGGATTTCAAATTTTTCATTTAAAAGACCGTTTTCGGATAGCTTTTTTAAAGTTGAATTTAACAACTCTGTTCTATTTAGGAATTGAATCGACTGTGTGTTGTCAACTAAAATAGAGAGTTTAGGCTTCACAATTCGGGAACTATTAAGATCTGTTTTTGGATTCAAAATTAACAACAGTAAAGCCCCTATTGATAGGGCGCGAAGTGAAGTGAGTACCCATAAAAAAGTCGCAGATTTACGCCAGGGTTTGTATTGAAAAAGCGCTACAAATAGCGCTATAATTACAGTGACTGTGATGTAAAAAAACAAAGACTCTCTCATGCTAAAATCATCCAAAAAACATTAGGTAAGCATGCCTCCATCTACATTAAGTGTTTGCCCTGTAACATAAGCTGAAAGGTCACTTGCTAAATAGACACAGGCATTTGCGATATCTTCAGCTGTCCCGCCTCTTTTCAATGGAATTCCAGCACGCCACTGGTCAACTACTGCAGGATCTAATTTGGCAGTCATTTCAGTTTCAATAAAACCTGGTGCAATCACATTGCTGCGAATGTTACGTGAGCCAAGTTCTAAAGCGACAGACTTGGAAAACCCAATAATTCCTGCCTTAGAGGCGGCATAATTAGTTTGTCCTGCATTGCCTTTTACACCGACCACTGAACTCATGTTAATAATAGAGCCTTTACGTTGCTTTAACATAGTTCGTTGGACTGCTTTGGTCATATTAAACACAGATTTCAGGTTAACTTCAATAACTTTATCAAAATCTTCTTCTCCCATACGCATCAATAAATTGTCTTTGGTAATCCCCGCATTGTTAACTAAAATATCTATTTGACCAAACTCTTCAAGGACCTTAGAGGCGAGTTCTTGAGCTGCGGCAAAGTCTGCAGCATTGCTTTGGTAAGCCTTTACTTTTGTTCCGTATGCTTGAAGCAATTTTTCAAGGGCTTCAGCAGCTTCTGAAGACGAGCTATAGGTAAAAGCAACGTCGGCACCTTGTTGCGCAAAAACAGTGGCGATACCACTGCCTATGCCTCTGCTAGCACCTGTGATAATAGCGGTTTTTCCTTTAAGTAATTTCATTTGATGTGTGTTGATTTATAATAATTCCAAATATAGGAAATCCCAAGTTATATGCAATCCGTTATTTTAATATTACAATTGATCCAATGGATAAAAGTTTATCCTAAAACTTCAGCGACTTTTTTTCCAATTTCTGCAGGGGAATCTACCACGTGCATACCACAAGCGCGCATGATGCGTTTTTTAGCTTGGGCGGTATCGTCGCTGCCACCAACAATGGCTCCAGCATGGCCCATGGTCCGTCCAGCAGGTGCAGTTTCTCCAGCAATAAAGCCAACGACAGGTTTACTGCTGCCACTTTCTTTATACCACTGGGCAGCATCACCCTCCAGCTGACCTCCGATTTCGCCAATCATAACAACACAGTCTGTTTCAGAATCATTGATGAGTAGTTCCAAGGCGTCCTTTGTTGTGGTGCCAATAATAGGGTCACCTCCAATCCCAATGGCTGTAGAAACACCTAAGCCTTGCTTTACTACTTGATCTGCAGCTTCATAAGTTAAGGTTCCAGATTTGGAAACTACACCAACACGACCCTTTTTAAAAACAAAACCAGGCATGATACCTACTTTAGCCTCATCAGGTGTAATGACGCCAGGACAATTTGGGCCTACCAATCTGCAGTTTTTATCTTTAATGTAATTTGAAGCCTTGATCATATCGGCGACAGGGATACCCTCTGTAATTGTAATAATAACATCAATCGCTGCATCGGATGCTTCCATAATTGCATCGGCTGCAAATGCTGGCGGAACAAAAATAATCGTTGTATTGGCGCCAACAGCTTCAACAGCCTGTTTAACGGTATTAAAAACAGGCTTTTCCAAATGAGTTTGTCCACCTTTACCAGGAGTAACGCCCCCAACGATGTTGGTCCCATAAGCAATCATTTGTTCTGCGTGAAACGTTCCTTCGCTACCTGTAAATCCTTGAACAATTATTTTGGAATCTTTGTTTACTAATACACTCATTAAAGACTATTTTTTGATTGATACAAATGTAATTTTTTGAAGTTGATTTTTAAAAACAAATGTTATTTTTCTTTTAACTTTTGTATCAAGTCTGGTAATTGTCTCAGATTGGCCAATTCTTTGAGTTTTGAGCGCGATTCCTGTATGGGTGTTCCAAAGTAAGTTTTACCACCAGCTACCGACTTTGTCACCCCAGTTTGCCCTAAAATAACCGCTTTGGATCCTATGGTAATGCCACTGTTGGTTCCAACTTGACCCCAAAGCGTCACTTCATCTTCAATAACGCAACAACCAGCAATCCCAGTCTGAGATGCAATTAAGCACTTTTTACCAATTAATGTATCATGACCCACTTGAATTTGATTGTCCAACTTGGAGCCAGCACCAATGGTAGTGTCACCTGTAACCCCTCTGTCAATAGTACAACCAGTTCCTATATGAACATCATTTTCAATGCATACACGACCAACAGATATTAAGGGATCAAAGCCCTCAGGTCGCTTTTTATAGTAAAATGCATCGCCACCAATCACAGTCCCTGAACCAATCACGACATTATCGCCAATATATGTGTCAGATACAATGGTCACATTGGCGTGTATGAGGCAATTGCTTCCAATTTGAACATTTGGACCAATAAAAATACCTGGCTGTAATAGCGAACCCTCGCCTATTTTAGCTTTGGGATCAATATTTAAAGATGCACTAATGAAAGGTTTAAAATGTTTGGTTAATTTATTGAAATCACGAAATGGGTCATCTGAAATGAGAAGAGATTTGTCAACTGGGCAGTCAACTTTTTTATTTATTAAAACAACCGTTGCAGCCGAGTTTAGCGCTTTTTTGTAATATTTAGGATGGTCTACAAAAACAATATCACCCGCTTTAACCACATGAATCTCATTCATTCCTAATATGGGAAAATCCGCGTTGCCTATAAAATCACAATTTAGAATTGCTGCAATTTTTTCAAGGGTCTGAGGAGTTTGGAATTTCATGGCATTTACGCTTTGACTCTTTCTTTGTAGGTCCCTTTGGCTGTTTCAACCTTTATTTTATCGCCTTCGTTGATAAACAATGGCACCATGATAGAGGCACCTGTTTCAACAGTAGCTGGCTTGGTGGCATTGGTTGCTGTATTACCTTTGACGCCTGGTTCAGTTGATGTAACTTCCAAAATAACACTGGCAGGCATTTCTACAGAAAGTGGCATCTCGTCTTCAGAATTAATGATAACGGTTACAAGCTCACCTTCTTTTAGCAAACCAGGATTGTCAATGGCCGCTTTACTGATGGTAATCTGATTGTAATCTTCCACATTCATAAAATGGAATTGATCGCCTTCGGGATATAGGTATTGGAATTTATGGGTTTCTACGCGAACATCGTCAATTTTATGCCCCGCAGAAAAGGTATTGTCAATCACTTTTCCTGTCGTAACACTTTTTAACTTAGTACGAACAAAAGCTGGACCCTTCCCAGGCTTGACGTGCAAAAATTCAATAATCTTAAATATATCATGGTTGTAACGGATACATAAACCATTTCGAATATCAGATGTATTTGCCATAATTTTAATTGGATTTGAAGTAGCCTTTCATGATACCACGGTGAGAGTTTTTAATGAATTGTAATATTTCATCGCGTTCAGAAGTTGCTTCCATTTCAGCTTCAATAATTGATGAAGCTTGTGAGTTGTTGTAATTTTTTTGATATAATAATCTGTAAATACCTTGAATTTCGCTAATTTTTTTTGTGGTATATCCTCTTCGTCGTAAACCTACAGAGTTAATCCCAACATATGAGAGCGGCTCTCGTGCAGCCTTGACATAAGGGGGTACATCTTTACGAACTAAAGACCCTCCTGTTACAAATGCATGATTGCCAATAGAGCAGAATTGATGTACTGCTGTCATACCGGCTAAGACAACAAAATCACCTACTGTAACATGCCCTGCAAGCGTACTGTTATTTGAAAAAATACAATTTTTACCAACAGTACAATCGTGCGCTATATGGCAATAGGCCATGATCAGGCAATTATCACCAATGACTGTTTTCATTCTGTCTGTTGTACCTCTATTGATGGTAACACACTCTCTGATGGTAACATTATTTCCTATTTGAACAATAGTATCCTCGTTATCATACTTTAAGTCTTGTGGGTTTGCTGAGATAACAGAACCAGGAAAAATATTACAGTTTTTACCGATTCGTGCACCTTCCATTATGGTAACATTCGAACCAATCCATGTCCCATCCCCGATTACTACATTATTATTAATTGTTGTAAAAGGTTCGATTACCACATTTTTGGCAATCTTAGCTCCAGGATGTACATAAGCAAGAGGTTGATTCATTTTTAAATATTTTATTTGATTTTTGAAATTTGAGCCATTAATTCAGCCTCAGCACACAATTTCCCATTGGCATAAGTAAATCCTTGCATGTGACATATACCCCTTCTAATTGGAGTGATTAATGAACAACTAAAAATAAGTGTATCACCCGGAACAACCTTTTGTTTAAATTTCACTTTATCAATTTTCATGAAAAAGGTTAAATAGTTTTCAGGATCAGGGACCGTATTCAAAACGAGAATTCCACCTGTTTGCGCCATCGCTTCAACAATCAGAACACCAGGCATAACAGGAGCACCAGGAAAGTGACCTTCAAAAAAAGATTCATTCATAGTAACATTTTTAGATCCGATGACGTGGTTAGGAGACAATTCAAAAACTTTATCAAGCATTAGAAAAGGCGGACGGTGTGGTAACATGTCCATAATGGCATTTACATCCATGACAGGTGTTTGATTTAAATCAACAGCTGGCATATTATTCCGTCGTTCAATTTTAATGATTTTAGCCATTTTCTTAGCAAATTGCGTATTAACAAAGTGACCAGGTTTATTGGCAATAACTTTACCTTGAAGACGGATACCGACTAAGGCCAGATCTCCAATAACATCAAGCAGTTTATGTCTAGCAGCCTCATTTGGGTAATGTAAGTTAAGGTTGTCTAAAATCCCGTTAGGCTTCACAGAAATTGAATCTTTATTGAAAGCTTTTTTTAATTTTTCCATAGTACTTTTAGACAAAGGTTTGTCTACATATACAATGGCGTTGTTCAAGTCTCCACCTTTAATTAAACCTTCTTCTAAAAGCGTTTCTAACTCATGTAAGAAACTAAAGGTTCTGGAGTTAGAAATTTGAGATTTGAAATTTGATAATTTTGATAAAGTTGCATTTTGGGTTCCCAAAACCTTGGTCCCAAAGTCTACCATGGTGGTTACTTGGTATTCATCAGATGGAATTATAGTAATGTCACTACCGGTTTCTTCGTCGATGTAGGAAATGACATCTTTTACAATAAAAGCTTCTCGAAAAGCGTTTAATTTTTGGATACCAACGGACTCCAAGGCTTCAACAAAAAACTTAGAAGAACCGTCCATAATGGGCGGTTCTGCGTTATTAAGTTCAATTGTGACATTGTCAATTTCTAAGCCTACCAAAGCGGCTAAAACATGTTCACAGGTTTGAATACTCACCCCGTTTTTCTCAAGACAAGTACCTCGTTGTGTACTGGTTACTAAATTTGCATCTGCTTTAATCATAGGAGCACCTTCAAGATCTTTACGTACAAAAACATAACCAGAACTCGCAATTGCTGGTAAAAATTTAATTTCAACGTCTTTACCTGTATGAAGTCCAACGCCTTTCAGTGATATTTCTTTTGAAATCGTAGTTTGTTTAGCTTGGGTTTTTGTTATCATTTTTTATTGTTTTTTTCAAGTGCAATGATAGTATTGGCTAGTTTTGGTAGGTTTTTAAAATGAACATAGGATTTGTAATAGTTGCTAAAACCAAATGCGGGAGTACCCTGCACAGAGTCATTATTTTTAATATTTTTGGTAATTCCAGATTGCCCTTGAATTTTTACATTATCACCAATATTTATGTGCCCAGCAATGCCAACTTGGCCTCCAATTTGACAATTCTTACCAATTTTTGTGGAACCCGCAATCCCCGTTTGAGCAGCGATGACTGTATTTTCACCAACTTGAACGTTGTGAGCAATTTGAATTTGATTGTCTAATTTTACTCCTTTGTGTATAATTGTAGACCCCATTGTTGCACGGTCAATGGTGGAACTGGCTCCAATGTCAACACAATCGTGGATGACTACATTACCAATTTGAGGTACTTTTTTGTAAACCCCCTTATCGTTTGTTGAATATCCAAAGCCATCTGCACCAATTACTACGTTAGCATCAAGATTGCATTGATTCCCGATAATACAGTCAGAATAAATTTTAACCCCTGAGTGGAGCGTTGTTCCATTACCAATTGTAACATTGTCACCAATATAACAATTTGAATAAATTTTCACATTATCACCAATTTTAACATGATCCCCAATATATGAAAATGCACCAATGTATACATCCACTCCATAAGACACGGAAGCCGATATTTTAACAGGTGATTCAACCCCGCTCTTGGTTGATTTAACAGCATTGTAATGCTCTAAAAGTGTAGAGAAAGCAGTGTAGGCATTAGAAACTCTAATCAAAGTGGGATTAATTTCCTTTTCGGCAATAAAATCATCGTTTACTATTACTATAGAGGCTTCTGTTGAGTATATGAAAGGAGTGTATTTTGTATTTGAAAGAAAAGAAAGGGACCCTAGAGATCCTTCTTCAATCTTAGAAAGTTTAAAGACTTCAGTATTCTCATCTCCAACAACGGTTCCATTGAGTAATTCTGCTATTTGGCTGGCTGTAAATTTCATACCACTGCAAAAGTATAAAAAATTATCATAGCATAACTTTGGGAGAGCAGATATAGTACTGTGTAACTTTTTTTGACAACCCCTTGACATTTAATAATTCAGAGCTTTGATTTAGATTTGAAGTTTTTCCATTTTTATGAAGAATTGAAATGGGATATTTTTCAGAATCATAGCCTGTATTTGAAATGACTCCATCGAATACAAAAAATGGTATTTCGCTGTCATCTAATTTTAAATTCAGTTTTAATTTTGTTTTGATTTTTTCTAGAGCTGATTTGATGTCGTGCTTTGAATAGAATTCAATTTTAAGCAACTGTCTATCTAGAAGTCTTCTAGAAAGGTTGCTTAAAACAAAATCTGGATGATTTTTCCACGATTTCAAAGCAGAAACAAGATCATTATCATCTAACTCGGAAAAGTTTTCCAATATGGCTTTTGTAAGTTTTAAAGGATGGATTTCAGTTTTTAAAAAAAAATCCAGTCCAGAACTTACAAACAAGGGTACATTTGATTGAGAAAGTATTTTGGCACGTTTTAAAACATTGATGATCATGTTTTCTGCAACAACCCCTGTCTTATGCAGATATACTTGCCAATACATCAAACGGCGAGCTGAGAGAAACTTCTCTATTGAATAAATTCCTTTTTCTTCAATAACCAATTCATCCGAGACTACATTCATCATTGAAATCAAACGCTCACTGTTGATGTTGCCTTCAGAAACACCTGTGTAAAAACTATCGCGCTTTAGGTAATCGGAACGGTCCATATCCAATTGGCCAGATATCAATTGACCAAAAAACGGTCGCTTGTAATCCCCTTTAAACATGGTGATTGCTAAGGATAATTGCCCATTAAATTCATCGTTTAAAATTTCCATAAAACGCAATGAAATAAACTCATGGCTAACTCCTTCCAACAAACTGTGTTCAATAGCATGGCTAAATGGGCCATGTCCAATATCGTGTAAAAGTATGGCTACATAGAGGGCATTTTCCTCCTCTTTAGAAATAGCCGTACCTTTAAATTTTAGAATTCTAACAGCTTTTTGCATCAAATGCAAACTTCCTAATGCATGATGAAACCGCGTGTGGTGAGCTCCGGGATAAACAAGATACGATAGCCCCATTTGCGTTATTCTTCTGAGTCTTTGAAAATAAGGGTGGGCAATCAAGTCAAAAATTAAAGTACTAGGTATTGTAATAAATCCATAAATTGGATCGTTAAATATTTTGAGCTTGTTTTTGGTATTCAAAGGAATTAAATTTTATTTTAGACGCAAAGTATATAAACAAAGTTATATTGATTGTAAAAGTAATAAAAATCAGTTTACATAATTTTTAAACAGATGTATTTATGAGAGAAATCAATGTTTTGTGGGTGGATGATGAGATTTCATTTTTAAAACCTCACATTATATTTCTTGAGAAAAAAAACTACAAGATACGCCCTTGTCAAAGTGGTTCTGAGGCCCTTGAAATATTTAAGTCTGAAGATTTTGACATTGTTTTCTTAGACGAGAACATGCCAGGTTTGTCAGGCCTAGAGACCTTGGCTGGATTGAAGGAGGTAAAATCCAACATTCCTGTTGTAATGATTACCAAAAGTGAAGAGGAGTACATAATGGAAGAAGCGATTGGCAGTAAAATTGCAGATTATCTTATCAAGCCCGTTAACCCTAATCAAATTCTTCTCAGTCTTAAAAAAAACTTAGACCACAGCCGTTTGGTCGCTGAAAAAATATCTTCAAATTACCTTCAAGAGTTTCGGAAAATTGCCATGGAAATGAACGATGTTAATTCTTTTGAAGCATGGGCTGATTTGTATAAAAAAATAATTTACTGGGAGTTAGAATTAGAAAATTCACAGGATGGAACAATGTTTGAAATATTGGAGGCGCAAAAAACAGAAGCAAACACACAATTTTCCAGATTTATTGATAAAAATTACCCTCAATGGTTTCAGGGTATAAATGCCCCCGTTTTATCCCACACACTTTTTAAAACCAAAATCGCGCAGGAAGTTGGAATAAAGCAACCCACTTTATTAGTTGTTATTGATAATTTGAGATTTGACCAGTGGAAAACAATTGAGTCATCCGTCAATTCACACTATAAAGTGAAAGATGAAATACTTTACTATAGCATATTACCAACTGCGACTCAATATGCTAGAAATGCTATTTTTTCTGGTCTTACTCCTAAAGAAATGGAAACACATTATCCGAAATACTGGAAAAATGATAGCGATGAGGGTGGTAAAAACCTATACGAGGATAAATTTTTAGAGATGCAACTAAAACGCTTGGGGCTTTCAAATTTAAATCACGAATACATAAAAATTACAAATTTGAAGGCTGGAAAAAAATTAGCTGAAAATTTCAAAAGTAAAGCCAACAATGATTTAACAGTTCTTGTATACAATTTCGTTGACATGCTCTCCCATTCTAAAACCGAAATGGAAGTCATTAAAGAATTAGCCTCGGACGATCGTGGCTATCGATCACTCACAAACAGCTGGTTTAAAAACTCTCCATTATTAGAAATTATAAAGCAAGCACAACTCCTTAAATTTAAACTTATTATTACTACAGACCATGGCACAATAAATGTTAAAAACCCTTCGAAAGTGATTGGAGACAAAAATACCAGCCTAAATTTGCGCTATAAAACAGGACGTAGCCTAAGCTTTGATGGTAAAGACGTATTTGCAGTCAATGAGCCAAGCAGTATTGGTCTGCCCTCTATATCGATAAATAGTAACTTTATTTTCGCAAAAAATAATTTATTTTTTGCTTATCCAAATAATTACAATCACTATGTTGGTTACTACAAAAATTCTTATCAACACGGTGGCATATCAATGGAAGAGGTCATAATTCCATTTGTTGTTTTAAATCCAAGATAAATTGCTATGAACGTAAAATATTCTTTAGTAGAAATTGATAAAGTAGCACGAAAATTATTGGAAGAATCCAAAACAAAAATCATTCTTTTTAAAGGAGAAATGGGCAGTGGAAAAACAACTCTAATTTCTGCGATGGTTAAAATTTTAGGAGGAGATTCAAAAGCATCTAGTCCTACATTTTCAATTGTGAATGAATACAAAGTGAAATCAGATATTGTATACCATTTTGATTTTTATAGAATAAAAAATCACATCGAAGCATTAGACATTGGAATTGAAGACTATTTTTACTCTGGAAATTGGAATTTCATCGAGTGGCCTGATAAGATTAAACATCTACTTCCTGATAAGATAACTACAATCAAGCTTATAATTTTGTCTGATCAAGAGCGTGAATTAGAATGTGTTTAAATGCAAGTCGGACAAATTAAGTTGAAAAAATAATTGTAATTTGCAATGACAATACAACCAAGCATGCAAAAATTAAAATCTCCTTTTTCAAAGGCACAACTGTTGCCAAAAGAGGAACGCCTAGAGATTTCAAACGACAGCACATCTTTGTTCATTGGTATCCCAAAAGAACGATCTTTTCAAGAAAAGCGTATTTGTTTGACACCAGATGCTGTTTCTGCGCTAACTAATAATGGCCATCGGGTATTGATTGAAAGTGGAGCTGGAAATAATGCCGCTTTTGAAGACAAAGAATACAGTGAAGCCGGAGCTGAAATTACGAGTGATACCGCCAAGGTATTTTCATCATCAATAATTTTAAAAGTTGAACCCCCCACCCTTGATGAAATTGAAATGATTAAACCCAATGCGGTTTTAATTTCTGCGCTTCAACTGAAGATGCAAAATGAAGCTTATTTTCAATCACTTGCAAAGAAAAAAATTACTGCCCTAGGATTTGAATTTATAAAAGACAATGATGGAACATTTCCTGCAGTCAGACAAATAAGCGAAATTGCAGGTGCAGCTTCAATTTTAATCGCCTCAGAAATCATGTCCGTCACTAACGAGGGGAATGGTTTAATGCTTGGAAACATCAGTGGGGTTCCACCAACTGAGGTGGTTATTATTGGGGCTGGCATTGTTGGTGAATATGCTGCTAAGTCAGCAATTGGACTTGGGGCCAATGTGCGAGTTTTTGACAACTCCATCACTAAATTAAGAACATTACAAGCCAATATTGGAAGACGTGTCTATACTTCAACAATGCAACCAAAGAACCTGATGAAAGCGCTTATGCGCTGTGATGTGGCAATAGGAGCTTCAAAAGGAAAAAACAGAGCTCCTATTCTAGTGAATGAAGCTATGGTGGAGCTTATGAAACAAGGGTCTGTAATTGTCGATGTTAGCATTGACATGGGCGGTTGTTTTGAAACTAGCGAACTCACAACTCACGATAAGCCGACTTTTGAAAAACATGGTGTTATCCACTACTGTGTACCTAATATTCCGGCACGCTACTCAAGAACTTCATCGGTCTCGTTGAGTAATATTTTCACGCCTTACCTGCTGCAAATATCAGAGGCTGGTGGTCTTGAAAATGCGATTCGCCAGGATCATGGTTTGAAGAACGGGCTGTATTTATATCATGGTGTAATTACCAATAAATCTATTTCCAACTGGTTCAATTTGGATTCTAGTGATTTAAATCTTTTAATTTTCTAATTCCATATGAAATTTAAATATCGACTTGGATTTTTCATTGGTGGATTTTCAATTGGACTTATTTTTCTTGCTTTTTTTCTGAAGCAAAAAAAAACAAAGTTTGCCTATGGACCCAATGAAAGAGTTCTTAAAAATATTAACGATAAACCCATTCAGTTCTCTGAAAATGTCAGAAGTGCTATTAAGATATTTCAAATAGATACATTAGCTATTTATGAAGTTTTAAAAAATGGCAATGTTAATTTCAGTGAAAGTAACACTCGATTGGATAGCTGTAAGCTATATACAATTAAAAGCAATGATTTGAAATTAAAAGTAGAGAACTGTGATAAAGCGGCTGTGGTTATTAGTCTTAAATTTAAAGACTAAATATTTCTGCGATTTTTCTCCTTTTTTATCAATTCCAATTCACGGTTTGTTTGTCCGGTTACAGAAGTATTTTCTTCTGCCCTTCGAATCAAATATGGCATTACATCCTTTACAGGACCAAAAGGTAAATACTTAGCAGTATTATATTCGTATTTTGCCAAATTGAAGCTAATATTGTCGCTCATTCCGTAAAGCTGCCCGAACCACACTCTAGGATCGTTATTTTTGATATTTAAATTGGATAAAGTCTTTAACGCTAATAATGTGCTATTTTCATTATGGGTGCCAATAAAAAGACTGATATCAGAAAGGTGTTTAAGAACAAACTTTAGACAATTATCAAAATTTATGTCCGTATCTGCTTTGGTTTTGCAAATTGGTGATTTGATATTTTTAAATTCAGCACGCTTGCGTTCTTTTTCCATATAGGCACCTCGAACTAATTTAAAACCTAATTTAAAGTTTTCTTTTTTAGCAATAGCATACAATTCTTTTAGGTAGTTCAATCGATTCCAGCGGTAGGCTTGAATTGTGTTGTAAACAACTACACTTTCTTTGTTGTAGTCCTTCATAAGATCCAATAGCAAGGCATCCGCTGAATCTTGTATCCAACTTTCCTCGGCATCCACAAGAACCGAAATTTTCATTTTCTGAGCGTATTTACAAATGGTATTAAAGCGTGTTTTAATTCGCTCCCATTCTTTGTTTTCTGCTGGGGTTAAGATATCAGATTTACTGACTTTCTCATAAAGCTCAAAACGACCTACAGCAGTAGGTTTAAACACAGCAAAGGGCATCGCTTTATTTTCAGCAGCAAAAGCGATTAATTCTAAGGTTTTTTCAACCACATAATTAAATTGCGCTTCATTTTGTTTTCCTTCAACGGAATAATCTAAAACGCTATAAACTCCACTGATATGCATCCGTTTGATTTTAGTCATACAATCAGCTGCATTAACACCACCACAAAAATGGTCAAAAACAGTTGATCTTATTAAGCCCTCAACCGGGAGTTTACTTTTTAAAGCAAAATTTGTGGCCGCAGCTCCAATTCGAACTAAAGGCTGGTTAGAAATCATTTTAAATAAAAAATAAGCCTTTTCGAGCTCAGCATCTGTTTTTAGATGGAAGGCAGCTTCCGTGTTTGAAAAATCTATATGGGGATTGGATGATTTCATACATCAATAAAATGTTCATTTCAAAATTATAGAATTCTAATAAATTTCATACTATATTTGAATAACAAAATGAAATCAATTCTAACCACATCCTGCGCCATCCATTTTGGTGATGCTGCATTTCAAGCACTACACAGCTATTTACAGTCTGGTAATCACTCCAAAATAATTGTTTTAGTAGACGTTAATACAAAAGTCTCTTGTTTACCTGTACTTATTGATAAGATGGTAGATAATTTACAAATTGAAATTATTGAAATATCGAATGGAGAAATTCATAAAACAATCAATAGCTGTTTAAATGTCTGGAGACGGCTTAGTGAACTAGGAGCAGATCGAAATTCATTAATAATTAACCTTGGAGGTGGTGTCGTTACTGATCTTGGTGGTTTTGTTTCATCTACTTTTAAACGAGGTTTAAAATTTATAAATATTCCCACTTCACTATTAGCTATGGTAGATGCTTCATTGGGAGGTAAAACTGGTGTCGATTTAGACCTTTCTAAAAATCAAGTTGGGACCATTACTTTTGCCGAGATGGTGCTCATCGACACTAAATTTTTAGAAACACTACCAAAAGAAGAATTACTCTCAGGAATGGCGGAAATGCTAAAACACGGATTAATTTTTGACCGTTTGTATTGGGACGCTTTAAAAGTGCTTAAATTACCTAAAAAAAGTGATTTAATATCTTTTATTTACCGTTCTGTTGAAATTAAAAATAAAATAGTAACTCAAGACCCTAATGAAAACAACGTACGGAAGTTTTTAAATTTTGGACACACCTTGGGGCACGCAATTGAATCGCATTGTCTTAAGAGTGATAACTTAAAATCTTTGTTACATGGTGAAGCCATTGCGATTGGAATGGTCTTGGAAGCCTTCCTATCTCATCAGCTGTGTGGATTGAGTGAAAATGACTTAAAATCGATTAAAAAAACGTTTACTGAATTTTATGAAAAGTGTGAATTTATGGATGAAGATATTAAGTCTATATTGAATTTACTAAAACACGATAAGAAAAATACTCATGGCCGTGTAAATTTCGTATTACTTGAAACTATAGGGAAATGCCGCTTTGATGTTGAAGTGAACGAGACTTTAATCATTGATGCATTTACATTTTACACAAAAAATTAACTATTGTAATTCATCAAAAATAGAGTGCATCAAACGCTTTTTATCGTTAATACTTTCTTCTAATGAAATCATGGTTTCAGTTCTGTAGATTCCTTCAATATCATCAATCTTGAAAATAATCTCTTTCGCATTAGTCGTACTTTTAGCACGAATTTTACAAAAAATATTAAACTTTCCCGTCGTAATGTGAGCAACAGTAACGTGAGGAATTTCATTAATACGTTGCAAGACAAACTTGGTTTGGGAAGTGTTCTGTAAGTAAATACCAACATAAGCTATAAATGTGTAGCCTAATTTTTGGTAGTCCAAAGTTAAGGACGAACCTTTGATGATTTTAGCGTCTTCCATTTTCTTAACACGTACGTGAACGGTGCCTGCAGAGATGAGAAGTTTTTTTGCAATTTCAGTAAAAGGAATTCGAGTGTTATCAATAAGCATACTGAGTATTTGGTGATCTACCTCGTCAAGTTTGAATTTAGACATTTTTTAAAAATAATTATTATTTGAGCAAATTTAACAAATTATATACAACAAAATAGCGATTAGTATTAATTATTATTAATAAAAAGTGTGAATTCATCCTTATTTATGAAAAAATGGCTAATTGTAGTTCCTAATTCGATTTTATTGTTGTCCGGAAGTATCATTGTTTTTAGCTCAGCATCGATCAATCGATGTGCCCTGTATCCTTTTAAACAATCAATAATACTTATCCTGGGAACAAAGTGAATTTGATTTTCAGTCAAAACCTCTTCATAAAGAATTCCTATGTCAGTTATTGCAGTTTTTCCATCCGCTTCAACAGAAACATTTTTAATTAGAACATCAAAAAATAACGGTTTATTTTCAGGAATATTTAGGTAAGTTTCAACAGCATTTGTAGGTACATTTTTTTGACTTATACATTTAATGGCACTTAACAAGGCTATGAGCATATATTTTCGGGTATCTTCCCTATGGTAATCACCAGAGTGTCCTGCCTCAAAAAGGATCGTAGGCACTCCTAAAGATTGAAACTGATCACCCGCACAATTAATGTTAAAACTATCGTCAAACCTAGAAATTTGATCTGGTATAAATAATTGCAATACATTGTTAATTTCAGCAATAACCCCCATCGCTTGCTCACGGTTCGAAGAAATTGAGCGATCCTTATCTTCTGCAGGTGCCAAAAAACTCAAGCTTGCTGAATTTTTAGTACCACCGACACAATATATACTGCGTTGGTCGTGCATATTAAAACAAAAATCAGGCTCAAAGACGTTAAAAGCTTCTCTCAAGACAATACTTTCGTTTTGAGTGAGGGCTTGTGCATCTCGATTTAAATCTATACTATTCGCATTATATCTATTGTATTCTTGTGCACCATCAGGATTAAGAATCGGAATTATAAAGAAAGAACAGTACTCAAGAAAGAATGAAATCCCCAAATATTCTATATTAAATATGAAATCAAAAAGCGCCTTTGTAGAAGTGGACTCATTGCCGTGCATCTGAGACCAGATTAAAATTTTGGAGGGTCCGTTTCCGGCTTTAATCGCAAAAATTGGTTGATCTCGTTCAGAATGACCTGCAATCTCATAACTAAAACCATTGGGAAGTTTGTTGAGAATTGGTAGAATATGGGCGTTGGTAATATACCGTCCATTCAGATCTTGAACCTTGAGGTCTGAAAAATTTGAATGTATGTTTTTATACAGTTGCATTTATTAGCTACAGTCAATTACAAAAGTAGTGAATCTCTTTTTTACATTTGTAAACAAAATTTTAAGTAATTCAGTTTACAAATGTACATTTTACAAGCATGTTTGATTCAAATTTTAATTTATTCTTAATTTTAGAATTAAATTATTGCAAATCAGTAATTTAAATATATCTATATAAAGTTTTTTATTAATTAATATTAAAATTTTTATTTACGAAAATAAAATTTTAAATTTGTAAATAACAAGCAAATACACAAATGTAAACTACTATGGATGCTACTAAATTTGGTAAGCGCTTAAAAGAAGTTATTGAACATTACAGCCTCTCTGCTTCTGCTTTTTCGGAACTAATTAATGTACAACGATCCAGTATTTCACACGTTCTCAGTGGTAGAAACAAACCGAGTTTAGACTTTATTGCAAAATTAAATACAGCCTTGCCAAATGTTAATTTATATTGGTTGTTAAACGGATCTGGAGAAATGACCATAAACCACTACTCCTCAATTGCAGAAAAAAGTGATAAAAACCTTGAAAACGTCAAAAATAAATCAAAAAATAAAATCCCCTCAAAAAATATGATTTTAAGCAGCGCCAAATCCATATCGCGCATTATTGTATTTTACAACGATGGCACCTTTAGTGATTACACTGAAAATAAAAAAAATAAGAAGTCCGTTGCCTCTTTTATATCTTTACAGTATGAAATTTAAAATCTTACTAATTATTTTTTTAGCAACCTCTTGTTACGAAGTACAGCGGGACTGCAATTCCTTTAGAACGGGGACTTTTGAGAGTGAAATTATTTTAAACGAAGTGTTGTTTACCTCAACTTTTAAACGGACTGAATCTCTACAAGTTGAATATTTTAGAGGACAAGTGGACTCTGCTAGTGTACGATGGATCAATGATTGTGAAATGATTTTTAAAACAATAAACCCAAAAACATTGGCTGAAAAAAAAGACATTCACCTTAAAATACTAAATACAACAGAAAACACTTACAACTTTGAGTATAACTATGTTGGAGAAGCTAACAAACAGAGAGGCAACGCCAGAAGACTGGATTAAAAGAGTGTTGTTTGCCCTGCTTCAGAACCGTTAGGGCTTTCATCATCAGCTCTGTTTGTTACCTGTAAATTAGAAATTGGTTTCAAATGTATTTCAGCACTGCTTTGCAAAGAAGGGTTGATTTTTAACTCTTCTTCATCTATAACATCTAGCTCATCTGCATGGATTTCTTTAGGAGGATTATAAGGTAATGAGGGTAATAAGTCAATTTGATTGACTTTTAATTTTGATAATTGATTTCCCAATGCATTAATGCCTTTTACTGAAATAAACTGTTCAACATCTATACTTTGGTTGGGTTTGCGCTCCCTACCTCGATTCTTAGAAAAGGTAATGTCTACTACAGGACGCCAATCGGTACTGACGATTTCAAGCCTACTTTTTGAATGTGATGAGATAAATACTTCTTCTTTATTTTCATTTTCAACCAAGAAACGCTTGACAAAATATTTTTCTTTTACGCCATCAAAATATACCACTGAAATGGGCTTGGAGGGTATCCATTTTTCCAAAACAATCATATCCTCACTAAAATGGGTTGAAACATCTGGTATTATAGTTTTAAGCTTTCCCGATTGTGTAATTATTAACAACCGATCTTCACCTCTAAATTCGCCAATTAAATCGCCTCTACCATCAACATTAATGCGCTGAATAGTGTCATCAAACCAAATTTTACGCGGTTTTAAGGTGCTGACGCCTTTTTCTTTAAGTTCTATGCGTTTGACCGCATGTTTGGTGACTAAATTACCTTTAGAAGCCCTACCTTTGATCATAATCGCAGCAAAGTCAATGTCCCACTTTAGTTTTTTAATACTCCCTACCTGGCGCAATAAAACGGAAACTATTTCAGCCTCCCCATTGGGATTGGCTGAAAAATATAGCACATTTGTTTGTGGCTTTCCTTTGGTTAAATCATAGGCTTTATCCCTTGTGATTGAGGTCACTGCAAAACGCTTTATAAAAGTCGCACCACCCTTTCCATCTTTGTATATCATATTATAGATGGTTCTCGCATCTTTCTTTTTAAAAACGGCCACATGCAAAATATTTTTTCCAATAAAAGTTTTGGTGTCCACTTTGGTTACCATCATGGTCCCGCTTTTGGTGAAAACGATGATGTCGTCAATATCGCTACAATCACAAACATATTCTTCTCGACGCATCCCGGTTCCTACAAAACCTTCCACTCGGTTGACATATAACTTTGTGTTTCGAATGACCACTTTAGTTACATCTACATCATCAAAGACTTTAATTTCTGTCTTGCGCTCATTTCCTTTACCGTAATCTATCTTAAGGCGTTTGAAGTAAGAAATAGCATAATTAATAAGATTGGATAAATGGCATTTTACTTCTTCAATTTGAGCCTCAAGCGCTTCTATCTTTTGCTGCGCTTTATCAATATCAAACTTAGAAATCCTTTTAATTTTTATTTCTGTCAAGCGCGTAATATCCTCTTTAGTGACAGGGCGTTTAAGATGTTGGATGTACGGCTTTAATCCACGATCAATCGCGGCGATCACGCCTTCCCAAGTTTCCTCATCTTCAATGTCGCGGTAAATTCTATTTTCAATAAATATACGTTCTAAGAATGCGAAATGCCATTGCTCCTCCAGCTCATTGAGTTTAATTTCTAGTTCTAATTTTAACAATGTAACCGTATGATCCGTAGATTGTCGAAGCATCTCAGAGACTCCTAAAAACAAAGGTTTATTGTTTTCAATCACACATCCTAAGGGAGATATTGAAGTCTCACAATTGGTAAAAGCAAAGAGCGCATCAATAGTCTTGTCTGGAGATATTCCAGAGGGTAAGTGGATTAAGATCTCAACTTCTGCCGCAGTGTTATCTTCAATTTTTTTAACTTTAATTTTTCCTTTGTCGTTAGCTTTTAAAATAGAATCAATCAAAGAAGAAGTGGTGGTACCAAACGGTACTTCCGTAATCACTAGGGTGTTTTTATTCAACTGACTTATGCGGGCCCTACATCGAACTTTACCACCTCTTATGCCATCATTGTAATTGGTGAAATCTGCAATCCCACCAGTAGCAAAATCAGGAAGTATGGTAATACGTTTTCCGGAGAGGTGTTTGATAGAAGCCTCAATGAGTTCTATAAAATTATGCGGCATTACCTTGGTAGATAAACCAACTGCGATGCCTTCTGCACCTTGGGCTAAAAGCAAAGGAAATTTGACTGGTAAATTTACCGGTTCTTTACGGCGTCCATCGTAAGAGGCTTGCCATTCAGTAGTTTTTGGATTGAAAACCACATCCAATGCAAACTTTGACAAGCGCGCTTCAATGTATCTAGAAGCAGCCGCACGGTCCCCTGTTAAAATATTTCCCCAGTTCCCCTGGGTGTCAATGAGCAAATCTTTTTGACCAATCTGTACCATGGCATCAGCAATACTGGCATCGCCATGTGGATGGTATTGCATGGTGTGTCCAACAATGTTCGCGACTTTATTGTAACGCCCATCATCCAAATCTTTCATGGATTGAAGAATACGCCGTTGAACAGGCTTAAAACCATCCTCTATCGCTGGAACGGCTCGTTCCAGAATCACATAGGAAGCATAATCTAAAAACCAATCTTTATACATTCCAGTAACACGGGTAATGGTTTCTTTACTTTGAATGTTTTCGTTAGAGATATTGTCTTCTGGTTCTAGCATTTATGAGGACTTTTCGGTAGCGATCAAATCGAGCTCAACTTTAAGGTTATTAATGATGAATTTTTGACGGTTTGGCGTATTTTTACCCATGTAAAATGAAAGCATTTCTTCAATGGTTGATTCTGCGTCTAACATCACTGGATCTAATCGAATATCATCTCCAATAAAATGCTTGAATTCATTGGGAGAGATTTCTCCCAAACCTTTGAAGCGTGTAATTTCCGGGTTTGGCTTTAATTTATCAATGGCGTGAATGCGTTCTTCTTCTGAGTAACAATAAATGGTTTCCTTTCTATTTCGAACTCTAAAAAGTGGAGTTTGTAGGATGAAAAGATGACCCTCTTTGATCAGTTCAGGGAAAAATTGAAGAAAAAAGGTAATCAAAAGCAAGCGTATATGCATTCCATCTACATCGGCATCAGTCGCAATAACAATGTTGTTATATCTTAAATCTTCAATAGACTCTTCAATGTTAAGTGCTGCTTGTAGCAAGTTGAATTCTTCGTTTTCGTAAACAATTTTTTTGGTCAATCCATAGCAATTGAGCGGCTTCCCTTTTAAACTAAAAACAGCTTGTGTATTTACATCTCTACACTTAGTAATGCTTCCAGATGCAGAATCTCCTTCTGTGATAAAAAGGGTTGTTTCTAAATTTCGATTGTTTTTGGTGTCACCAAAATGCACGCGACAGTCGCGCAATTTTTTATTGTGTAGGCTGGCTTTTTTAGCACGTTCCTTCGCAATTTTACGAATACCAGACAGTTCTTTCCGTTCCCGCTCTGCTTGTAAAATTTTTCGTTGAATGGCTTCAGCAGCATTGGCATTTTTATGTAGATAATTGTCCAATTGCGTTTTCACAAAATCATTGATAAAAGTTCGGACTGTAGGAAGGCCACCCCCCATTTCGGTGGATCCTAATTTGGTTTTTGTTTGGCTTTCAAAAACAGGTTCCATCACTTTAATTGCGATGGCTGATATAATAGATTTACGAATGTCAGAAGCATCGTAGTTTTTACCAAAATAATCTCTGACGGTTTTTACATAAGCCTCACGAAAGGCAGCGAGATGAGTTCCGCCTTGCGTAGTATTTTGTCCATTGACAAAGGAATGGTATTCTTCGCTATATTGTGTTTTACTGTGAGTAAGAGCAACTTCTATGTCGTTACCTTTGATATGAATGGTTGGATAGAGCCGGTCTTCTACTTTGGAATTGTCTTCCAAAAGGTCTTTAAGGCCGTTTTCACTAAAGAATTTTTCACCATTAAACGTGATGGTCAGCCCGGGGTTTAAATAAACATAGTTTTTAAGCATGCGTGCCACATACTCATTTCTGTACTTGTAATTTTTAAAAATCTCAGGATCAGGTATAAATGATACTTTGGTACCCTTGCGTCTTGAGGTATCATCTAAGAGATCTTGGTTCTTTAAAACACCTAATTCAAATTCCGCTGAAGCTGATTTGCCTTCACGAGTCGATTCAACCCGAAAATAAATTGAAAGTGCGTTAACGGCTTTAGTACCAACGCCATTCAAACCGACAGATTTTTTAAAGGCTCTGGAGTCGTATTTTCCACCTGTATTCATCTTAGAAACGACATCGACTACCTTCCCCAATGGAATCCCACGGCCATAATCTCTTACAATGACTTTGTTTCCTTGAATGGAAATATCGATAGACTTTCCAGCTCCCATGACATATTCGTCAATACAGTTATCTAGTATCTCTTTAAGTAAAATATAAATTCCATCATCCGCGGAAGAACCATCTCCGAGCTTGCCAATGTACATTCCTGGTCGCATGCGAATATGTTCCTTCCAATCCAGGGATCTAATATTATCTTCAGTATAGGCTGTATTTTGGACCATAGAGGCTTGCAGATTAAGTGCTAATATACTGCATCATCACAAAAGATAAAACCTTTGAATCACAAATTAATTAACAAAAAATAAGAGTAAATGTTGAGAAATATATTTTCTAAAAATGATACTCATTTACTAAATATTGAATAAAAAATGAACTACATCTCCATCTTTGACCGCATAATTTTTTCCCTCGACCCGCATTTTACCGGCTTCCTTGACTTTAGCTTCACTGCCAAATTCTACATAATCGTTGTAGGCAATGACCTCAGCGCGAATAAAACCTTTTTCAAAGTCTGTGTGAATGACTCCAGCGGCCTGTGGCGCCAAGCTACCAATAGGGATGGTCCAAGCTCTAACTTCTTTAACACCTGCTGTAAAATAAGTTTGAAGTTTTAATAGCTTGTAAGCCGAGCGAATTAATTTAGCTGATCCAGGTTCTTCCAATCCAATATCTTCTAAAAACAATTGGCGCTCTTCAAAGTCATCCAGTTCATTGATATCAGCTTCGGTACCCACAGCAAGCACCAAAACTTCGGCATTTTCTGGGGCCACTGCTTGTTTGACTTGATCTACATAATTATTACCACTAACAGCGGCTTTTTCATCCACATTACAGACATACATTACAGGTTTTGCTGTAATGCATTGTAGAGGCTTTACAATGGCCGTATAATCATCCTCAGACAATTCAAGGCTGCGAACAGAAGCACCCGCTTCTAAATGGGCTTTTGTAGTTTCTAAAACAGCAGCTTCTTTTTGAGCTTCCTTATTACCTGTTTTAGCAGTGCGTTTTACTTTTTCAAGTTTTTTTTCAACCGTTTCTAAATCTTTCAACTGCAGTTCCATATCGATTGTGTCTTTATCGCGAAGGGGGTCTACACTACCATCGACGTGAACAATATTATCGTTGTCAAAACAACGCAACACATGTAAAATGGCATCTGTTTCACGAATGTTACCTAAAAATTGGTTACCAAGTCCTTCGCCTTTACTAGCGCCTTTTACAAGACCTGCAATGTCAACAATCTCAACCGTAGCTGGAACAACACGATCGGGGTTAACCAAGCCTTCCAAAGTTGAGATTCTGGGATCCGGGACATTGACCACGCCGATATTTGGTTCAATGGTGCAAAAGGGAAAGTTCGCGCTTTGAGCTTTAGCATTTGACAAACAATTAAAAAGAGTTGATTTTCCAACGTTGGGTAATCCAACAATTCCTGCTTTCATGTTTTTAATTTCTGGCAACAAAAATACACAAATGGAGATTTAAACAAACCATTGGTGGTAATTTAAGTTTGAGTACTTTGAATATTTAAATTATTAAACATTCCTTTCTAGAGGAATTTAATCTTCAGGGTGCATAAACCGTTGTTTTGCAAGCAAAACATCTTCTGTTTCTAGATTGGCCTCATCAGGCACGCAGCAATCCACTGGACAAACAGCAGCACATTGAGGTTCTTCATGAAACCCTTTGCATTCAGTACATTTATCAGGAACAATAAAATAAAACTCATCACTAATGGGTATTTGCGGTTGGTCAGCGTTGACCTGCTTTCCATTGGGCAAAATGATTTGACCATCCAAACTAGTACCATCTTTGTAACGCCAGTCATCTGCTCCTTCATAAATTGCGGTATTGGGACACTCGGTTTCGCAAGCACCACAATTTATACAGTCTTCAGTTATTATTATAGCCATAAGCGTTTAAAGAAAATTTATTACCTAAATTTGAAAACGAAATTAATACCAAAATTAAGGTTTAACAAATTATGAATCATAAAAATATTATAATTCAGTCACTTGTCAGATTGGGAGTATTCATGGCTCAGTTCAAAAGATCGGCACCAATTAAGTCTGAAAACGTACTGTATAATGATGTTTTTTTTGAAGGATTTAAACACCAATTAAAGCTTGCAAATGAACACAATGGTTGGTTTACCAAAGCGAACCTATGTTATGCCCTAGAACAGTGGGCAGAATTGCTTCAAAGCGCGCATCTTGAATTATGGTTAGCACCCTATCAAATTCCTGCAAAAAATCCAAAAACGATTGCAATAATCATGGCAGGCAATATTCCCTTGGTTGGTTTTCACGATTTTATTTCTGCTTTGGTTTCAGGCCACAACATTCTTGTCAAACAATCTTCAAATGACCCCCATATTTTACCCTATTTAGCAGCATACCTAACTCATTTAGAACCGCATTTAAAATCAAAAATTAAATTTACCAAAGAAAAACTTCAAGATTTTGACGCTGTAATTGCAACCGGAAGCGATAATACAGCGCGGTATTTTAAGGCTTATTTTAAAAACAAGCCTTCAATAATTCGCAAGAATAGAAATTCAATCGCTATTTTGACTGGTAATGAATCTGAATCCGATTTAAAATCTTTGGGAGAAGATGTTTTTAGATATTACGGCCTTGGATGCCGTAGTGTTTCCAAGTTATTTGTTCCCGAAGATTATGATTTTGATATGTTTTTTAAGGCCATTTATGACTGGCATTTTATAATGAAAAGTGCTAAATACGCCAACAATTACGACTACAATAAAGCCGTATATTTAATGAGTGAATATGATTTGATTGAAAATGGTTTTCTAATGCTTAAGGAGGATGATAACTATGCCTCTCCCATCGCGACTATATTTTACGAATTTTATGAAGATTTAGAATCTTTAAATAACAGAATTAAAGCTGATTCATCTAAAATACAATGTTTAGTTTCTAAAAATTTTAGTGAAAATGAAGTGAAATTTGGTGGGACACAACTGCCTAAATTGAGCGATTATGCTGATGGGATTGACACTGTTGATTTCCTGTTGAAAATATAACATAATATAATCATTATTTTTACTGAATTTTTAATAATTAATTCAGACATTTAAGGCCTAACTTTTAATGGAAAATATCTACCAAATGAAAAGACATAATTTCAGCGCAGGCCCCTGCGTTTTACCACAAGAAGTCATTGATAAATCTGCCCAAGCTATCATGGGTTATGACAATGGGCTTTCACTTATTGAAATTTCTCACCGCAGCAAAGCTTTTGTAGACGTTATGGAAAATGCACGTGCACTTGCACTTGAACTCCTAGGGCTTGAAGGTATGGGTTATAAAGCCTTGTTTTTACAGGGTGGTGCAAGCACCCAATTTTTAGCGGTAGCACTCAATTTGTTAGAAAAACGCGCAGCCTATTTAAATACCGGAACATGGAGTGATAAAGCTATTAAAGAGGCCCGTATCTTTGATGATGTTTTGGAAGTCGCTTCTTCAAAAAACGCGAATTACAACTATATACCTAAAGGTTATGACATACCTTCAGATCACGATTATTTTCATTGTACTTCCAACAATACCATTTTCGGAACGCAAATTAAAGACTTTCCAGAATGTGACATTCCTATGGTTTGTGACATGAGTAGCGATATTTTTTCAAGAAGTATTGACTTCTCTAAATTTGGTTTGATATATGCAGGAGCGCAAAAAAATATGGGACCCGCAGGCACCACGTTAGTGGTAATTCAAGAAGATATTTTAGGAAAAGTATCCCGTAAAATCCCTTCCATGATGGATTATAAAGTACACATTGGCAAAGGTAGTATGTTCAATACTCCTCCAGTTTTTCCAGTATACGCTTCAATGTTGAATTTGGAGTGGCTAAAGAATAAAGGCGGTATTGCGGCCATTGAAAAGGAGAATGAAAAGAAAGCCCAACTCATTTATTCTGAAATTGACTTAAACCCACTTTTTGATGGGTTTGCTGCCAAGGCAGACCGCTCAACAATGAATGCTACATTTACTTTAAACAATGACGATTTTAAAGAGACTTTTGACACCATGTGTCAAGAAGCAGGTATAAATGGTTTGAACGGCCATCGCAGTGTGGGTGGCTACAGAGCCTCCATGTATAATGCTTTAAATCTTGAAAGCGTACAAGTATTGGTGGAAATTATGAGTGAATTAGAACGAAAAGCATAAATAACTATGAAGATATTAGCAAATGACGGTATTTCAGCAAATGGCGTTGAAGAATTAGAAGCTGCTGGATTTGAAGTCAGCACAGTCACAGTCGCCCAAGAACAATTGCAAAATTACATCAATAATGAAGGCATTGTAGCACTGCTTGTTAGAAGTGCTACTAAAGTCCGTAAGGATTTAATCGACGCCTGCCCCAGCCTTAAAATCATTGGACGTGGTGGTGTTGGAATGGACAATATTGATGTAGAACATGCCCGGGACAAAGGATTGCATGTGATCAACACGCCTAAAGCCTCTTCGCAATCCGTTGCAGAATTGGTCTTTGCCCATCTTTTTTCTGGAGTTCGATTTTTGTATGATTCTAACCGCAACATGCCCTTAGATGGAGATTCTAAGTTTAAAGTTCTAAAAAAGAACTATGCAAAAGGCACTGAACTAAGAGGTAAAACTCTGGGAGTAATTGGTTTTGGACGTATTGGTCAGGCAACTGCTAAAATAGGCCTAGGTCTCGGAATGAAAGTTGTTGCACACGACCCTTTTATGGAAAAAGCCAGCGTAACAGTACCGTTTTTTGACGGCCAGTCGGTGACCTTTGATATTAACATTGAAAGTAAAGAGACGGTTTTAAAACAAGCAGACTTCCTGTCTTTACATGTTCCAGCACAAAAAGAGTTTGTCATCGGTGCTGCCGAAATCGAATTGATGAAAGACGGTGCTGGCCTTGTCAATGCCGCTCGTGGTGGTGTAGTAGATGAAGTCGCCATGGTGGAATCCTTAAAATCTGGTAAATTAGGATTTGCAGGCTTAGATACTTTTGAAAACGAACCTAATCCTGCGGTTCAAGTCTTAATGACACCAAATGTGTCCCTTACTCCTCATATTGGAGCGGCAACCACGCAAGCCCAAAAGCGAATTGGTTCTGAATTGGCCACACAAATCATTTCCATACTGAAATAAAATTCAATTTTTATTTATTTGAAATCCTTTCAGTGGAATTACCGTTGTATTTGGGAAATTGTTTAACAAAAATTAAATACTTAAAATTCTATAATGTGGTATATTTGTGCGTATGATAAATCGTATAAACACATTTAAATCCAATTGGGAAATAACTAAAAATTGGCAGCTCCTCTACCCGCTTGTTGGGATTGTTGGATCCTGCTATATGGGGCTAAAATTTAGTCCTAAGTTTTTAGAAAACCCATATTGGTTAAGTGTTCTAATTGGACTTGCTTTGGGTTTTATTTTTATGCTGTTTTGTGTGTTTTGTATTAAGAAACTTGAAAATAAATGGGTGGTTGACGCCCGTTGGGAACTGATTCGAATTTTTATCGTTTTTGCACTAACCGGGTCCTCCTCTGTATATGTTAGTCGCCCATTCATTAATTTGGTTGGAATTTCAAATGAAAATCTAAACCCTTTTCTCTATTGGTTTCTTTTTATTGTCATAAGTCTGATATTCTATCAAATTCTTTTAGTTTTTTGGGGTTGGCTTCTTGGTCAGTTTCACTTTTTTTGGGACTTTGAGAAAAAAATGCTCTCCCGCTTGGGGTTTAAGTATTTTCGAAAATAATATTTATTACTTAGATGGTTTTTCGCTCAAATAATAGTTGTAAGTCCACATTACAGAGAAAGTGGGTACGACATCAATAAATGGAATTGACTCTTAAATAAATACAATTACCCCTGCGATTTTACCCTTTTTACCTTTGTACATTCGCGTCATTAGGTAAGCTGACAATGGGGCCCAAAGGAAATCAAACACAGGAATAAAAAAAGAAACATAACCTAATACATCAAACAACAGACTAAGAATTAGTTTTTGGTGTTTTTTGAGAAGGTTAAGTTTGATTTGATTTAAGCTTTTCTTTAAAACGCTGATTCAAGAGTTTAATTTTAGGTGAAATCACAAACTGACAATAGGATTTTTGGCTATTTTGATCGAAATAATTATGGTGGTTTTCTTCAGCATCATAAAAAACATCCAATGGCGCAACTGTGGTTACGATTGCATCTGAAAAGACTTTTGAACTTTCTAAAAACGATATATATTGTTCTGCTGTTTCTTTTTGACTTTCGGAAGTGTAAAAGATAGCAGAGCGGTACTGCGTTCCTACATCGTACCCTTGGCGGTTTAAAGTGGTAGGATCGTGTGTTGAAAAAAAGACTTCCAAAAGGGATTCGTAAGAAATTTCATCAGAATTGTAATTAATGAGAATGCCTTCGGCGTGTCCCGTTGTGCCTTGACAAACCTCACGATATGCTGGGTGCTTAATAAAACCACCTGTATATCCAGATTTAACACTAGATACCCCTTTAAGGCGCTTAAAAACTGCCTCGGTACACCAAAAGCAGCCACCACAAAAAATCGCTTGATTCATAACATAAGATTATTTAGAGTACTAAGTTAGTAAAAGAAATTTTTAAAATATTAATATTTGATTGTACATCAGGCTTTGATTCTTTAAATTTACAAACATGATTCAAGCGAATAACATTCATAAGTATTATGGCAATCTACATGTGCTTAAAGGCGTTGATTTGGAAATAAAAAAGGGAGAGGTCGTTTCAATTGTTGGGGCTTCTGGCGCCGGAAAAACAACCTTGCTTCAGATTTTAGGCACCCTTATTTCACCTTCTAAAAAAGTGGATTTTACACTTGAAATTGATGCCAAAGACATCAATAGTTTTAATGAAAATGATTTGGCGAAATTTAGAAACAATAACCTTGGTTTTATTTTTCAATTTCACCAACTTTTGCCAGAATTTACCGCTCTGGAAAATGTATGTATCCCCGCTTTCATAAAAGGAATTTCAGAAAAAGAGGCAGAGCTAAAGGCAAAGAAGTTACTAGATTTTCTGGGGTTAAGCAACCGTCTTCATCACAAGCCTAGTGAACTATCAGGAGGTGAGCGACAAAGAGTTTCTGTTGCCCGCGCGTTGATTAACGACCCATTGGTTGTTTTGGCTGATGAACCTTCTGGAAATTTAGACAGTGCTTCTGCGGCACAACTCCATAAATTGTTTTTTGAACTCAGAGCGGCATACGGGCATACTTTTGTTATTGTTACCCATAATGAAGAGTTGGCTGCAATGGCAGATCGAAAAATCACCATGACAGATGGAAAAGTATCAAAATAAATCCTACAATGGTCTAAGTTTTGATGCCCTTAAACAATTTTTAGACGCCAAAGTTAAGCAGTACAATACCAATAAATTTATTGAGAACGATCCCATTCAAATTCCTTATTTATTTTCCAAAAACGAAGACATTGAAATTTCCGCTTTTTTAACAGCTACAATCGCATGGGGTAATCGAAAAAGCATAATCCAAAATGCCAAACGTTTAATGGAGCGTATGGACAATGCTCCCTACGATTTCGTCTGCATGCACCAATCAAATGATTTGAAAGTGTTTGATGGATTTGTACACAGAACTTTTAATGCCCAAGATGCGGTTCAATTTATTAAAAGTTTAAAACACATATACACGACTTATGGATGTATAGAAAATGTTTTTTCAAAATATTCTGAAGAAGGCTCTTTGCAAAATGCAATACACCATTTCAAAAACCACTTTTTTGAAATTGAGCATTTAAAGCGGACTAAGAAACACATCAGTGATCCATTAAATAAATCAGCAGCAAAGCGAATCAATATGTTTTTAAGGTGGATGGTAAGGCCTAACAATTGTGGAGTTGATTTTGGAATATGGAAAGATTTAAATACTGCACAACTTTCATGTCCTTTGGATGTACATTCTGGAAATGTTGCCCGAAAACTTGGGTTACTGAAACGTCATCAAAATGATGCCAAAGCCGTTAAAGAACTTGACAATAATCTTAGGAAGTTTGACCAAACTGACCCTGTTAAATACGATTTTGCATTATTTGGCCTTGGTGTATTTGAAAAGTTTTAATTAGATATATAAACAGATAATTACAACCTTGGCTTTTAAAACCTGCTTTGGATTTTTTATGAAAAGGATTGAGAATTTTTCTTAAATGTGAAATATTTTACCGTCTATGGCAAGCTCTACATGTTTAAAAACGGTCATCGCTTCATCTTTAAAAGCTTCTAAGTCTTTGTATCTGGATGAATAATGTCCTAATATGAGCCGTCCTACATTTGCTTTATTTGCAATAGTAGCAGCTTGTTTGGCTGTAGAATGCTTAGTTTTTGCGCAGAGCATTGCTTGGTCATCTAGAAAAGTAGATTCGTGGTACAATGTATCTACTCCTTGAATTATTGGAATAATAGCCTCAGAATAAGCAGTGTCGCTACAAAACGCATAGCGTTTTGGAATGCAGCCATCAGTTGTAACTTCTTTATTTTTAATAAGAATACCATGTTGGTTATAAACATCAGCGCCTTGCTTTAATTTTCGATAATAGGCAACATCAATGTTTTTAGCTTCGGCATTCTCAATAAGTAACTTTCTGTCAAAGGGTTTTTCTTTGAATAGAAAACCATTTGTATATACTCTGTGATCAAGGGGTATGTTAAAAACTTCAACTTTATCATCTTCAAATATACACTCTGAATACTTGACATCAAGTTCATGAAAAATCAATTTGAAATTTGTCCAAGAATTAGATAATTTCAGTTGTAAATTAATAATTTCTTTCAGTCCTTTAGGTCCGTAAATATTTAAGTCTACTTCTCGTCTCAACAACCGAAACGTTGAAATTAAACCAATCAAACCAAAATAGTGATCTCCATGCAAGTGAGAAATAAATATATGCTTGATGTGATTGAACTTTAGCTTATTTCGTCTGAGTTCAATTTGAGTCCCTTCGCCACAATCAATCAGGAAATAATGACCACGTGTCTCTAATACTTGCGAAGTTGTATGCGCGATAATACGGGGGGTGGCACTATAACATCCAAGAATTGTTAATTTCAATTTAAAGTAATTTTAAAATTCTAAATCGCGCTGCATTTCATCCATTTCAATTAAATCCTTGGCTTCCTGAAGCGTTGGAGCCCATTCCAAGGCATCTGGAAACTTATCTGGAATGGCTATTGGAGAAACAATTACAAAAGAGCGTTTACCTTCATGATGCGACTCAGAAATTTTTAGAATTTTTTCAATAAAATTAGAATCTAAAATCTGAAAACCCGACAAGTAAACAATAATATTATTAAATTGAATTTTTGGGTAAATATTCTCAAATGTTTTGAAAAAATCTATTTTGGGAGATTTGTTTTCAAAAACTAAAGCAGTATTGTCCTTAATTTTAAATTTCATTTATGACTCAATTTTGGAGGCCAATAAATAGGTAACTGCCATTCGAATAGCTACGCCATTTTCAACTTGATCTAAAATAATGGCTTGTTTGGAATCTGCGACCTCGCTCGTAATTTCAACTCCACGATTAATGGGGCCTGGATGCATAATGACTATTTCTTTTTCAATTAAATCTAACAAGTCTTTTGTAAGACCGTATTGTTGAGTATACTCACGAAGACTTGGAAAATAACTAATTTCCATACGCTCATTTTGAACTCTGAGCATATTGGCAACATCACACCATTGTAGTGCTTTTCTTAGATCCGTCTCAACAATAACACCCAATTCGTGAATGAATTTAGGAATAAGTGATATTGGTCCACAAACCATTACCTTGGCACCAAGGAGCTGCAGCGCAAAAATATTGGACAAAGCAACACGACTATGAAGAATATCCCCGACAATAACAACATTTTTCCCCATTACTGATCCAAATCTCTCACGAATGGAATAAGCGTCTAATAGCGCTTGTGTTGGATGCTCATGCGCACCATCTCCAGCGTTAATAATACGTGCATCAACATGCTGTTGTAGAAAAGCAGCAGCCCCAGGCTTTGGATGTCGCATGACAACCATATCAACCTTCATAGATATAATATTATTAACCGTGTCAATAAGGGTTTCGCCCTTCTTAACTGATGATTGTGAAGCAGAGAAATTAATAACGTCAGCAGATAATCGTTTTTGAGCAATTTCAAAAGACAATTTAGTCCTTGTAGAATTTTCAAAAAATAAATTCGCAATGGTAATGTCTCGAAGCGAGGGTACCTTTTTAATTGGGCGATTTATAATTTCTTTAAAGTGGTCTGCAGTTTCAAAAATAAGCTCAATATCTTCTGCTTTCAAATATTTTATTCCTAGTAAATGATCGACACTTAATTTACTCATAACTATTGTTTTATCAAATAAACATTGTCCTCACCATGAGTTTCTTTCCAATTTACAATGATCTTTTCATTATCTATAGAATCAACCTGACGTCCTCTGAAGTCGGGCTGAATTGGTAAATGTCTGCTAAACCTGCGGTCAATCAAAATCAATAATTCAATACTACTAGGCCTGCCATAGGCTTGAATGGCTGTAAGAGCAGCACGGATGCTACGACCAGTGTACAAAACATCATCAACAAAAACCACATTTCTACCTTCAACAACACAATCCATTTCGTTTGTACTAGCTTGTAAAACCTTGTTAGAGCGTCTAAAATCGTCTCTGTAGAAAGTTATATCAAGACAGCCTATTTGCACGTTTGATATATTATAATCAGACTGTAACAAGGCTTTAATTCTATTAACTAAGAATTTTCCTCTGGGCTGAAGGCCTACAAGAATGGTGTTAGAGAAGTCCGTATGCTTTTCAATAAGTTGACAAGCCAATCGATGTAGGATGATGTTTACTTCTTTTTGATTCAGTAAAACTTTTTGACTCATGATGTTTTCAACATATTCGAGCGCAAAGGTAATGGAAAAAAATTAAAGTAAGTAAATTACAATATTTGTCATCTAACGAAAAAGGAAGAAACATATAGTTTATTTATCCCTATAGTAGGTAATCAGTGCTGATAAAATTTGATTGCTTTTCGTCTAACATTTCTTTTAAAATCTCACTATTATAAGAATTGTCTTTGGCTGCAACAAATGTCCGGATTGAAAATGAGCGCAAGGCATCCCTGACACTTAATGTACTAAAAGCAGAATCTTTTCTTCCAGTGAATGGAAACACATCAGGTCCTCTTTGGCAAGAACTATTTAAGTTTACCCGGCATACTAAATTTACCAAGGAATCAATAAGTGGCGCTAAAGCCTTGGTATCCTTCCCAAAAACACTCACCTGCTGGCCATAATTGGACTCAGCCATATCATCCAGGGGCTTTTGAATGTCACTAAAAGTCATAATTGGAATGACAGGTCCAAATTGTTCCTCATGGTATACTTTCATAGATTTATCCACAGGATAAATTACAGATGGGTAAATATAATTTTCAACTCTTTTTCCCCCTTTTGGGTTAAGAACTTTAGCACCTTTTGAAATAGCATCATCAATTAGACCTTGTATGTAGTCAGGCTTGTTTGGTTCTGGAAGTGGTGTCAACAATACACCATCTTGCCAAGGATTACCAAACTTAAGTGCATCTACTTCCGTGCAAAATTTATCTTTAAAAACTTCAAAAATACTCTCATGAATATACAATATTTTTAATGCTGTACAGCGCTGACCGTTAAATGAAAGGGTACCAGCAATACACTCTCTAACAGCTAAATCTAAGTCAGCATCAGGCAATACAATGGCAGGGTTTTTTGCCTCTAGACCCAGGACAATACGAAGTCGATTTTTCTTTGGATGTGTGTTTTGCAATGCATTCGCTGAGTTGCTGTGTCCAATTAATGCTAAAACATCTATTTTTCCTGTTTCCATTATTGGGGATGCCAATGTACGGCCCCTTCCAAATAAAATATTAACAACTCCTTTAGGGAAACTGTTTTGAAAGGCTTCCATTAGAGGAGTTAGTAGAAGAACCCCTAGCTTGGCAGGCTTGAAAATGGTAGTATTTCCCATTATTAGAGCCGGTATTAAAAGTGCAAAAGTTTCGTTAAGTGGATAGTTATATGGTCCTAAACATAATACAACTCCTAAAGGGCCCCGACGAATATGAGCGTAAACTCCAGAATGCTTGTGAAACTTAGCTGAATTTCGATCTAATTGCTTGTAATCGTCAATGGTATCATAAATGTAATCGACAGTTCGGTCGAACTCTTTCTCTGAATCCTTTAAATTTTTACCAATTTCCCACATTAAATATTTAACTACCTCTGCTCGTTTGGTCTTCATTTGACTGACAAACTTTTCCATACAGGAAATACGATCCACAACTTTCATGGTGGGCCAGAGGCCTTGTCCTTTGTTGTATGCGATCGAGGCTGCTTCAAGGGCTTCAAGGGCTTGTTCCTTTTCTAATAAGGGAATTGAACCTAACAGTGTAGGCGCATAATCGGGGGTAGAAGAAATAGTTGAAAAAACTTTAGAAGTCGGCCCATTCCATTCTTTAAATTCACCACCTACTAAGTACTTTTTTTGATGTATTAGTTGGTCAATTTTGAATGCGTCAGGAATTTTATGGAAATCCATAATTGTTGTAGTGTTTAATTTCTATAAAATTAACTAACTGATCTCTTTATAATTAAAAAAAAAAGTTAATTATTTGTAAAATTGAGATTTTTTAGATGAAAAATAAAACCCTCCGATTAATCAGAGGGCTCTTAATGGTTAAAAATTTAGAATTTATTTAGTATCCATTTTATCCTTTAAAGCTTGAAGCGCTTCATTGGCATCACCAAGAGTTGTTTTGGATTCAGATGCAGATTTAGCAGATTTTCTGACAGCAGCTTTAACATTCTTTATTTCTTGAGCCTTGAAGACTGCTGTGTGAGATGCAACAACTCGCTTAAATTCTTTGCTAAATTCAATGATTACAAATTCTGCTTCTTCGCCTTTTTTCAACTTAGAGCCATCTTCTTTTTCTAGATGTCTAGAAGGTATAAATGCAACAATATCATCGTTAAAGCGGACTGTAGCACCTTTATCGACGATTTCAAAAACTGAAGCGGTGTGCTTGGTGTTAAGCGCGTATTCATTTTCATACTTATCCCAAGGGTTATCCTTAGTCTGTTTATGACCTAGGCTTAATTTTCTACCTTCCACATCGAGTTCAAGAACTACTACTTCTAAGTTATCACCAACAGTACAGAACTCACTAGGGTGTTTAATTTTCTTAGTCCAAGATAAATCTGATATGTAAATAAGACCATCTATGCCTTCTTCCATTTCAACAAATACACCAAAATTGGTAAAGTTTCTCACAATACCCGTATGGCGTTGACCAACAGGAAATTTTGAAGTAATGTCGGTCCATGGGTCGGGACTTAATTGTTTGATTCCCAAAGACATTTTACGAGATTCTTTATCGAGCGTAAGAATCTGTGCTTTGACAAAATCTCCCACGCTGACAAAATCTTGAGCAGATCTCAAATGCGTGGACCATGACATTTCGGAAACATGAATAAGACCCTCAACGCCTTCTGCTACTTCAACAAAAGCGCCATAATCTGCAATTACAACAACTTTTCCTTCAACTTCATCTCCAACCTTAACTTCCTCATCAAGCGCATCCCATGGGTGCTTGCTTAATTGCTTTAGCCCCAATTGAATTCTTGACTTGTCTTCATCGAAATCTAGAATTACAACGTTTAGTTTTTCATCCAACTCGACAATTTCACTTGGGTGGTTGATTCTAGACCAAGAAAGGTCTGTAATATGAACAAGACCATCCACACCACCAAGATCCATGAAAACTCCGTAGGATGTTATGTTTTTAACAATACCCTCTAGAACTTGTCCTTTTTCAAGTTGGCTAATAATTTCTTTCTTTTGGATTTCAATGTCAGCTTCAATAAGAGCTTTGTGTGAGACTACAACGTTTTTAAATTCATGATTGATTTTCACTACCTTGAATTCCATTGTCTTATTCACATATTGATCATAATCTCTGATTGGTTTTACATCAATTTGTGAGCCTGGCAGGAATGCTTCAATTCCGAAAACATCGACAATCATGCCACCTTTAGTACGGCACTTTATGAAACCATTGACAATCTCACCTGTTTCATTAGCAGAAATAACACGATCCCATGCTTTGATAACTCTAGCTTTTCTATGAGATAGTATTAGTTGTCCTGTAGCATCCTCACGAACGTCTATTAGTACCTCAACCTTATCCCCAACTGCAAGATTTGGATTGTATCTAAACTCATTCAAAGAAATGACGCCCTCAGATTTTGCGTTGATATCTATGATAGCATCACGATCAGTAATGTGAACTACTGTACCCTCAACAACTTGATCGTCCAATGTTTCGACAAAATTTTCGGCAACTAATTTCTCAAACTCATCGAGCTTTTCGTCGGCTACAGGGTCAATACCCTCTTCGTAATTATGCCAATTAAAATTTTTTAAAAATTGCTCTGGATTTAATTGAGATTCATTATTTGCTGTTTCAACAGGCGGAGTTTCTTCATTAATATCCTCTGGGTTTAATTGAGCTTTATTTTCTATTGTTTCAACAAGCGGAGTTTCTTCATTAAGATCCTCTTGATTTTTAGTTTGTTCTTCAGACATTGCTGATTAAAATTTGTATTCTATATGTGAAATGGGCCGGATTTAATGCAACACACATAGAAGCGTTATTTTTTTTTATTCTTCTCTCCAACCTTTTTTTACAAAGAAGAATGCAATAATACAACTATTCCTTAAGTTGAACAAATATGAAGCTTTATGATTTAAGTATTTTAGATTAAGAAAAATTATTGCCTTTTGGGGTATTCTTTTTTGCATTCATTCACCCATGAAAGCACCAATTCAAATTGAGCTTTTTGGTCTAGTTTAGTATTGTCCAAAACACGGGCATCTTTTGCTTTTAATAAAGGGGAGTTTTTTCTTGAAGAATCTTTTTTATCTCTGTATATAATATTTTCATAGACTGTTTGATAATCAATAGACGGATCGCAATTGGACAATTCATAAAAGCGCCTAAACGCTCTTGTTTTTATTGACGCCGTCATGAATATTTTTAGCTCTGCGCCAGGGAAAACTACGGTTCCTATGTCACGACCATCCATTACTAAACCACTTTTTAACCCCATCAAACGCTGTTCTTTCACAAGGCATTTACGAACTTCTGGTAAGGCCGCAACTTTACTTACCATATTGGAAACATCCATAGTTCTAATTTTAGGGGAAACCGATTGGCCATTTAAAAACAATGCGACATTGTTGCTACTATCTTTTTTAAAAGCAATTTGTAAATCTTTAAGACTCTGAATCAAACGAGTTTTATCAAATCCTTCAACGCTAATAAAACCATTTTCTATGGCGAAGAGCGTTACAGCTCTGTACATGGCGCCTGAGTCAATATAAATATAATCTAAATGTTCTGCAAGCTTCTTGGCTAAAGTACTCTTTCCAGTTGAAGAGTGGCCGTCTATGGCAATAATTATTTTTTTCACTTTTATAAACCTAATTGTACACCTAAAAAACTGGTATTTGAAGCAGATGAATAGCGTGCATGAGTATAACTAATACGTAATTTATTAAACTTAATTCCAATTCCAAAAGAAAGCCCTGAAAAATTACGTTGCTCTAAAATTCGTAATTCCTCTGCACGTCTGAAACTGTATCCCAATCGAATGTTAAAACCCTTATCTGGAAACAACTCAGCCCCAACTAAGGTATGGCGAATTAATTGTCCTAAAAATCCTATTTCCTCCTGGGTTTGATTACCATTTAAATCGGTTGTAACTCGTGAAGGGTTAGCGGCGGCAATGGGCCATTGTTGTAAATTTTCAAAGGTCAAATGCCATCGTATAGGAACATTTTTAAGCTTTTGACTGAAGCCTAAATCAATCTCAAAAGGAAGTGGTTCATTTAATCCAGCATAAGTTGTGAATTGAGTTCCTAGGTTTCTAATTGCGAGCGCCCCATTAAATTCAAGATATTCATTGATGTATATTAATCCAAAATCCAAAGCACCTCCTAGAGAACTGTACTGTTCAAGTTTTGAGGAGATTAACTTAATATTGGCCCCAGCATAAAAATCAGAAAAACCGATTTGAAAGGCATAACCTAGAGACAAGGCTGTTTCATTACCTGCAAAAGTGCCTGTGCTGTTTCCATTTTCATCATAGCCATCAAAACTTCCATAATTGATATAGGTTATACCTGCGTGAAAAGTTTGAACTCTTCTATCAATTGTGTAAGCATAGGCAGCTGTCCCATAGCTAATATCACCCAAGTAGTTGGCATAATTTAAGGCCAATTGATTGTCCATTTCCAAATTAATGGTAGCAGGATTATACAGGCCTTGAGTCACGTCATAATCTACATTTGTTATGATTTTACCCCCAAGAGCGGCTTGTCGAGGAGATGAAATTAAATTTAGAAATTGGTAGGTTGAATTACCACCCAATTGAGCAAATAAAGGTGTTGTTATACTCCAAACAAACAAAAGACAAAATAAGGTCCTCATTAAAAGTCAAAAATAACCAATTCTATTACAAAACGGGGTTTTAAAGACTTTATTTTAGCCAACTTTAAAATACGCTTCCAAGAATACTAAAGTGATTTAGCGTGATGTACTTTTGTCTTTGTAATAGCCACTTCAATGACTTCACGCATATCAGAAACATAATAAAACTTCAATCCTTTTAAATAATCAGGGTTGATTTCATTAATATCAGGTTTATTCGCCTCCGAAAGTATAATTTCTTTAATTTTAGCACGTTTGGCTGCTAGAATTTTTTCTTTGATTCCCCCTACGGGTAAAACTTTTCCTCTCAATGTTATTTCTCCCGTCATGGCAATACTTTTCTTTACTTTTCGCTGTGTAAATAAAGATACTAAGGATGTAAGCATGGTAATTCCAGCACTAGGTCCATCTTTTGGAGTTGCACCTTCGGGTACATGAATATGAACATTATAATTTTGAAAGACCTTGCTTTCAATACCAAAATAATCTGCATTGGATTTGATATATTCCATTGCAATAGTAGCAGATTCTTTCATGACTTTACCTAAATTTCCTGTAATATTTAAGTTACCTTTGCCCTTAGAAAGAATAGATTCAATAAATAAAATATCACCACCAAATCGAGTCCAAGCAAGCCCTGTCACAACTCCTGCCACATTGTTGTTTTCATAACGATCACGCGCTAATTTTGGGGGTCCCAAAACATCCTTAAGTTCTAGAGATGAAATTTTAACATTATAAGATGATTCCATCGCAATGTTTTTAGCAGCATGACGTACTACTTTAGCAATTTGCTTTTCAAGCCCTCTAACACCGGACTCTCTGGTGTAGCCCTCCACTATTTTTTCCAATTGAGGTTGACCAATATTTAAATCTTTAGCCTCTAACCCGTGTTCTTTTAATTGTTTTGGCAACAAAAACTTTTTCCCAATTTGTACTTTTTCTTCAATCGTATATCCACTAACATCAATAATTTCCATACGGTCTAGCAAGGCAGGCTGTATGTTATTTAAACTGTTTGAAGTAGCTACGAACATAACCTTAGATAAATCATAACCCATTTCTAAAAAGTTATCATAAAACTCAGAGTTTTGTTCAGGATCCAAAACCTCTAACATAGCTGACGAAGGGTCGCCTTGATGTGAATTTGACAACTTATCAATTTCGTCTAAAACAAAAACAGGATTAGAAGTACCTGCCTTTCTTAGGCTTTGAAGAATACGACCAGGCATGGCTCCAATGTAGGTTTTCCTGTGACCTCTTATTTCAGCTTCGTCTCGCAATCCCCCTAAAGAAATGCGAACATATTCTCTTCCTAGAGCTTCTGCAATAGATTTACCAAGAGAAGTCTTCCCAACACCAGGAGGCCCTTGTAAACATAAAATAGGAGATTTCATGTCATTTCGCAGTTTTAAAACTGCAAGGTATTCAATAATGCGTTTTTTTACTTTTTCAAGACCAAAATGATCACGATCCAATATTTTTTGAGCACGTTTTAAATCTAAATTATCAACGCTGAAATGATTCCAGGGTAAATCCAGAAATAAATCTAAATAATTACGTTGTATTGAATATTCTGCAACCTGAGGATTCATGCGCTGGAGTTTTCCGATCTCCTTTTCAAAATGAGCCTTGGTTTTGTCATCCCAGAATTTAGTATCCGCCTTTGATTTCATAGCTTCAATTTCTTCCTCGTAACTGACGCCGCCCAACTCTTCTTGAATCGTCTTGATTTGTTGTTGTAGAAAATATTCGCGTTGTTGTTGACTCATGTCGTGTTGAACCTTAGATTGAATATCATTTTTTAGCTCCAATCGCTGAAATTCAACGTTCATGTGTTTTAGCGTTTGTAATGCTCGCTGATGTAAATCATTAATTTCAAGTAATTTTTGCTTCTCCGCAACAGAAACCGCCATATTAGAAGAAACAAAATTTATCAAAAAAGAATTACTCTCAATGTTTTTGATAGCAAATGAGGCTTCACTAGGGATGTTTGGACTTTGTTTTATGATTTCTAAGGACAAGTCTTTGATTGAATCAATAGCAGCCTTGAATGCATCATTATCGCCTTGCGGAATAACTTCTGCAACATTTTTAATTTTAGCATTCATGTAGGGTGTTTCTGAAACCGGTGTAGCAATCTCAAAACGTTTTTTACCTTGAATTATGACAGTTGTATTCCCATCAGGCATTTTTAATACCTTTAAAATTCGTGCTACTGTTCCTATTTTGTGTACATCTTCAAATTTTGGATCTTCTACACTTTCATCTCTCTGGGCCACAACTCCGATAACCTTTGAGCCTTTGTTTGCATCATTAATGAGTTTTATAGATTTGTCACGACCGGCTGTGATTGGAATCACAACTCCAGGAAAAAGCACAGTATTGCGCAAGGAAAGTATCGGAATTGAATCTGGTAGTGATTCATTTTTAATTAGTTCCTCATCCTCAGAGGTCATGAGTGGAATTAATTCTGAATTTTCATCAAAATCTTGAAGTGACAAACTGTCAATTATTTTATATTTTGATTTACTCATAATTTATAATGGTCAAAATGTCATGCTGACATTGGTTATCATTTTAGTTATTTAAATCTTTAGCGTTTCTCAACTCCTTAAAGCCTTTAAACTAAAGCACATTTAAAAATAACAATGACAATTCTTATGCCAAGATTAAAAAGTATTAATCTAGTCCATTTTCTTGACAGAATACAAAATTATAAAAGCAACAAAAAAGAAGACTGCAAGGGCCAAAACTGAATACTGCATTGATCCTGTTAGAGCTACCAAAAATCCAAAAATAAACATACCCAATACCACTGCAATTTGTTCGGTGACATTGTAAAAACTAAAATAAGTGGCGTGGTCATGAGTTTCAGGTAGTAGCTTAGAGAAGGTGGATCGTGTTAAAGATTGGGTAGCTCCCAAAACAATTCCCAAAACAATTCCCATAGCATAAAAATAATTATCCACATTTGGCAAACTTCTATCTAATGCAAAAGCAATAAAACAAACTATTCCCCAAATACCCAGTGTTATTTTTAAGGTTGCTATATTCCCTATTTTTGTTGAGAGTCTGGAAAAGAAATATGCTCCAAAAATGGCAACAATTTGAACAATCAAAATGGTTAAAATTAGAGATAGAGTTGGTAATCCCAATTCTTTCGTACCAAATATTCCAGCCATCAAAATAATGGTTTGTACACCCACACTCATAAAGAAAAAAGAAATTAGAAAAAATTTAAGTTGTGCGTATTCTTTTAAAGACTTTAAAACTGATCGTAATTCTAAAAAACCTTTCCATATATAATCTTTTTCAGGTTTGTGATTGAAAATATTATTAGGCAGGCGTTTGTAAGTAAATTGCGCAAAACCAAGCCACCAAATTCCCACCAATAAAAAAGAAATTCTAGGGGCCAATGTAGAATCAGTAATTCCAAACCAGTCTGGTTTTTGAACTAAAACTAAACTCAAAATAAGTAGTATGACAGAACCTGCATAGCCATAAATAAATCCTTTTGCACTGACCGTGTCTTGTTGTTCAGGATGGGCAACTTCTGGTAAATAAGCATTGTAGAAAACTAGGCTGCCCCAAAAACCAATGCTCGCCAAAACAGTAAATATCAAAGCAACCCAAAGTGTAGATTCCCCTTTGAAAAAGAAAAGTGCCATAACAGACAAAGACCCTAGCAAGCAAAATGCTTTGAGAAATTTCAACTTATTACCCGTGTAATCTGCAATTGCGGATAAAATAGGTGAGCAAAAAGCTACAATAAGAAATGACAAAGAAAGTGTGTAATCATACAATGTCGTTGGATTCCATAATATTCCTAAAAATGAAATATCGCCTTCTGAATTCGCGAAGGAACTGGTCATAGTGGAGTAATATATGGGGAAAATAGCAGTACTGATAACTAATGGATAGACAGAATTTGCCCAATCATAAAAAGCCCAAGCGTTGATTAGCTTTGGACTTCCTTTTTTAAATACCTTCATGAAAATTGCTATTGGTTAGCATTTTTTAAATTTAGGGATTTATTTTGGGATATATCAATTTTTCGAAAACTTGTAACGCCAAATTTTTTAGCCTCAGCCTTGGCTGATGCCGCTAGTGCGCGAAGATTTTCTATACGTGAATCATTTGAAGGGTGTGTGCTTAAAAATGCCGGGGGAGTCTTTTTACCTTCACTATTTAATTTCATGCGCTCCCAAAGCTTTGAAGCCTCGTCGGGGTTATAGCCCGCAATAGCCATGATGTAAACCCCAATTTTATCGGCTTCTGTTTCATGAGAACGACTAAAAGGTAACATGCCACCAATATTTGTGCCGACTCCGTAGGCGGTGTTAAAAAGTGTACGATCCTTATCGTCTTTTATTATCATATTACCTGCCACAGCGCCAGCTTGTTGAACCAATCCTGCACTCATGCGTTGTTGACCGTGATTGGCCAAGGCATGGGCTACCTCATGCCCCATTATGGCTGCGATACCAGTTTCATTCGCTGCAATTGGTAAAATTCCTGTATAAAAAACGATTTTACCACCAGGCATACACCAAGCATTAACCTTTTCATCTTTCACCAAGTTGTACTCCCATTTGTAATCTTTAAGATATCCCTGGTAATTATTGGCATCTAACCAACGCTCCGCAGCTGCAGCAATACGCTCTCCAACCCGTTTGATTCTGGCAGCTTCTGTTGTATTTGTGATCACATCGTTTTCAGACAAAAATTTATCGTATTCTGCAAATGCCATTGGAAGAATCTGTGAATTTGGTACCAATGCCATTGTTTTTTTTCCTGTAAATGGGTTGGTAGCACAGGAAGAGCTCACAAAAATAAAAACAAGAAATAACAGTTTAATTTTCATTTATTTAATCTTTAAATACTAATTTTTTCGTTAACTGTTTGACAAAAACATTAAAAAATTCACAAAGTTTTGTGAAAAAAAAAAGACCCATACTAAAAATACCTAATTTTATTAAAAAATCAAACCTATGTCCTACAAAAAAATGTTGTTGTGCTCTTATCTATTTTTTTTGACGGCTTGTAAATCAGAAGCACAAAAGGATTATTCTTTTAAAATTCAAAAAACAGATGAGGAGTGGAAATTACAATTGACAGACTTGGAGTATTACGTGATGCGCAGAGAAGGCACTGAGCCCGCTTTTTCAAGTCCACTTGACAAAAACTTCAGCCCAGGAACCTATGTCTGCAAAGGTTGTGAAAGCCCTCTTTTCCTGAGTATTCACAAATTTAACTCCGGTTCGGGATGGCCTAGTTTTGATAGGGAAATCCAAGGAAGTATTGCTTTTTCAGTAGATTATAATATCGGTATAGCGCGAACCGAAGAACACTGTGCAAACTGTGGAGGACATTTGGGTCATGTTTTTAACGACGGACCTAGAAAAACTACTGGAAAGCGCCATTGTATTAATGGTAGTGCCTTAAAATTTATAGCTAAAAAATGAGTGATTATAAGATAAAGAAGACTGATGCAGAGTGGAGATCCCAACTTAGCGATGAGCAATACCGCATTTTGCGACAAAAAGGAACGGAAACCCCTTTTTCAGGTGTGTATAACAGCCATTCTGAAGCGGGATTATACTCTTGCGCAGGTTGCGAAGCACCTTTATTTAAAAGCGAAGCAAAATTTGATAGTGGCTGTGGCTGGCCAAGTTTTGATGCCTCAATTGAAGGAAACGTCAATTATACACTCGATAAAAGTTATGGGATGGTTCGTACAGAAATTATTTGTGTATCATGTGGCGGTCATCTTGGTCATGTATTTAACGACGGCCCTACAGCTACAGGTACACGCTATTGTGTCAACTCTGCAAGTTTAGATTTTAAAAAATCTTAGCTCTACATACACACATCCTATTTTCACTTCATTGGACTTTATTTATATAACTAGGTTTTGTAAATTTGCAAGATCTAATAATTACTAATTAAATAGACTTATGAGTAAATATGATGTGATTGTTTTGGGAAGCGGTCCAGGAGGTTATGTAACGGCCATCCGTGCCTCTCAGTTAGGATTTAAAACGGCTGTGATAGAAAAAGAAAGTTTAGGAGGTGTCTGCTTGAACTGGGGATGTATTCCTACAAAAGCACTCTTAAAATCTGCTCAGGTTTTTGATTATCTTAAACATGCTGAAGATTACGGACTAAAAGTAGAATCCTATGACAAAGATTTTGATGCTGTCGTCAATCGCAGTCGCAACGTGGCAGAAGGCATGAGCAAAGGCGTTCAGTTTTTAATGAAAAAGAATAAAATTGATGTAATTATTGGTTACGGAAAAATTAAGCCTGGGAAAAAAGTGGATGTTGATGGAACTGAATACAGCGCTGATCACATCATAATTTCTACTGGTGCTCGCTCCAGAGAGTTACCAAGTTTACCACAAGATGGCAAAAAAGTTATTGGTTATAGAAAAGCCATGACCTTGGAAAAACAACCCAAAAAACTAATTATTGTAGGCTCAGGTGCCATTGGAGTAGAATTTGCCTATTTCTACAATGCGATGGGATCAGATGTAACAGTTGTAGAATATATGCCTCGTATTGTACCTGTGGAAGATGAAGAGATCTCAAAGCAATTGGAACGTTCTTTCAAAAAATCTGGCATAAAAATTATGACTTCCACAGAATTGACTTCGGTTGATACTACAGGAAAAGGTATTAAAGCCAACGTGAAAACCAAAAAAGGAGAAGAAACGATAGAAGCCGATGTTGTACTCTCAGCCGTAGGCATTAAAACAAATATTGAAAATATCGGATTGGAAGAAGTTGGGATTGTAACAGATCGTGATAAAATATTAGTTAACGACTTTTACCAAACCAACATGCCTGGTTATTATGCCATTGGTGATGTGACTGCTGGTCCTGCCCTCGCCCATGTAGCTTCTGCCGAAGGTATTTTATGTGTCGAAAAAATAGCTGGACAGCACGTTGAAGCCTTAGATTATGGCAACATTCCAGGTTGCACCTATTGCAGTCCAGAGGTGGCCAGTGTTGGGCTTACAGAGGCCCAAGCGAAAGAGCAAGGTTTGGAAGTTAAAATTGGGAAATTTCCCTTTTCTGCGTCTGGAAAAGCCAGTGCCGGTGGCAATACCGAAGGTTTTGTAAAGGTCATCTTTGATGCTAAATATGGTGAATGGCTGGGCTGCCACATGATTGGCGCAGGAGTTACTGATATGATTGCTGAAGCGGTATTAGGGCGAAAATTAGAAACCACTGGACACGAAGTGCTAAAAACAATTCACCCGCACCCTACCATGAGTGAGGCCGTTATGGAAGCGGTTGCAGATGCCTATGACGAGGTCATTCACATCTAAATAAAAAAATAAAAATTGAATTAAAGGCGGCCATTGGTCGTCTTTTTTGTTTATTGGAAACTTTGTAAGGCCAAAGCATAACTTTTTAAACCAAAACCTAAAACGACCCCTTTTGCATTTGGAGAAATAAAGGATTGGTGACGAAATTCTTCTCTGTTGTAAGTGTTTGAGATGTGAACTTCAATGACAGGCGTAGAAATGCCTTTCACCGCATCTCCAATACCAACCGACGTATGGGTATAAGCAGCAGCATTGAGTAAAATGCCATCATAAGAGAAACCAACTTCATGCAGCTTGTCAATAAGCTCTCCTTCAATATTAGACTGAAAATAATCAAGATGTAAAGCAGAAAAATCTTCTTGTAGTGTTTTAAAATAAGTTTCAAAAGACTCAGAACCATAAATTTCAGGCTCTCGCCTACCTAGAAGATTCAAATTGGGACCATTGATGATAATGATTTTTTTCATGTTGTAAAAATACAAAAGTTATGGCATAAAAAAAGAGAAGCCTAAACTTCTCTTTTTATTATTTAATCTGTATTTATTAAAAATTATAGCCTACAGATAATTGTAAAACGCTATGTTTAAAACCATCAGAGTCAGCATCTGGGACATCGGTCATACCAATACTGTATCTAAGACCAAAATTTAAACCAGAATCCAATTTATATCCAGCTCCAAGATTTAAAGCAAAATCAGTAGATTTTAAATCATCTTTAAAATCTACCGTACTAGATTCTGATGCTGATACACCTGTAGCTGTATCAGTAACAGAAACATCTGTTTCAGATTCGGCGCTCAATAGAAAACCTATTTGAGGACCAAATTCTAAGCTTAGAGCATCTGAAACATAATATTTTGCCATAATTGGCAAATTTAAGTAATTAACTCTTCCTGTTATGTCAAGATTAATTTCAGTACCACCATCATCTTCGCTATCTGAGCCAGTGAAACCTTGTCCAGAATACAATAATTCAGGTTGTATAGAGAAAACATCAGAAACTGCTATTTCTGCTGTAACACCAAGGTGGAATGAAGTTCTTCCATCAAAGCCATCTGCATCATCGCCTGTCATACTAGCAAAGTTTAAACCAGCTTTGGCACCAAATGTGACGTCTTGCGCATTAATCGTAAATGCAGTCAATATAAAAGTTAATAAAAGTAATTTTTTCATTTTGTTTGTTTTAAATTAGTTTGAGCAAAACTACAAAAATTTAATTAATTGCATAAAAAAGGGGGGCAAAAGCCCCCCTTTAATATTTTTAATCTTATTTAACTCTGTTAAAAAGTATAAACAGCAGCTAAATTAAAGGCAGCTAAACCATCTGTGGTTTCACCATCAGCATCTGTAAAAATATCTTCACTAGCAGAATCTAATTTTAGTTCTGGAATAATAGTTAAATCTCCTACAGAATATCTAGCAGTAAAAGTTGGTGTGAAAACAGTAGTATCTACCGCGAGGTCTGTACCAGCATTGAACTTCATATATTCTAAGCGTAATCCCCAAGACATATTATCAGTAGACTTGAGCTGCGGGTAAACAGAATAGGAAGTAAATCCTTCAGCTCCTAGGGATACAGCATTAACTTGAGCTGTAGTCCATGTTGTACCAACATTTGCTAATGGGTTATCAAAATCAAAACCAAAATCAGCAATGTGAGCATTCAATTTAATATTAAAATCCTCACTTATATCAAATCCAATCTTGAAATCAAGGTAAGAAGCGTCTTCGCTTTCTAGAAATGAAAAACCAGTAGTTTCTTTATAACTAAAACCAGCGGCAATGGAATAATTACCTGTATCATTACCAACTGAAACTTCAGCTGGATTCATAAGACCTACTCCAGCTCTAAAGTCGTTACCAAGGTCGAATTGAGCTACTAAACCATTAAAGTTTCTAGCTGAATATGTAAACATATGTGACATGCTGTAGTGAAAATTATTAGCAGCTGACATTGTCTCATATCCCATCCAGGAGTTAAAACGTCCCATCATCAATGTTACCTTGTCGCTAGGATTCCAATATACATATGCCTCATTTACAAAACCAGCTTCATTAGCATCGTCCTCTCCAATTGTAATTGATCCACCTTGAGAATCCATACGAGGTCCATATGCAAAATCAGCTACAAAACCTACTATTTCACCTTGGTATGTAAAGTTAACATTGGCTAATCCTGCAGAAAACCCAGAATCGTTATTAAATGCACTAAGATCACCAGAATTTCCAGACACGTTGTTAGGACCGTCATTACCAGAAGATAAGTTAGCTTTAAAATAAGCGTCAACAGAACCAGTTACATTGAACTTGGGTCCATCCTCTTGACCAAATGTTAAACCTACAAAGGCAAGAAAAGCAATAGATAATAATTTTTTCATAATTAATTTTTTGTTTATCATTAGTAATACAAAATTAAGTAAAAAAAATTGTCAAAGCCTAAAAAAAAGAAGTTTTTTTACTTTAATCGTTAAAAACATGCACTTTATAGATGTTTTAAGAAGTAAGAGATTTTACTAATCATTAAAAAAAGGCGATGCTGGTAGCATCGCCTTAATTCTATTGTAGTTGTAAAATATTACAACATAAAACCTATTCTAAAGTTAGCAGAAAGGTTGTGATCTAATTCAAAAGTAGTATTTCCGTTGTCACCACCTTCAGCCGTAACATCCAAACCAAAACCAAACTCAGTTCCGATATAAACCTTAGGAATGATGTAGTAATCAGCACCAACGAAAACTCCGCCAGCAAGACCAAAGTCTATATCATCTCCACCGATGTTTTCGATTGCAATACCTCCTTGATAACCCCAGAAAGTTGATAATCTTTCAGCTCCAGCAAGATGATTTTCGATACCATAACCAAATTTAGCATTGATAATAGTGTCTGCACCGTCTGCATCAGAACCATTCAAGTTAAAATCACCATACATTCTTACAGCCTTAGAGTCGTCTCTCCATTTTCTCATCATTACAGCTATTGTGCTACCTGTAAGATTTTCTTGAGCTTCTCCAAATTGTGAACTTCCCTGTAAATTAGGAGTGAAATGCATTTCAAAAGCAATATCACCAGCAGAAGGCTTATTAAATGTTCCAGCGTTTGTTGATATTTGAGCAGAACCAAAAGCAAAAATTGATAATGCTGCAGTTAAGAGTAATTTTTTCATAATTAATTATTTTAGTTTATGATTAATAATGCAAAATTATATAAAAAATATTTATGAAAACCTAAAAAAAAGAGATTTTTTTTTACTTTTATCGTTAAAAACGTACACTTTATGGATATTTTAAGAAGTAGATCATTGAAAATAAATTTAAATTATATTTAATTAATTATTAAAAAATCTTTGTTAATCTTAAATAATCAATATTTTTGATCCTAATTCACAGACTTATGTATCGTATTTTTTTAATTTCATTTTTTCTTTTTTCAACTTTTGTCTATTCGCAAAATCCAATATTTTATGCAGAAGATATCACAGCTAAAGAGCTGAAATCGATGCTTACTATCTATGCTTCTGACGCTTTTCAAGGACGTGAGGCAGGTACAAAGGGCGAACAAATGGCGGTGGAATATCTTCGTGATGAGTATCAAAAAATTGGTGTTTCAGCAGCTAAACCAGATGGTGACTATTTTCAATATATTCCATTAAGACTCAATAAGCCCCCGAAAGTTAATATTTCTATAAACTCGGAAAAATTCAGCTACTACCAAGATTTTATAAATGTTTCTTCAGGACCTACTAAAAATATGCGTTTTGATTCCTATATATATGTTGGGCATGGCATTAAAGACGCAAAATACAACGATTACGAAAATATAGATGTTTCTGGAAAATTAGTGGTTGCAATTTCCGGAGAACCAAAAAATAAAGAAGGGAATTATTTTGTTTCAGGATCTGATAAAACTTCAAAGTGGTCTGATGACCGACAATCCTTAAGTGCTAAACAGAATTTAGCTAAAGAAATGGGCGCTGCTGCCTTTATTTTAATTGATGAATCATTATTCAAGCGCTATGCACGTTATTATAAGCGGAAAGACCAAAGCGAGGAAGAAACTAATTTATCCCTAAATGTCAATTCAAATCCTTTTTATGGGTTCTTAGTTGGGGACAGCATAGGTAATTCTCTTATTCGGAAAAAAAATGGAATTTATTATAGCAATATCCAAATTGATTATAATAGCGCATTTGAGTCTTTAGTGTCAAAAAATGTGGTAGCATTGATTCCTGGATCAGAAAATCCCAATGAATATATTGTTATTTCTGCACATCTCGACCATATTGGTGTTCATCACGGTGACGTGTTTAATGGAGCGGATGACGATGGATCTGGAACCGTGGCCATTTTGGAGATAGCTGAAGCATTTCAAAAGGCAGTTAAAAATGGAGATGGGCCAAAACGCTCTATTCTTCTATTGCATGTGAGTGCGGAAGAAAAAGGACTTCTTGGCTCTCAATACTATACTGATTTTGATCCAATTGTTCCGTTGAAAAATACAGTTGCCAATTTGAATATTGACATGATAGGAAGAATAGACCCAAAACGAAAAAAAGGAAAACGAAACTACATTTATTTAATTGGTAGTGATAGATTAAGCACAGAGCTTCATGAAATTTCTGAAATGGTGAATGAAAAATATACAGGTATAGAACTCGATTATAACTTCAATGATGAAAACGACCCCAATCGATTTTATTACCGCTCGGACCATTATAATTTCGCAAATAAAAATATTCCAATTATTTTCTATTTCAATGGCACGCACGAAGATTATCACAAGGCAACGGATACTGTAGATAAAATACAATTTGATTTATTGGAAAATCGAGCTAAACTTGTATTTTACACCGCTTGGGAATTGGCCAACAGAAAAGAGCGAATTATTGTAGATAAAAAATTTAAATAACTTTAAGTATTCATTTTTTAATTTTAAAAAATATCAAGAAAACAAAAAAAGTCCTTTCAAGATGAAAGGACTTTTTGGGTGGAAGATCGGTCTCGAACCGACGACCTCCTGGACCACAACCAGGCGCTCTAACCAACTGAGCTACAACCACCATATCGCAAAAAAAATGCGTCAACAAATGTAGTGGATTTATGATTTTTACAAAAGATTTAATTTAATTTTATTTTAAATCAAAAATATCATTAACGGAAATCAAACGTTCAGATGTGAAGCCTTCAGCAAAATCAGTATTTGTAAGTCGACCTAAATCGGCTGCGCGATAGCGAACACTATCTATAAAATTTTGAGTTGAAATTGGAGTCTCAAGTTCTGTACTATCACTATTATAAAACTGTGATTCATAGGCCGCTACAGCTTTCATTTTTAGATCTATATAGCCACTGATATCAACGACAAAATCAGGTGGAATTGAATCCCACTGAATATAGCTGTAAGTAGCCTTAGGGCGCCAAGAATTTTGATTCTTGCTTCCTGCCCCGTTTGTTTTAATTTTTTGTAGACCACTTAAAAAACATGCCTCTCGAACTAATGAATTGGACTTGCCATGATCAATATGTCGATCAGCAATCGCGTTGCACAATACAATTTCGGGTTGATATTGTCTAATTTTTTCAATGACCTTTAGTTGATTTTCTTTGTTGTTAAAAATAAAACCATCTGGTAAATTTAGATTTTCTCTTATTTCAACTCCTAAAATTTTTGCAGCCTTTGCAGCTTCTGCAGCACGAATTGTAGCTGTACCACGGGTTCCCAACTCACCTCTTGAAAGATCAATAATTCCAACGGTTTTTCCAGCTTGAATGGCCTTTGATATCGTACCACCACAACCCAACTCAACATCATCGGGATGTGCTCCAAATGCAAGAATATCAACTTTCATAATCAATTTTGTTTTTACAGACATTTAAGGCTTGTTCAATATCGTAAATTAAATCTTTTTTAGACTCAATTCCAACTGAAAAACGAATCAATTGATCAGATATCCCCTGTGCTTTACGATCGACTTTAGACAACAACGCATGTGATGTTTTACTGGGTATAATCATGGTACTTTCAACGCCTGCCAAACTCATAGAAGGTTTTATTAAATTCAAGGACTTTAAGAAATATTGTGCTGAATAATTTTCATAAAGTTCAAATGAAAGCATTGCCCCATATCCGCGCATTTGGGTTTTTGCCAAATCATGGCTGGGATGAGATTTTAATCCCGGATAGTAAACAGCCGCAACTGCGGGATGTTTATCTAAAAAACGTGCTAATTTCTTAGCGTTCTTTTGTTGTGCTTTGACACGGATTGCAAGTGTTTTCATGCTCCGTTCCAACATCCACACAGAAAAATCACTAAGATTTCCACCAAAATCCTTAGCCAAATCCCATAATTTATCAACTATTTCTTTAGAAGATGCAACAGCACCAGCTGTAATATCACTATGCCCTCCAAAATATTTGGTGGCGGAGTGTATAACAATATCAATACCCAATGTAATTGGCTTTTGAATTATAGGGGTCGCAAATGTATTATCAATGGCTGTAACAATACCTTTAGATTTCCCTAATTTTGCTATAGCAAAAATATCGACCAATTTAAGCATTGGATTAGATGGCGTTTCTATATATATTAGTTTGGTGTTTTTTTTAATGCAATCTTTAAATGCCTTAGAGGTTAAATTCTTTGTAAAGCTATAATCTATATCATAAGATTTAAAATGTGACTCAATAAAATTACGGGTGCCACCATAAATATCATTTTGAATTACAGCATGGTCTCCAGATTTTAAAACCATAAGCATAATATTGCTAATAGCAGCCATTCCGGATGAAAAAATAAGTGCAGCTTCAGCAGATTCTAGCATTGCAATTTTTTTTGCTAAAAGTTCTTGATTGGGCGTGTTAAAATATCTAGGGTATCGCTTGGTTGATTTATCAATAAAATCATAAGACGTAGACATATAGATAGGAGATACTGCTCCACCGTACACAACGTCCTCAACGGCTCCTGTGTGAGTACAAATTGTATTTATACCAATGTCTCTTTTAAGCATTAAAAAAAATTAAAGACTATTTCTTGTCTAGATCATTAAACTGTTTGATCAAAACAAAAGCCCAAACTGCGACACAAACGGAAACAAAAATGGAAAAATAAAGTACGATTTCGTTAGCGTTCAAGGCGAAAGAGTTTAAAAAATATCATAAGACCCACAAGCATAGGCGCCCAAATTCCAACAAAAATCCCATGTAATTTATCGACATTGAAAAACAAATACTCTGAGACGATAATGATCAACACACATAACATCAACAGTAGTATGTTAGTAACTCCTAATAGTTTTATAAATTTCATTGAAGCAAGATTTTGATTCGAAAATAAGTAAAAATGCGATTATATCAATTACAAAAATAAAAAAATATCAACCGAAATGATATCTTCGCTAAAAATTAAATTAATGCTCAAAGCGGTTTTATTTGACATGGATGGTGTTATTGTTGACACAGAGCCTCTACACCACAAAGCTTACCTGCAAATGTTCGAAAAAATGGGTATTGAAGTTTCCGAAGCAATGTACAATGGATTCACTGGACAATCAACCCGTAGTATCTGTATGCAACTTTGCAGATTTTTTAATCTTAAAAACAATCCAGAGGAATTGGTGCAAATAAAACGAAACAATTTTACAAAACTATTTTTTGAAGATGATGATTTACAACTTATTTCTGGAGTTGAAAAACTGATAAAAGAATATCACAAAAATGGATTAACACTCGTTTTAGCCTCCTCCGCATCCATGTTTACAATTAACAATGTGACAAAGCGTTTCAAGCTTGATCCTTACTTCACAGATAAGTTGAGTGGTGCGGATTTAAAAATATCCAAGCCTCATCCTGAAATTTTTATCAATGCAACAAATGCAGCCAATGTCAATCCTAACGAATGTATGGTCATTGAGGACTCAACCAACGGAATTAAAGCAGCCAAAAGTGCGGGTATCTTTTGTACAGCCTACAAGGGAGAAAACTCTAAAAACCAGGACTATACATTGGCCGACAAGTTGATTACTAATTATGAAGAAATTAGCTTTGATGAAATCAAAGGCCTGATTTAATTTAATTTTTATAAAATTTGCGATATTTTAAGTATGCGAAAACACTTAAAGTTGTGAGGATTGCAAGGGCAGTTAAAATATAATTAATACTGATTTCTTGATCATCTTTGGCATAAGAATGCAAGCCAGCCAGATAAAAGTTAACGCCAAAATAGGTCATTAAAATACTCCCAAAAGCCAAGACCGATGCGATGTTAAATACCAACCTATTTCTCAAACCGGGAACAAGTCGCATATGGATCACAAAGGCATATATCATTATGCTAATCAATGCCCATGTTTCCTTTGGATCCCAGCCCCAATAGCGCCCCCAACTCTCATTGGCCCACATACCTCCTAAAAAATTCCCGATGGTCAACATTACCAAACCAACAGTCATTGCCATTTCATTGATAACTGTCAACTCCTTTACATTTAATTCCATTTTATCCTTATTCTTAGGGGTAGTCAATAGTATTAAAAGCAAACTTATTAGCCCTATAATCATCGCCAAGGCAAAAGGGCCATAACTCCCTACAATGACCGCCACGTGTATCATCAACCAATAACTATTGAGAACAGGCTGTAAGTTACCAATCGAGGGATCCATCCAATTCCAATGTGCAATCATTAAAATCATGGCAGTAACAAAAGCGGTAGAAGCAAATGTTAGATTACTCTTGTATCCAAGCATGACACCGAAGGCCATAGTTGCCCAGGCCACATAAATCATAGATTCATAGGCATCACTCCAAGGTGCATGTCCTGAAATATACCATCTTGCAACAAGTCCGGCGGTATGCAGTGCAAAACACAAGTACACCAAAGCTTTGAAAACATTTATAGAAATATTTAAAATTTTGCTCTTATCTCTTAAAATCTGAACAATTAATAAGACAAACATTAGACTGCTCGTATACACATACCAACTGAAAAGCTTTTTAAAAATATCGTATTTATTGTAAGTAATTTCAGCATTGATTTTTTTATCTGAAAGCATGGCTTCAGCGCCATATTTGACTTGAGTTTTTTTGATCGCGTCCAATAATTTATCACTTTGAGAAAATTCTCCATTTTTTTGAACTTTTTCATTCTGTAATGTTGCCATGTAAGCTAGGAAGCCAGTACGAATAAAGTTGGCGTACAAAGAGTCTTTAAGAACCAAATCTTTTTGGATAAATTCTCTTGGTGAAACCCACTTACTGTTGATATCATCTGGAATTGGAAACAATCGCAAAGCATCGCCCTCAAGCGTATTAAAAAGAAGACTGACACGTTGATCCGCTGTTTTCAATTCTTTTTGAATGGCTGTGGGAACTTGGGCGCTGTAGGCATCCTCAAGATAAGGCCCTAGTTTGTAGTTTAAATTGATGTCTAAAAAATCTACAAGCGCAGCATATTTTTGATCTTTTGGAATCCCTATAATGCTTCGAATAGTGTCGGACTTTTTTAATTTCAAATAAATAATGGGCACATTATACCAAAGTTGAGGACTCTCTTGCATGGACAGGAATACCTGATCGGCTGTGTAATTCTGGTAGTGGTCTTTTTTGGATAATTTTCTCAAAAGTTCTGAAGCGTATGTATTCACTGGCTTCATTCTACCATCGGCATCTTGAATGACTAAATACCCAAAGCGATCTGAAGCTGACTCAGGGGTTATATTTTGCGCTAAAATGGAATCCAACTGTTGTTGGCTGGGGCGTTGAAACTTATGATTTGTGTTATGGTTTATTTGTGCGGAAAGACCAAGAGAAATTAAACTTAAAATAACTGTTAGATTTGCCTTTTTTCTTTTGATTTTGCCCAATTGTTTTCTTAAAAATTCCATTCGAGCCTCCTTACTGAGTAAAATAGCTAGCAATCCAAAATACAGCAAATAATAACCCAAATAGGTAAACCAAGTCCCCCAATAATCGTGATTCACAGAAAGGACAGTCCCTTTTTCATCGGGATCAAAAGAAGATTGAAAAAAACGATAACCGCGGTGTTTTAAAATATTATTCATGTAGATATGAAAGTCGAACTCACCTTCCACAGAATCAAAAACAGTGACTTTACTTTCAAAAGAGGCGTAACTTTTTTCAGTTCCTGGATAACGCTCTGCGATAAAGTCATTGAGTTTAATATCAAAGGGTAATTCCAGGACTTTAGAGCCATATTTAAAGGCAAAATCAAGACCACCAACCTTTATCTGTTTAAAAGGATTATTGATGCCTTGACCACCTAATAATTTAACGATTTTTGTTTCACCTCTAGTAGTAACTTTTAAAGCGATTCCGTCCTCATCTCCTTTTAATAATTCAGATTTTTTAACAACGTCAAAGACGCCTTTAACAACTGGTTTTGGAAACACAATAGCTTGATTTCCTATCAGATATCTAGATCTTAAGGCCAAGGGTTGAACGCTGTCTTTAACCAAGCGACCTTGCTGCCGCGTAGCCATGGTCATAAATTCACCCTCAAAAGGTGACTGTATGGTCAATCCCCCATCCTCGGAGTAAGTTAAATTAATGGCTCCAGAAGTTGGCTTGTTAAGTGCGTAAAGTACGTTGTGTATGTTACTGACTTGACCCAATTTCAAAAAGTGGTTGTGAGGCCTACCACTACCCGCCTCTACAAGCTTTAGATAATAATCCCCATTTTTGTCAGGGACTATGTCCTCTTCAGCGCCAGATATAAAATCGATTAACTCCACTAAAACTGGGGAATTTCCGTATGTGGTTTCCAATTTATACTCATTTTCAAGTCTTGGAGAGAAATCAACTGCATCGCTTTTTGAGCGTCGCAACAATTGACCATTAACCTCATAGTCGCCATCGATGTAGGTTGTTAGATAAGTCTTTTGAGATAAAAAAGTATTTTCAGTAGCCCCCTCTCTTATAGACATCATGCCCTCATATCCGTAATATCTAGTGATAAATGCGCCTAGTAAAATGGATATAAATGATAAATGAAGGGTGAGTGTTGCCCATTTTTCCTTTCTAAATAGACGGTATTTGAAGATGTTTCCAACAAAATTAACCATAAATACCATCATAATTGCTTCAAACCACCAAGCATTGTAAATTAGAGTTCTTGAGTAAGGAGTTGGTGAGGTGCTTTGACCTTGATCCATAAAAGTTCCCACAGCCATAGCCAGAGCATATAATATAAACAGCGTGGCTGTTAAACGGGTTGAAAAAAGGATACTGGCTAATTTTTTGAGCATAGGACAACTACAAAATTTAGTGAGCAGCAAAGGTACTTACTTTTTACAAAAAAGTAATTTTAATCATTCTGTTTTAACAGTAATTTGACTAAAAAAAAAGATAAAGCGCGGTTTTCACTTTTAAAACATAACAGAATGGCTTAATTTAGCTCAATGATTACAATTTCAGTAATAGGAGCAGGACAGGTAGGAACACAGTTTTGCAAAGCTATTAAAGCTACAGAAAGTCTTCATTTGGAGCAATTGTATAATCGATCAAAAATAGGCCCTGAAAAAGGTTTATATGGTGTAAATTTTTGCAATGATCTAATGCAGCTAAAACCTGCTGACCTTTACATTCTTGCCGTAAGCGATTCAGCTGTTGAGACTATCTCAAATGCGTTACCATTTGAAAATCGTTTGGTTGTTCACACATCAGGAAGCGTTGCTATGAGATTTCTTAATAAAAAAAATAGAAAAGGTGTTTTTTATCCTTTACAAACATTTTCAAAGACATCAGATTTAGATTTTATAAACGTTCCAATTTGTATTGAAACAACAGACAAGAGCGATCGAAAATTGTTAAAATCAGTTGCTGAAGCTTTGGGAAGTCCAATCTATTTTATTCAATCGGAACAACGTCAATCCCTTCATTTATCTGCGGTGTTTGTCAATAACTTCACAAACCAACTCTATCGCATAGCACATGAACTAACAGATCGCGAGGGTCTAGAATTTGATATTTTAAAACCCCTTATGCAGGAAACCATTCAAAAACTGCAAAAGCTATCGCCTTATATGGCACAAACTGGCCCCGCAATACGCAACGATAAAAAAACCATTAATCAGCATTTAAAATTACTGGAGAGGACGCCAAAATATCAAAAAATTTATGAAATTCTAACACAATCAATTCAATACACTCATGACTAAAAAAAATTACAAAATACTATTAAAAAATATAACCACACTTGTATTTGATGTCGATGGCGTCTTGACAGATAGCTCTATTTTGGTAACTTCAGATGGAGAAATGCTTAGAAAAATGAACACGCGCGATGGATTTGCATTGAAAGTTGCTGTTGATTCAGGGCTTAATGTCTGCATCATCTCTGGAGGCAGTAACGAAGGGGTTAGAAAACGATTGGAAGGTCTGGGGCTAAAAAATATTATACTCGGAGCACACAATAAAATTAAAAACTTGAAAAAACTAATGTTGGATTTGGGTATAGATAAAAATGAAATCATGTACATGGGTGATGACATTCCAGATATACCTGCCATGTCATTGGTTGGATTGCCTTGTTGCCCGCAAGACGCTGCACCAGAAGTCAAAGCAAATGCTCAATACATTTCTCATATTAATGGAGGACATGGTGCCGCAAGAGATATTATAGAGCAAATACTAAAGATTCAAGGGCACTGGTTAAAAGGGTTTGAAGCCAATTGCGATTAAGGAAATGCTAAAAGAACAATTAAACAAACGCCGTTTAATTTTAGCGTCTGGTTCCCCTAGAAGACAAGATTTATTAAAACAGTTGGGAGTGCCTTTTGAAATCTGTGTAAAACCCGTTGATGAAGTTTATCCTCAAAAGCTCTCAGGTCATGAGATTTCAGATTATTTGTCCATTTTGAAAGCCAATGCTTTTAAAAAGAATTTAAAACCCAATGATTTACTCATCACTAGCGATACTATCGTCTGGCATCGGAACAATGCAATTGGCAAACCAACATCTTTAAAGCATGCTATTGAAATGCTTCAAAATCTGAGCAACTCAACTCACAAAGTTATTACATCGGTATGTTTTACATCAACAGAAAAACAACAGACCTTTAATGCTTTAACCAAAGTATCTTTTAGAAAATTAAAAATCGAAGAAATTGAATTCTATGTGAATAATTATAAACCACTTGACAAAGCTGGCGCCTATGGGATTCAAGATTGGATTGGACAGGTTGGGGTAGAAAAAATAGAAGGGTCTTATTTCAATGTTATGGGCTTTCCATTAAACCTTGTTTATAGTCATTTACTTGAATTCTAAGAAAAATTCCGCAGCACGCAATTCGTTGTAATAGACCCCGCCAGGCAAAATAAATCCTACATGACCACCATATTTGGGGGTTTCTAAATAAATATACGGATTATCTTCAGCTATGGCGTTTGGGTAGCAGGTTTCTGTTAAAAAAGTGTCGTTCAATGCGTTAAGAATCAGAACTGGAGTCGTTATAGCTGGTAAATATTGTAAACTGTTCGATTTATTATAATAATGCGCTGCATCCTTGAAGCCATTGGCTCGAGAGGTGTATATCTCATCTAATGAACGAAGCGTCCATATGCGCCATAATGAAAGTCTTGAAATTTTAGTTGGAAATTGTCGATGCTTTTGCTTTACTTTCAGTTTTAATGCAATCATAAAGTAAATATGAAAAAAGCAATTTTTAAAGCTGTGAAGCGCTTTTGAAGAACCCGCTAAATCTATTGGAACAGAAACCGCCATTGCCGCTTTAATTTGCTTTGGAACATCTGAAGTTTCCCCAAGGTATTTTAAAACAATATTACCTCCTAAACTAATTCCATTTAAAAAAATTGAATCGTAATTATGGTTTGAAATTACATGGGCAATAACATCCTTTAAATCTTCTGTTTGGCCAGAATGAAAACTAAAAAAATGAGTATTAATTTGTCCACTACAACCTCTAAAATTGACACAAATTGCATCCATATGCTGTGTGTTTAGATGACGGGCAATTCCTGAAACATAAGGGCGCTGCCCGTGACCTTCCATTCCATGTAAAATGATAGCCAAACTATTTGTAGGCTCAGAAGCGTAACTCCAATCCAAATCTAAAAAATCGCCGTCACTGAGCTTTATGCGCTCTCGTTTTTGTGGGTATTTAATATAGCGGATTAGACCAGAGTACACCGTTGAAATGAATCCACTTTTGAACGGCAGAGATGGTTTGTACCGACTTTTAATCTGTGGCATATTGTAAGCTAATTTTACACATTAAAGTATCTGTTTTAGAAGCTACAAATCGGGAATCTTGACGCCTTCCAACAACCCAAACAACTTGAGCGTCAGAGCATAACAATAAGGCTTTGTCCTTTTCAGTAAGTGACATTTTTTCGTCTTTAAAAAATTTACTGATTTTCTTTTTACCCTTCATGCCTTTTGGATAAAAATAATCTCCGTTTTTCCAGGTTCTTAATTCTAAAGGAAATTGAAGCTTTTCAAAATCAACATAAATGGTATTAGAATCGCATGAATCCAATACTGAAACCTTATCGATCTTTAGATGACACCCTAAATTTTCAATAAAAGGAATTTCATTTTCAGATTCAATTTTTTGGCTAGTAACTGTTGGCAAATCATTGCTTAATAATATTAAAACTTGACGGTCTTTTATAAGCGTATGGGTTTTAGACAGCATCTTTTTTCCTGATTGTCCATCCAATAATTTAGAAAGCGCTTTCCAGTCAGAAAATCCATATTTATTAAACAGTGGAAACAAATACAGCGGCATTGATTTCAATACTTTTAAGGCATATATATCATAATGAATTTCACCCAGATTAGTTTTGACAATCACTTGTTCTTCAATATCGTGCATATGACTTTCAAGTAGTTCTTTTGAAGCCTCTAAATGTGACTGTGTTTTGGTTAAAGATTCAAGAATATTGGGATAAATTTCTTTTAAAACTGTTACTAATTTGTGTCTCAGCTGGTTGCGATGGTATTTCAAACTTACATTGCTACTATCTTCTCTCCATTTAATTTGATGTTTTTGAGCATATTTCAAAATCTGATCTCTTGAAAATGGCAATAAAGGACGTAAGAAGCGACTGTTTTTTTTAGGAATCCCAACCAGACCATCAAGACCGGAACCGCGACTAAGATTGATGAAAAAGGTTTCTAAATTATCATCGGCATGGTGGGCTGTCAAAACACAGTTGAATTGGTGTTGCTCAGAAAGACTTTGAAACCAATTATAGCGCAATTCTCTCGCAGCCATTTGAATTGAATGTTTTGAATTATCAGCAAATGATTGTGTATCAAACTGTTTTGAAAAAAAAGGAATGTTTTGCTTGCTACCATAACCCACAACAAATGCTTCATCTACATTGCTTTCATCACCCCGCAAACAAAAATTACAATGGGCCAATGTTATGTTTAAATTTAATTTTTGACACAAATGGGTCAACACCATGCTGTCAACTCCACCCGAACAAGCCAATAAGATTTTATCCCTAAATAAGGTTGGGAAGTTTAATTTGATATGTGCTTTAAATATTTCAAGCATGCAGCAAAAGTAAAAATTAATTTTCCAAAACTTCGATAAGAGCCTTGGCTTTGATCAAACATTCTTCGTATTCTTTTTCAGGAACGCTTTTGGCAGTGATGGCACTGCCAACTGAAAGGGAAACATAAGACGTCTTAGCATTGTACAAAATGCTTCTTATGACCACATTGAAATCAAAATCACTGTCTGGAGTGAAATACCCTACAGAACCTGAGTAAAGGCCACGTTTGCTGCACTCCAAATTTTCGATGATTTTCATGGCTGAAATTTTAGGCGCTCCGGTCATACTACCCATTGGATAAGAGGCGCAGATGGCATCAACTGCAGAAATTTCTGGACGTAACTCGGCTTTGATAGTTGAAATCAAGTGGTGCACCTGTTTGAATGAATAAATTGCGTGTAATTCTTCTACAAGAACACTCCCCTTTTTGGCAATTCGTGAGAGATCGTTCCGAACCAGATCTACAATCATAACATTTTCACTGCGCTCCTTTGGATCCGCCAATAGATTGTTTTTTAGATTTAAATCTTCAGTTGCATTAGAAGACCTGGCTGCTGTACCCTTAATGGGTTGAGAAATCAATAAATTTCCCTCTTTTTTTAAGTAACGCTCTGGAGATGCTGAAAGGAGAAAATGGGATTTATTCTTAAAAAAAACAGCGAAAGGCGGTAATGACAAATCTTGCAAGCGTTCAAAGGTTAATAAAGGATCAATTTCACCTTTGGCATAAAATTCTTGGCAAAAATTGGCTTCATAAATATCGCCTCTTTGAATGTGTGATTTCAGTTTATGGATTAAATCAATATAGTCCTGCTGAGATACCCTGGGTTTAATTTTTAGCGCGTTGTGTTTAATGCCATTAAAAGTACTTGTAGCAGCATTTTTAATTTGAAATAAATCATTGTCCATCTCTTTAAAAACACAGTCCAAATACTGAATGGTAACAGTACTGTTCTTAAAGAAAAATAGTTTCTTAGGTTGAAAGAAAAATAACTCTGGAAATCGCAAACCATCAAAATTACTAGATTCTAAATCTTCTAAGTTGTTCTTTAGGTCATAAGATAAATAGCCAAATATCCAATCCGAAGTCTTTAAATGATAATTGTGAAGTTGAGCAAAGGCTTGATCAAAGCCTGTTTGAAGGCTAGTAAATGCATCTACTGCTAAAACCGCATCAAAATTGCTGTAAGCTTGTGAACATTGGTTCGAATCCAGCCAAGTGACTTCACTATAAGACTGCGCCCATTTTAACAGTTTTATTTTAAAATCCGGAATATCATTGACCTCTATTTCCTTAGCACGTCTCAAATAGAATTATGTTTTTGTAAATTTAAGAAGTAGTTTACAATATTTAAATATGTAGTGCTCTGTCTTGCGTCGCTGCCAAAGCGGCTTCTTTGATCGCTTCAGCAAAAGTTGGATGAGCATGCGACATCCTAGAGATATCTTCTGCAGAAGCACGAAACTCCATCGCTACGACGGCTTCAGCGATAAGATCCGCACAACGGGCGCCAATCATATGCACCCCTAGAATTTCATCGGTTTTGGCGTCTGCAAGAATTTTAACAAATCCATCTAAATCCATACTGGCGCGACTGCGTCCCAAGGCACGCATCGGAAATTGCCCGGATTTATAAGCGATGCCGGCGCTTTCCAAGGTTTCTTCAGTTTTTCCAACAGAAGCCACTTCTGGCCAGGTGTATACCACACCAGGAATTAAATTGTAATTAATATGTGGCTTTTGTCCTGCAATTGTTTCAGCGACAAAAACGCCTTCTTCTTCGGCTTTGTGGGCTAACATAGCCCCTTTGATAACATCTCCAATAGCGTAAATATTTTTAGCAGTTGTTTGTAAATGCGTATTGACCTCCACTTGTCCTCGTTCGTTTAGTTGAACCCCAGCAGCTTCCGCATTGAGACCTGCAGTATAAGCACTTCGACCTACAGAGACTAGACAGTAATCTCCCTCAAAACTAACAACTTCTCCTTTTTTATTTTCTGCTTTCACTAAAATGGTGTCTGCATCTCTAGTTACAGAAGTGACCTTATGAGAGGAGTTAATTTTAAATTTTTGTTTCTTTAGGACTTTGTTGAGCTCTTTAGAAAGACTTTTATCCATGGTTGGAATGATGCGGTCCATGTATTCTATGACCGTAACTTCAGCCCCCAATCGCTTATAGACTTGCCCCAATTCCAAACCAATGACACCACCTCCAATAATGATCAGATGCTTGGGAATTTCCGTAAGCTTTAAAGCTTCTGTGGAAGTAATGATGCGTTCTTTGTCTACTTTAACAAAAGGAAGTTTAGTAGGCTTACTCCCTGTTGCAATAATAGTGTGTTTGGCCTCTATTTCTATGGCTGTTTCACCGTCAATTTGAATGTGAGTAGCATCTTTGAATTTACCAACGCCTTGGTAGGTGTCAATTTTATTTTTCTTCATTAAAAAATCAATGCCGACGGTTGTTTGATCTACAACACCTTGCTTGCGTTGCATCATTTTATCAAGGTTGACTTTCACTTCTCCAGGCAATTCAATACCATGAGTGTCAAAATGTTTGACAGCGTCTTCAAAATGATGTGAAGAATCTAGAAGTGCTTTGCTGGGGATACAGCCAACGTTTAAACAGGTTCCTCCCATTGTAGCATACTTTTCAATAATGGCCACGCGCATTCCCAATTGTGCACAACGTATGGCGGAAACATAGCCTCCAGGTCCGGATCCTATGACGGCAACATCGTAAGAATTCATAAAAAATAGTTTAATTTAAACAATGACAAAAATACAAACTTCATTGCAATGAAAAGTGATTTTTTATCTAAATATTAAGGGCTGTTGTATGTTTTACTTGATTGATCATAAACATGCTGTGAGTACTTCCAATGTGGTTTAGTTTTGTGAGCTTTTCAAGCATGAACTGACGGTAGGCTTCCATATCTTCAACATGTACTTTCAAAAGATAATCATAATCCCCACTTAAATGATAACATTCCAAAACTTCTTCAATTTTAACCACCTCTTTTTCAAACTGTTTCACATTGTCTTGGGTGTGTTGGGTGAGTTTAATGTGGCAAAAAGCAATAAATGACCGCGCTACTTTTTCTTTGGAAACCAGCGCCACATAGTTAGCAATTACACCTGATTTCTCTAACTTTTTTATGCGCTCATAGATGGCAGTTACAGACAGTGAAAGTTTTGATGAAAGGGCTTTGTTTGTGAGTTTAGCGTCCTTTTGCAGGAGTCTAAGGATGGAAAGGTCTAGAGCATCTAATTTCATATCGAAAAAAAAACGTTAAATGTATAATTAAAAATAAATTTATAAAATAATTATCTAATTATTAAACTTAAATAAGATTTATTTTCACATTAAATATAATTCTATTGTTTTTACATCATTTTATATTGATATTTGACTAAAATTAACCTTTTTAAATATGAAACCTGCAGACTCCATTCAAGATTTACAATACTTTGGCGAATTTGGCGGCATTAATCCATCAATATCTGATGCATCAACCTATACCTTTCTTTCTGCTAAAACAATGTTTGACACTTTTGAAGGCAATGCGGATGGCTGCTATTTATATTCAAGACACAGCTCGCCCTCAAATCTCTATCTTGGTAAAGCGCTTGCAGCCATGGAAGGAACCGAAACCTCCAATGTCTTCTCTTCTGGTATGGGAGCCATTACTTCTGTTATCATGCAACTTTGCAGCGCAGGAGATCACGTGGTGTCGAGTCGAACCATTTACGGAGGCACCTATGCTTTTCTCAAAAACTTCGCACCCAAATTTAACATACAAACATCTTTTGTAGACATTACGAGTTTGAAGGCGATTGAAGCGGCCATTACAAAAAACAGTAAAATATTGTATTGTGAAGCTGTAAGCAACCCTTTGCTTGAGGTTGCTAATATTACTGCGCTTTCAAAAATTGCAAAAAAACACAAGCTTCAATTGGTTGTTGATAACACTTTTTCGCCTTTATCAATATCCCCAAAAAAACTTGGCGCAAACATCGTAATACACAGTTTAACAAAATTTATAAACGGTGCCAGTGATGCGATTGGGGGGGTTGTTTGTGGATCTCAAGAATGTATTGATAATTTAAGGAATGTTAACGATGGTGCCGCCATGTTGTTAGGAGCGACAATGGATAGCCTACGCGCTGCATCCATTCTAAAAAACCTGCGCACCCTTCATATTCGCATCAAACAGCACAGTGCAAATACCTTGTATTTAGCACAGAAATTTGAATCATTAGGTTTAAAAACTGTTTATCCTGGTCTTGTTTCGCACCCTTCACACCATGTGTTTAAAGCCCAAATGAATGCTGAATTTGGATTTGGCGGTATGCTTACAGTTGATGTAGGGAGCTTAAAAAACGCAAACAACTTGATGGAGTTAATGCAAAATGAAAACTTAGGGTATTTAGCCGTTAGTCTCGGGTTTTACAAAACCCTGTTTAGCGCCCCTGGCACTTCAACTTCTTCAGAAATATCCGAGGAAGAACAAAAAATTATGGGCCTCAGTGAAGGCTTAATTCGTTTTTCTGTGGGACTTGACAATGATATCGAACGTACTTACAAGGCCATGTTTAAATGCATGCAATCTGTGGGTGTTGTTTAAATCCCCTTGAGTCGGTTCCAAAAATCTTCGAAGTTTTTTTCATTAGGTTGGTCCATGTAAATTGGCTGTAGCATCCAATTGTTGTTTTCTTTTTTAATCAAAAAACTAAAAACCGAAGAGTTCGAATCCTCTTCATCAATAAGTGGATACCTTAAATCTTTAAAGATAAAAGCTTCTTTTTCATACGTCTCAGAAATGCTGTAAAAACCATTTGAAAACCAAATTAAAGTTTTAATATCCTGATCTTCAGTAGGCAATAATTCATGGTTTTTAGGGATTTTTTGCCATTTTTTTGGTGCTTTTGAGCCATCTAATATTGAATATAGGGCCGCATGATAACATGACTCAGACTCTGCAATCCCATACCAAAGTATATTGTTTAATATCGTGGGCTGCGTCCTGAAACGAAGGTATTCAATACCTTGATCTTGTAGTGATGATTTAAAAACGTTGTGAACATAGGCTTTATTTGCTAAGGTAAAAAGCATATAACAAGAACTGATTCCAAAAGCTAATTTTAATAAAATAGAACGCGTTTTAGAACTGCGCTTAAAAAACATCATTACAATAAGACAAATCAAAAAAGGAAGTGTATACAAAGGATCGGCTACTGAAATATTATCAAAGGCAACTCTGTAATTTGAAAAAGGAGCGAACAGTTGTGTGCCATAAGCTGTAAAGCAATCTAAAATTGAATGGGTAAGAAAAGACCAAAAAAAGAGTTGAATCCATTCTTGACGCCTTATTTTACCCATACGCTTGCCACGGTTGTAAATCCAATGTTGCAAGAAGCCTAGTATTAGACTTCCTAGAATTGCAAAAAAAATGGAATGCATAAAACCCCTGTGATAGGCCATGGATTGGATTTGGCTGTCATACAACCAATCACCAACAAACACATCCAAATCTGGAAGTGTACCTCCAATAGCGCCAAAAAATAGGGCTTTATTGCCAATTTTTTTTCCTAAAACAGCCTCACCGCAGGCAGCGCCCAATACTATTTGTGTAATAGAATCCATAATTTGCCGCTAAAATACACATACGCTACGAATTGTATTTATGTTTAAGTAATTATTAATAAAGTATTTCCTTAAATGGTGAGCAACAAAAACAAATTCATTATTGCAAGTCTTTTTCAAAAATTGTAATATTACAAAGCCTATGAAAGCAGCCAGCATCGTCACTCTGAGAAAAGCGTTAGCACATCTAGACCACCAAGCGCTTCAACAGCTCTGTTTGCGACTTGCGCGTTTTAAACTTGAAAACAAAGAGCTCCTCACCTATTTAATTTTTGAATCTGAAGATGAGCTCCAATATGTACAAAGTATTAAATCACAATTGGACAAACTTTTTGATGAGATCAACACCAACCGTTATTTTTTTATCAAAAAAAGCGTACGTAAAATACTACGTCGTATTAGAAAATTTTCTCGCTACTCCAACGCCCCCGAAACAGAGGTTGAATTATTGCTTTATTTTTGCTGCAAGATGAAAACCATTCGGCCATCTATTTTTAATAATAAAACACTCACAAACTTATACAATCGGCAAGTTGAGGCATCTCGAAAAAAGACGCTAAAACTTCACGAAGATTTGCAATACGAATATCAACTACAAATTGAGAAACTAATTCAATAAATTATGGAAATACTTGGAATCGATGTTGGAGGCTCTGGAATAAAAGGCGCTGTTGTGGACACTGAGAATGGCACATTAGTAAGCGACCGTTTACGCATTCCAACTCCAAAACCAGCCCTGCCAGAAGCCATTTCTGATGTCATTGAAAGTCTTTGCAATTCTTTTAAATGGAATGGACCTGTTGGCGTATCATTTCCAACCATTATTAAAAATGGGAAAGCCATGCATTTTGGAAATTTAGACCCTTCCATTCAAGATACCCAACTGGATGCCTTGTTTAAATCTAGAATAGGACCGCCTTTTTTTGTAGTCAATGATGCCGATGCAGCAGCCATGGGAGTCATGGAGTTCGGAGCGGGTAAAAACCAAAATGGTTTGGTTATGACCATAACCTTGGGCACTGGCATTGGGTCTGGTGTTTTTTTTAATGGTGAATTACTTTCAAATTTTGAACTCGGGAGACTCTATGGAAAAAAAGGGGATATCATGGAATTTTTTGCTTCTGATGCTGCCAGAAAAAGCAAGGAATGGGATTTTAAAAAATGGGGTAAACGCGTCAATTTCTTTTTAAATCACATCGAAAAAAGTTTTAATCCAGATCTTATTATTTTGGGGGGCGGTGTGAGTAAGAAAATTGCGCAGTTTGAACAATATATTCACATAAATACTGCATTTAAAGCTGCCGAATTAAAAAACAATGCTGGAATTGTCGGGGCGGCAATCTTTGCCAAAAAACAACTGCAGAAATAGAAAATATTAGACTTTAAAAATTCGAAATAAGAGTTCCTGATACAAATCTTTAGGGCTTAAATTCGCGTCTACACCTTTACTTTTGACATCCATAAGTCGGAGGGTTTCAAAGACCCCACTGATACGGCGCATCGGGAAATGCCTTGCAGCCATTGTGTAATCTTTTAAGAAGTAAGGATTGACTCCTATGGCCTTGGCCATGGTTTGTGGGTTTTGACTGTCAACAGTATGAAGTGTCATTATTTTTGAGAAAAAACTGTAAAGTGTTGCAATAGTAAGAACGATGGGGTGTTGGTTTGAGTTCTTGGAAAAATATTGTACAATCTGATAGGCTTTTACCTGATTGCCGTTAGCCAATGCATTTTGAAGCTCGAAGTTGTTGAAATCCTTTGAAATACCAATATTGTGTTCAATAAGTTCAGGAGTTATATTGCGATCTTCTCCAACAACAAGTTCTAACTTTCCAAGCTCATTGGCAATTTTCGCCAAGTCATTCCCTAAAAACTCAGCCAATAAGTGAGCCGCCTTTGGTGTGATCTGAAGTGCTTTATTTTGAAGATGACTGGAAATCCAAGCTGGTATTTTACTGTCATAAATCCGTTTACTGTCCAACACTATATGCTGTTTTGAAAGTGCTTTGTAAAGGGCTTTACGCTTGTCTAATGACTTGTATTTATAACACAAAACCAAGGTTGTTGAAGGCTGAGGTTGTTTTGCATATGGCAAAAGTTGCTCTATAGTTCGACTTAAATTTTGAGCTTCTTTGACAATAATCAGTTGTCGATCTGAAATCATTGGGTACCTTTTGGCATTGGAAACGAGCATATCAATTGTCGTATCCTTTCCATAAACAACGGTCTGATCAAAACCGCGAGCGGCTTCGGGCAACAGCGCTGTTTCAAAATAAGTAGAAACTTGATCAATAAAAAAGGGTTCCTCCCCCATCAAAAAATAAAGGGATTGAACTTTTCCAGCTTTTAAGTCATTAATAATGGATTGCGCAGTGTGCATTTAGAAAAAAATTAGCAAATTTGTATTGTGAAAAAATTAAATTTTCCATCCTACAACTTTAGACTCAAAAATAGCGAAAATAAAACTCATATCTTTGATGAAATTCGCAAAAAATTTGTGTTACTACAGCCAGAAGAATGGGTCAGGCAACATTGCTTAAATTTTCTGATACAAGAAAAAAAATATCCTGCATCCCTAATAAACGTAGAGAAGCAAATTAAGCTTAATGAGCTGTCAAAACGATATGATATTGTTATTTATAACAATGATGGAAGTGTGCACTGTATTGTTGAATGCAAAGCGCCAAATGTAAATATAAATCAAAATACATTTGATCAAATTGCCCGTTACAACAGCCACTTAGACGCCTCATTTTTAATGGTCACCAATGGGTTAAATCATTATTATTGCAATATGAATCTGACTTCTGATGGTTATAATTTCATAGAATCCCTCCCGAATTATTCACAAAAAAAGAATTTCATTTGAAAGTTGCCGTCATCATATTAAACTGGAACGGAAAAAAGCTTTTAGAGCGGTTTTTACCTTCCGTCTTAGCCTTTAGTAAGGGGAATGATATCTATATAGCAGACAATGGCTCTACTGATGACTCCATAGCATTTGTTGAAAAAAAATATCCCCAAATACACATTGTTAAATTGGTGAAAAATTACGGCTATGCCGAAGGCTATAACAAAGCCGTAAAAGATATCAATGCAAATGTATTTTGCTTTTTAAATTCAGATGTTAGGGTAACACAAGATTGGATAAACCCTGTTGTTAAAGTGTTTGAAACGGAACCAGAAATTAGCATTATTCAACCCAAAATATTAGATGAAAAAAAACCACATAAATTTGAATATGCAGGTGCAGCAGGTGGTTTTATTGACCAGTTAGGCTATCCCTACTGCAGGGGGAGAATATTTGAATCCATTGAAGAAGACTTGGGGCAATACGACAATAATTGCCCGCTATTTTGGGCATCAGGAGCTTGTTTTTTTATCCGTCGAACAACCTTTAATGATCTTAATGGGTTTGATGCTAAATTTTTTGCTCATATGGAAGAAATTGATTTGTGTTGGCGGGCGCATCATCAAGGCAAGAAGGTTTTTTATGTTGGTAATTCTACCGTTTTTCACTTGGGGGGGCAAAGCTTAAATATCTTAAGTCCTAAAAAAATATTTTTAAACTTTAGAAACAATCTAATAATGCTGACTAAAAATAGCACTCACCCTTTATTCTTGATAATTTTTACAAGATTAATTTTAGATGGTTTTGCTGGCGTCAGACTGCTGCTTATGGGAAGATTCAAATCTTTTATAGCGGTCGTAAAAGCACATTTAAGTTTTTACAGCCTATTACACTACGCCCTAACCTACCGATATAAAAATAAAAATCGAATGCAACACAAAGGCATTAATTCAATTGTTTTGAAATACTATGTATTGAAAATCAAATCATTCAAAAAATTAAATACACATTAAATTATAATATTTTTTATTTGTGTCCGTTAATTTTATAGTTTTACTTAACATTTTTAAAAACAATACAAGATGAAAAAAATATTTGTACTTGGGTTAATTTCCCTGCTTACTGTAACTTCTTGCGGCCCCAGTAAAGAATTATTGGCTGCCCAAAAAGAATTAAAAACTACCCAAGATTTACTCAACACTGCTACTGTTAAATTAAACAGTTGCCTTTCTGATAAAGCAGTTGCTGATGCCAGTCTAGACGCTTTAAAAGAACAACTTGTAGATCTTAGAAAAACAAACGATGCGCTTTTCTCAAGCACCAAAGAAATGACTGTCCTTACAACAAAAGGTGCAGAAAATCTTGAAAAGACATTAGAAAGCTTGCAAGAACGTGATTTAAAAATTTCGCGTTTACAAGACGCTGTCAACAAAAAAGACAGTGTTACTTTGGCCATTGTTTCTAGTTTGAAAAAATCAGTTGGAATTGACGATCCAGACATCGAAATTAATGTTGAAAAAGGAGTGGTGTTCATTTCTATTTCAGATAAATTGCTTTTCAAAAGCGGCAGCTATGTCGTTACTGAAAAGGCAAAAGTTGTTTTGGGAAAAGTAGCTAAAGTCATCAATGACAAACCTGATTTTGAAGCCATGATTGAAGGCCATACAGATAGCAGAAGCTACGCCAGTGGTGTCCTACTTGATAACTGGGATTTGAGCGTTAAACGTTCAACATCTGTCATTAGAGAACTTCAAAAAATGGGCGTCAATCCTTCACAATTAATTGCGGCAGGACGCAGTAGTTATGTCCCATTGGTTGATAATGAAAATGCCATAAATCGTGCTAAAAACCGTCGAACACGTGTGGTGGTCATGCCAAAAATTGATCAGTTTTACAACATGATTGAAGAAGAAATGAAACAACTTTCAGGGAAATAACGTTAAGAATATTATGAACGCTGAAGCCCAACTTTTGGTTGGGCTTTTTATTTGCTAGATAATATCATAGCTTTATATTTGCATAGGTTAATCAAAGGATATGAAAATTTCATACAACTGGCTAAAACAATTCATCAATATTGATTGGAAGCCAGAAAAAACATCGGAACTTCTTACAAATTTAGGGCTAGAGGTTGAAGGAATTGAAGCATACGCTTCTATCAAAGGCGGATTAAAAGGCATTGTTGTGGGTGAGGTGAAAACTTGTGAAAAACACCCCAATGCAGACCGATTGAAATTAACTACAGTCGATGTTGGAGATGACCAAATCCTAAAAATTGTTTGTGGCGCCCCTAATGTTGCCGTTGGTCAAAAAGTTGCTGTTGCTACCATTGGAACCACTTTATATACTGCAGAAGGCGAAGCTTGGAAAATCAAAAAGGGAAAAATTCGCGGTGAAGAAAGTTATGGAATGCTTTGTGCTGAAGACGAACTAGGTCTTGGATCCAACCATGATGGCATAATGGTATTGGATAAAAATTTAACCACAGGAAGTCCCCTTTCAGAAAATTTTAATATTGAGAATGATGTTGTGTTTGATATTGGTTTGACCCCAAACAGAGCCGATGCAATGAGTCATTACGGCACGGCTAGAGATCTCAAAGCAGGCTTGATTCAAGAAGGTTTAAATCCAGAACTGATGAG
>JBJKXC010000026.1:0-72662 GCA_045561735.1 Flavobacteriaceae bacterium | reverse complement strand
AGTCTGACCATTTAAAGCTGCCGTATCTATTTCTGTAAGTGTAAATACTGCAAAACCATCACCATCATCATCACAAGCCGGTAAAGGATCAAGTGCGGTAGTGGTGGGGACCGGATCAACTACAAGTTCCAATTGTGCCACAGCACGACAACCTGTGAGGTTATCTTCAAGTGCTACATAAATAATTTGAGTACCACTACTGTAAAGTACGGGTAAAGGATCAATATTACCCTGAGCATTCACCTCATTGATATGGTAGCTTACTGTTGCATTTTGTCCATTTATAATATCAGTATCAAGCGTACTCAAATCAAAATCCTCTACCAAATCACCAGGACTATTTATGTCACATAATGGGTATGGAGGTAACGAGGCAATGGTAGGTAAAGGCTCCACTATCAAGTCCAATGGAACTACATTATAACAGCCCGTAAGAGTGTTTTCCAAACGAATGTGTATGGTATCTACATCCGGTGTATTTGTAAGATAACTATTGCCTAACGGGCTCACGCCAGCCTGAGCATCGGCATCTGTCTCATGGTAACTCACAACCATATCCGTTTGAGTGCCTATAACATCTGAAGCTACACTACTCAAATCAAAAGTTTGTAAGCCATCGAAATCATCATCACACTCAGGAGCTAAACTCACTGGCTCGGGAACCGGCAGTGGATTCACAATCAAGTCCAACGGCATAATGCTATAACAGTCAGCAGCCGTATTGGTCAATCGTACCCAAACTTGTTCGCTGTTTGCAGTGGTATTGGTGTAGCTCGGACCAATGGAAGGTGTCCCGGCTTCTGCCTCCAGCTGGGTAGTGTGGTAGCTCACAGCAAGACCAGTCTGACCATTTAAAGCTGCCGTATCTATTTCTGTAAGTGTAAATACTGCAAAACCATCACCATCATCATCACAAGCCGGTAAAGGATCAAGTGCGGTAGTGGTGGGGACCGGATCAACTCTTAGCTCAAACTGACCGATGCCAAAACAACTTGAAGCACCAATTTCTACAATTCTGAAATATATGGTCTGAGAGGGTCCTGTAATTGAATTTGAAAGCGGGTTAACAGCATTTTCCGCATCCGCTTGAGAAACATGATAAGTTATTATGAAATCTAGAGGGTCACTTGTCCCTAAAATAACGGATGTTTGGGAATCTAAATTAAAGGTCGCTTGCAATGAATTGTCACTTGTAGCATCGCATTCTACCAAATCTTCCGCCGGTTCAGCCGAGGTCTGATTATCAACAACTAAATTAAAGATAGGATCTCTACTAGCAACATAACAGCCTCCACCAACCAAACTTTCTATGCGAACAAAAATAGGTTGGGGATTGGATGTATTATTATAGGGACTACTTAAATTGTTTTCTCCTAAATCTGCATCTTCAGCGCTACTGTGGTAGGTTAGTATGAAATCCGAAGGGGATTGAGTTCCTAATATTTCCAAACTCTGTTGATCTAAGTCAAAGCTTGCTGTTTCATCAATAACATCACCGTCACACAGGTATATATCTGAGACTGGGAAGATTTCAGGGACATCATATACATTTAACTGGAAGGGTTCGATGACGAAACAATCGGAATCTAAATATTCAAATCGTATGTAAATTATTTCTTGGTCACTCCCTGGATAGGTGTTTAAATTCACAATTTCACTGGTATCGTTTTCAGCATCTTGCTCAGAATTATGAAAAGTGACAACAAATTCATCGGGGCTTGGATTAGGAGCTAAAACAATATCTTTGTTTTGAAATAGGTTGAAAACAGGATTAGAGGTCACAGGATCACAAATATAAATATCATTCGGAATAGCATGAACAAGCTCTGGTAATACGTTGACACAAATCTCATCGGAATATTCACACCCGAAATCGTCCAGAACTGAGTAAGTGTAACAATACTCACCCTCTCCGTCGGGTGAAATAGTAATGGTATCACCATTGACCACATCAATAGTCGGTTCATCTCCGGCCCAAGCACCGGAAACAATCTCAGGAGTGAAAGAACCTTGAGTTGTAACATTGCTGTAATCAAAATTCAAATCCCACGAGAAAATATAACCATTGTCTATTAAAAGATTATCAATGATTGTAATACACCAATCACCATTCAGAGGGGAGCCTACAAGTTGTGCAAAAGATTCCACAGGTAAATAATCCCCAGCAGCAATTGAAGCACTCGCTGGGTCACCAGCAGTAACTGTAGGTCCGTCTACAAGTAATGTAGGGGCAGCCATGGAAAAACAGTAATCAAATCCAACTCCTTGGTCGTTATCGTTGGTAAAGTTATCTATAGGTCCACCAAGATATGTACCTCCACCTGATGGATAACTGTGAAGTGAAGTTTGTTGACCATTTGGACTTGAAATAATAATATCCAGGTCGCCAAGATATGAGTGCTCTATATTTAAACACAAATCGAATATTTGTGATATGTCTTCCAAAGTTTGCCCATCTTCAAAACAATCCACAGTAACACAAGTAGTATAAAAATCCCCATCACCATCTGGGAGAAATGTTATGTTGCTCTCTGGTGGAGTACAATCATTAATAAATGGTGTTGGTGTGACTAAAGCGGTTACAGTTGATGTCTCACCAAAACAAATTGGATTCAACGTATCCTCTGTCGCACCAAATGAAGGGGTAGTGCTGACATTAATGTATTGGTTAATTGTGTTATCGTTTTTACAACCCTCTGGGAATACCGATGTATTTATATCCCAAATATTTAAATTGGCGATATAAAAGCCAGGCTGATCGTAAGAAAAAGTAGCAGTTTGTCCGCTTATACTTCTGCCATCACCTAAATCCCATTGGTAAGCTGCTCCAACTCCGCCTCCGGGCTCTGAAAATTCACCACTTCCTGTCAATGTGATATCTTCACCAACACAGACTTGTATAACATTCTCAGTATTAGGTGCAGGAAGTGAACTGTCCAGTTGAGAAAAAATAGTTTGGCACTCGGCAGGCGGATCAATACATTGAATGTTGGCGCGCCAACCGGGAAAATTAATGCTTCCGTTACTTGTAAAAACAACGGTCAAACAACCTGATGTATTGGTCAAAGTTGGAGCAACAGTTCCAGGACTATCTGTTCCAGACCACTCTCCTAAAATAGTTGTAGGATCTGTAGCATCATCTGCATTGTATATGGTTAAGATATCGATATTATTCTGAGTCTCAAATTGGGTGAAAGACAACTGCACAGATTGATCAGTCGTTGTAGGACAAATAGTGTAAGTGAAATTTTCATTATTTTGATAATTTCCTGGGGTACTTCCTTCAGCGGCCCCTCCAGAATCATAAAATAGTCCATTGCAGGCTGTGACTGTGTCATTAGATATGATGTACTCAGGGATTTCAACGCAAACGGGAGTTACGTTAGGTTTAAATTGACTTTCAAGAATGACCAGCCAATCTTCAATAACATCAACTTGACCCTGAGTAAACATATACATGCAATTATCGTCAGTATAGTCCATATAACTCATTGTAAGAGCAGGTTGATCGTCGCATCCAGGTATTGAACCATCAGCAGGACAACCGAAATTATTACCATCAATATTAGGAGTGTCCGCAATACCATCGTCCTCATCACAAGAATCGCCTTGAAAAGTGTGGTATAAATTAAAAAAATGTCCAAGTTCATGCGTTGTTGTTCTTCCCAAATTTGAATTTGCGCCAGGTTCAATTCCGGAGTCCGAACAACCTGCACCCGACCCAAAGGCATAAGTATTTAAAACAATCGATGATCCAGCATTTAGGTTCCCCCCAAGTGGTGAATAACCTAGGACACTTCCACCGATGGGTTTGACTAGAAAATTTAAATATCCGGCCCAAGCAGGATCTGCGTCATTACCTCCACCAAAATCATAACCAATGGTAACAGCTGGTCCTCCTTCGACCAAATCATCATCTGTGTCTGCTGGGTGATCCTGTGTAGCAATACAAAATTGAATGTTTGCTGCTCCATGAATAACGCCAGGGTAAAACGCGCTCGCAGTCGCCCATAAATTAGCATCTCCATTTGTTGCTGTAAAATCTAGATTAACAATATCAACTTGATTTTGAGCCAAAGCTTCTAAACATGCTCGATCGGACTCCACCCCACCAGGAAAGTGTACTGCAACAGGAACAACAATGGGGTCCATGGCAACACGTCTTTGTCTATTGTATATACTCTCAGCGACAGCTCTTCTAAACTTGGCTTGATCTATTTGCCATTGTTTTGCGAAATCAGGATCTTGCATCATTTCGTGCATGTGAGCGTCCATTCCACACTTCTCGTCTTGGGCTGAAAGATTGAGCCCAAAAAACATTAACAATAATAAAATAAAAATATCTTTTTTCATATTTAATTATTATAATGTTGAGGTTTAATTATTATGAAGTAATTAGTGTTATCTACACGAATCAGCTGAAACCCGGGTTTATGATATTTAAAATCATATTTAAGTGGATTAAAAGAGATAGGATTGAAAACAACATCTCTTTTTAAATTTGAAACAAATGCATCAAAAAGAGGAATTTCTGAAAGCTTGGGGCATGGTTTTTGTTTATTTGGATCAGTAATTTCTCTAAGAATAACCCGATTTCTAAGGATTTCTTTTATGGCCAAAACACGGGCTGGACGATCTAAAATCTCTGTATTTAGCGAAGCACCATAAACTTCCTTTATTTTAACTAATTCAGTATTATTTAGTGAAGCTTTAGTGTTTGAATTAAAGATTATAGGCTGTGGATATTGGTTTTGGTGAGCAATATTTTGTGCATAAGAAAATGAGTAAAGTAGAATAGAAAAAAGAAAACTAATAAAGCTTATTTTCATAATAGATATATTTATTAGATTAGTAGGAATCGTTGAATTAAGTAGGCCTGAATTTCTGTTTTTTTTATTAAATTATAATAAAGTTTAAACAATACTTCGGGGTGAATTTAGTGTTTTTTTTGTAAAAATTTTAAAATTTATGTTAATAATGCAAAATAGAAAAGGCCGCAATAATCAAAATAACTATCTTTGTGTTTAGACTATTGTGATTTTTATAATAATAATAATTTTGAACCTAAGCAGGTAAACATTGCTAAACATTCAACACACTTAATAACGTATTTAGAATTTAACTCAAAAGTGTTTAACTTTAATAAAAAAACCCCATGAAAATAAATTTTAATCCCAAGGAACCTGAGAGCTTCGATTATATTGGAGACAATCATATTGGAACATCATCTGACACTCCAATTCGCAAAGATGCTTTTAGACTAAATTCGGATGAGAAAATTGAAATTATTCGTGATGATGTGAAACACATCATGGAAACTTTAGGATTAGACCTTAGTGACGACAGCCTGATGGGTACCCCTAACAGAGTTGCTAAAATGTTTGTTAATGAAATATTTAGTGGTCTTGATCCAAAAAACAAACCAAAAGCTTCAACATTTGAAAACAAATACAAATATGGTGAAATGTTGGTAGAGAAAAACATTACCGTCTATTCTACTTGCGAACATCATTTATTGCCAATTGTGGGTAGAGCGCATATAGCCTACATTTCAAATGGTACTGTTGTTGGTCTTTCTAAAATGAATCGAATCGTGGATTATTATGCGAAACGTCCGCAAGTACAAGAGAGACTGACAATTCAAATCGTAAAAGAATTACAAAAAGTATTAAACTGTGATGATGTGGCTTGTGTTATTGACGCCAAGCACTTGTGTGTCAACTCTAGAGGAATTCGAGACATTGAAAGCAGCACCGTAACAAGTGAATTTGGGGGCCAATTCAAAAATAAAGATGTTCGGCGTGAATTTATCAACTACATTCAGCTAGAAACTAAGTTCTAATTCGAACCCATCTATGGATTTATATTCGAAACATCCTATTTCTATATATAATTCTCTTTCGTCTAAAAAAGAGCTTTTTAAAACAATTAATGAAGGTGTGATTGGAATGTATGTATGTGGGCCAACAGTTTATAGCAATGTACACCTTGGAAACCTCCGTACTTTTATGTCTTTTGACATGATTTTTAGATACTTCAAACACTTGGGGTATAAGATCCGATATGTAAGGAATATTACCGATGTAGGGCATCTTGAAAATGATGCCGATGAAGGGGAAGACAGAATCGCTAAAAAAGCGCGTCTAGAGAAAATTGAGCCCATGGAGGTTGTTCATAAGTACACAGTTGACTTTCACAACACTTTGAATACTTTTAATTTTTTACCGCCCAGTATTGAGCCCACTGCAACGGGTCATATTATCGATCAGATTGAAATCATAAAGGCCATTTTAGAAAAAGGTCTTGCATACGAGATAAATGGATCTGTTTACTTTGATGTTTTGAAATACAACGAATCAAATGATTATGGTGTTCTTAGTGGAAGAAAAATTGAAGACCTAATACACAACACCCGAACTTTAGACGGTCAAACTGATAAAAAAAATCCTCAAGATTTTGCTTTATGGAAAAAAGCAGAACCAAAACATATCATGCAGTGGCCTTCCCCATGGGGTTTGGGATTTCCCGGTTGGCACATTGAGTGTACCGCAATGAGTATAAAATATTTAGGAAAACATTTTGACATTCACGGAGGTGGTATTGATTTAAAATTCCCCCACCACGAATGTGAAATCGCGCAGGCTATGGCTTGGAATGGTTACAAACCTGTAAATTATTGGGTACACGCCAATATGTTGACTCTTAACGGCCAAAAAATGGCAAAGTCAACAGGTAATAACATTTTACCTGGAGAAATATTAAGCGGGAATACCAAACAATTATCTAAAGGTTTTGCGCCTTCAGTTGTCCGTTTTTTCATGATGCAGGCCCACTACCGCAGTATTTTAGATTTTAGTAATGACGCCTTGGTCGCTTCTGAAAAAGGGTTTGTAAAGCTGATGGATGCCCTGAAAACCCTTAAAAATTTGGAAGCTTCAACCTCTCCCTCTGACTTTAGCGTATCAGAATGGAAACAAAGTTGTTATGCTGCAATGAATGATGACTTTAATACTCCAATTTTGATTGCGGAGCTCTTCAATGCTGTAAAGTATATCAACCAAATAAAAGATGGGTCAAATGGTGTAGATTCCGAAAGCTTAGAAACCCTAAAAGAAACGATGGAGGCTTTTATTTTTGATGTTTTAGGACTGCAAGAAACATCGACTGTTGGATCTCAGGATGAAAAACTCTCTGAAACGATTGCGATTCTTATAAGTTTGAGAAATCAAGCACGAACGGAAAAAAACTTTGCGCTTTCTGATCAAATAAGAGATCAATTGGTGGAAATCGGCATCCATTTAAAAGACGGTAAAGACGGTACAACTTTCTCTCTAGATTAATTTTTTTAAACCTATGGTTGTAAAACCATTCATTGCAATCATCAAAAGCTATCAAAAGTGGATTTCTCCATCACTTCCAGCTAGGTGTAGATACCAGCCAACATGTTCTCAATACTGTATTGAGGCCTTGTCTACACATGGCCTTTTTAAAGGTTTCTTTTTAGGAATTAGACGGGTATTGCGTTGCCATCCATGGGGAGGATCTGGTCATGATCCTGTGCCAAAAAGCAAGGATTAGCAAACGAATAACAAAGTGTTGTTCAGATGCAATTCTGTATATTTACACTAAAATTAAAGACAATGGATTTTTTACAAATCATATGGGAACCCGCATCAGACGGTGTTCGACTTTTCGGAAATTTTAAAATTCACTATTACAGTATGATGTGGATTGTTGCTTTTATTCTTGGATATCGGATCATGAAAAAAATCTACAGCAATGAAAATCAATCTCATGAAAAACTTGATAGCCTGTTTATGTACTCTGTGTTAGGAATCATGATTGGCGCCAGACTTGGGCATGTTATTTTTTACCAAGCTGAACTGTTTCGTGAGGACTTCTTCAGCGTCTTCCTCCCCTTTAAATTTAGCGGTGGATTTGAATTTACTGGCTTTAGAGGATTGGCGAGCCATGGGGCCACCATTGGTATGATCGTCTCAATGTATCTCTACAATAAAAAAGTACTAAAAAAATCTGTTTTGTGGATTTTAGACCGTGTGGTAATTGCTTGTGCTTCGGGAGCAATTTTTATACGCATTGGTAATTTTTTTAATTCTGAAATTATAGGAAAGCCCGCAGAAGAAGGATTACCATGGGCAGTGGTTTTCAAAAATATAGATAACATCCCACGACACCCTGGTCAACTCTACGAAGCCTTTGGGTATTTATTTGTCTTCTTAATTGTTTATTTCATTTATTGGAAAACAAAAAAAGGCACGCAAGAAGGTTATCTTTTTGGTTTGTTTTTATTATTATTAATGTCCGTAAGAGTTTTTGTTGAACAATTTAAAATTGCACAAGTAGACGGCCGAGAAGACTGGATATTGGGTTTTAATACAGGACAGTTATTGAGCATTCCATTTATTTTAATTGGGATTTACTTTATGTTTTTTCATAAAAGAAAAACCTTATAGTACAAAACTTAAATTAAAAAAGCCACTTTGTAAATTGGCTTTTTTAATTATCATAATAAATATTTTGTTAGGATTTTTTATCGAGACGCTTTAGAGTGTCGTGCATAATAGGGGTTGCAATAAAGACTGATGAGTAGGTTCCCACGAGCACCCCAACGATCAATGCAAAAAGTAAACCTCTCAAAGAATCTGCCCCAAAAACAAACATAGAGAGCAATACAACTAAAGTTGTAAGTGAGGTGTTTAAAGTTCGACTCAAAGTACTGTTTAAAGCCCCATTGACTATTCTGCCAAAATCCCAACTAGAATGTTGATTGATGTATTCTCTTATCCTATCAAACACCACCACAGTATCATTTAAAGAGTATCCAATAACTGTCAAAATCGCAGCAATAAAGGCTTGGTCAATTTCCATGCTGAAAGGGAAAAACTTCCATGCAATAGAAAAGATTCCCAACACAATGAGTACATCGTGAAAAACAGCTGCAACTGCACCCAAGGAAAACTGCCATTTCTTAAATCGTAATAAAATATATAAAAATACAACTATTAAAGATCCCAAAACAGCCCATAAAGACGAACGCTTGATGTCATCAGCTATCGTAGGACTTACTTTTCCAGAATACATTTTACCAACGTTATTTTCAGCATCTATAAATTGCTTATAGGTCGTTCCATTGGGAAGGAATGGCACCAAAGCAGTGTATAATTTCTCTTGAACTTCCGCATCAACTTCTGCCGAATTTTCATTCACTTTATATTTAGTTGAAATTTTAAGCTGATTGGCGCTTCCGATGGTTTTAACTTCTGCACTGTTAAAAACCTCATTTACAGCAGTTTTAACATCCTCTGTATTCATGTCTTTATCAAAACGAACGGTATAAGTTCGTCCGCCAACAAAATCAATACCTTGGTCTAGCCCAGTAGTGAAAAGTGAAAAGAGACCCGCTGAAATAATGGTCGCAGAAAGTATATAAGCCATTCTTCGCTTCTTGAGAAACTCAATTTTTATGACACTTAACAACCCTTTGGTAAGTTTAGTTGAAAACTGAAGTTTTCCGCCGCGATTCAAATCCCAATCAATTAACAATCTAGAAATAAATATCGCCGTAAATAAAGAAGTAATGATACCAATTAACAAAGTTGTTGCAAACCCTTTAATCGGACCTGTTCCAAATGTGTATAGAATGAGCGCTGTAAGTCCAGTGGTAATATTGGCATCTAAAATAGAAGACAAGGCATTTGAAAACCCATCTCTGACAGACTCTTTTTGTCCTTTTCCTTTATACAATTCTTCACGAATACGCTCGTATATAAGAACGTTGGCATCTACTGCAATACCAATAGTCAAAACAATACCCGCAATTCCAGGCAAGGTTAATACGGCTCCAAGTCCTGATAGAATTCCGAAGATTAGTAATATGTTTAGTAGCAATGCAACATTGGAATAAAGCCCAGACTTGCCATAATAAAATAACATCCATAGTAGTACAAACAACAATGCAATGATAAAAGATTTCATACCACTGTCAATGGCTTCTTGACCTAGGGAAGGCCCAACCTCTTCCGCTTGAACAATGTCGGCGGAAGCAGGTAATTTACCAGCGCGCAAAACATTGGCCAAATCGACCGCTTCATTTAATGTAAAAGTTCCGGAAATTTCAGAGTTTCCACCCGATATTGGACCTGAAGTAACTCCAGGTGCGGAGTACACAATATCATCCAAAACAATGGCAATTTGACTCCCAGTATTAAAAGCATTACCGGTCATTTTTTCCCAAATTTTCGCCCCTTTAAGATTCATTTGCATGGTTACACTTGGCGTACCATTTTGTTGGAATTCTTGCTTAGCATCGGTAATCACAGCCCCACTAAGTTGGGGTTTATTTTCTCTATTGCCTTTTAATGCATAGAGCTCAACAAGCTCTAAACTTTCAACTTCTTGGTCGGTGTCTTCATCAGCTTCTGTTTCCATAAACTGAGGAATACCCCATACAAATTTCACATAGCGTTGTTCTGGAGCAAGAAGTGCTCTTACTTTTGGATTATTTAAATAATCACTAACGATTTCCTGATCTTTAGACTCAAAAGAAGCCAACACAGGGCCTCCATTGTAGCCCATCGACCGAATCAAATCAAATAAAGGATTGGTTTCAGTATCGTCCAAACCAGTTTCTGCATCAGAATCCCCAATAATATCGGATATGGCGTCCGCCTCAGAAGCCTCGTCATTGGACGCAACTTCAGTGTTTTCATTCACTACAATAGCTTTGAGAACTTCGTTGGCCTGTACTAAAAAGTTTCCAAATTCTGCGCCTTTAAAAGCATCCCAAAACTCGAGCTGGGCGGTACTCTGAAGCAATCCTTTTACACGTTCTACTTCTTTTGCACCCGGTAATTCAACCAAAATACGCCCAGAGTTTCCAATCCGCTGGATGTTGGGTTGTGTCACTCCAAATTTATCAATTCGCTTTCTAAGAACTTCAAAAGCTGAGATGATGGATTCGTCAATTTTAGCAGATAAAACAGGTTTAACTTCATCATCACTCATATCGAAAGTAATCTGATCACTTAAAGTACGGTTTGCAAATATATCTGGAGATGCTAACTTTTTATCGCCCTGGATGAGTTCGAAGGCTTCAAAAAAGTCTTCTAGATAAGTATTCTGACTGTCCTTTTGTAGTTCCTCAGCATCGCTCAAAGCTTTTCTGAATGTTGGGTCTTTACTATCATTGGCCAGTCCTACTAAAATATCTTTTACAGAAATTTGAAGAATTACATTAATACCGCCCTTGAGATCCAGACCAAGATTCATAGCTTTTTCTTTGACCTCATTGTAAGTGTATGAAGCGATACCAATGTTAAATACCTCTTTATTTTTTAAAGAATCAAGATATCCTATCCGTTCTAAATTTCTTTTTGAATCGTAATTTATTTCTGTATCAGCAACTTTATTAATTGCAAATTGACCTGCTTTATTTTCGAGTTGATTGCCCTTGAATGTAAATGATAATTGGTAAATACTTACCAACCCAAATAATAGTGCAAACATCTTAACTAATCCTTTATTTTGCATTTTGAATTGTTTTAATCTGCTTAAATTTTAGTAAACGAGCAAATATAGGATTTACGAAGTGATTTGCCAATATATTTTTTATTTTAATAGAAAAGCACCACAAATATGGCGGTGCTTTAAATTACTGGCTGAAAAAAGGGATTGTTTTGTTATAAATTCAGAAGCCCGTTGGTCTTCTTAACCCCTTCTGCACTAGTTTCAAGATGGGTCTTATCTGCATCACTTAATTCAATTTGAATAATTTTTTCAATTCCATTGGCCCCTAAGACAACCGGAACACCAATGCACAGATCTTTTAATCCATACTCACCGTCCAATAATACGGAACAGGGAAATATTTTTTTTTGATCACAGGCAATTGCTTGAACCAATCCACTGACTGCTGCTCCAGGGGCGTACCACGCTGAGGTGCCTAAGAGTTTGGTCAGAGTCGCGCCTCCAACTTTAGTGTCATTTTTTACTTGTTCTAAACGTTTTTGAGAAATGAATTCAGAAACATTGATGCTGTTCCTAGTGGCATGTGAAATTAAAGGGACCATTCCTACATCGCTGTGACCGCCTATAACCATTCCATCTACATCACTTATTGGGGCTTCCAATGCCTCAGCCAGTCTGTACTTAAAGCGGGCGGAATCTAAAGCACCCCCCATTCCGATAATTCTGTTTTTGGGAAGTCCAGTCACTTGATGGGCTAAATATGTCATAGTGTCCATTGGATTACTTACCACAATAAGGACAGTTTGTGGTGAATATTTGACTAAATTTTCAGAAACTGTTTTTACAATTCCCGCATTGATTCCAATAAGTTCTTCCCTTGTCATACCTGGCTTTCTTGGAATTCCAGAGGTAATGACACAGATATTACTATTTGCTGTTTTGGTGTAATCGTTAGTACTACCATTGACTTTAGTGTCAAAGCCGTTCAATGAGGCGCATTGCATTAAATCCATAGCTTTCCCCTCAGCATATCCCTGTTTAATATCTAATAAAACGACTTCAGATGCAAAGTTTTTGATGGCAATATACTCAGCACAACTTGCTCCTACTGCTCCTGCGCCTACTACTGTTATTTTCATGATTTTTTATTTTTAAAAAATTAAACGCTATTTAGCTATGCATCAATATTGGCGTAAATGGCATTTTTTTCAATAAATTCTCGGCGAGGTGGAACTTCATCTCCCATCAACATTGAGAAAATACGGTCCGCTTCCGTGCCGTTATCAATTTGAACCTGACGCAATGTTCTAAACTCTGGGTTCATGGTGGTATCCCATAGCTGGGTAGCATTCATTTCACCCAAACCTTTGTAGCGCTGCACACCAGCACTACCACCAAATTTTTCTACAATAGCATCACGTTCTTGATCATCCCAAGCATATTGTTTCTTCTGGCCTTTTTTCACAAGATACAATGGTGGTGTTGCAATATAAATATGCCCCCCTTCAATGAGTTCTTTCATGTATCTAAAGAAAAATGTAAGAATCAATGTAGCAATATGACTTCCATCAATATCGGCATCACACATGATTACAATTTTATGGTAACGTAACCTTGAAAGATTCAGTGCTTTACTATCATCTTCGGTACCAATAGTCACTCCTAATGCAGTAAAAATATTCTTGATTTCTTCATTTTCAAAAACCTTGTGTTGCATGGCTTTTTCAACATTTAGAATCTTACCACGCAGAGGCAAAATGGCCTGAAAAGCACGGTCACGTCCCTGTTTGGCAGTACCTCCAGCTGAATCACCCTCGACCAGGAACACCTCGCATTTTGCAGGATCTTGCTCTGAACAATCACTTAATTTCCCAGGTAATCCTCCAATACTCATGACGGTTTTACGCTGAACCATTTCACGTGCCTTCTGGGCTGCGTGTCTTGCTTGAGCTGCTAAAATAACTTTTTGAACAATAATTTTTGCATCGTCTGGGTGCTCTTCCAAATAATCAGTGAGCATTTCAGAGACTGCTTGGCTAACAGAAGATGAAACCTCTCTGTTGCCAAGCTTTGTCTTGGTCTGACCCTCAAACTGAGGTTCGGCCACCTTGACAGATATAATTGCAGTCAGTCCTTCTCTAAAGTCATCTCCAGCAATATCAAATTTTAACTTCTCTAACATGCCCGATTCATCCGCATACTTTTTCAAAGTATGAGTCAGTCCACGTCTAAAACCCGTTAAATGTGTTCCGCCTTCGTGGGTATTAATATTGTTTACATAAGAATGAAGATTTTCAGAATAAGAGGTATTGTAAATCATGGCCACCTCAACGGGAATACCATTTTTTTCACCTTCAAAAGCGATGACCGATTGCATGATGGATTCTCTAGTGGCGTCTAAATATTTGATAAATTCAGAAAGCCCCTCTTTGGAGTGAAATGTTTCAACAATGTATTCCCCTTTTTTGTCTTTCACTCTTTTATCAACAATAACAACAGTAATTCCCTTGTTTAAAAAGGATAATTCTCGCATACGGTTAGCTAGGGTTTCATAATTGTATTCAAGAGTTTGGGTAAAAATCTCAGAATCGGGTTTGAAAGTCACAATTGTACCGCGCTTATCAGTCGATCCAGTAGATTTGACAGGATACATGGCTTTTCCACGTTCATATTCTTGCTCCCATACTTTTCCTTCTCTATGAACAGTCGCCTTTAAGTGGGCAGAAAGTGCATTCACACAACTTACACCAACACCATGCAATCCGCCAGAAACTTTATAAGAGTCTTTGTCAAATTTTCCGCCGGCTCCAATTTTAGTCATTACAACCTCTAAAGCAGAAACCCCTTCTTTTTTGTGAAGCCCAACAGGGATACCACGACCATTGTCTTCTGTAGTAATAGAATTGTCTTCATTGATGGTGACTATAATTTTATCACAATGTCCTGCCAAGGCCTCATCAATGGAATTATCGATGACTTCATACACAAGGTGGTGCAGCCCACGTGTTCCAACATCTCCAATATACATTGAAGGGCGCATGCGCACATGCTCCATTCCTTCCAAAGCCTGAATACTGTCTGCGGAATATTGATTTTTATTAACGTCTTCGCTCATACTAATTTTGTTATTTTATTTGCTGTTTTAACTGTTAAACAAATATAAAAATTAGTCCATTGAAAATGGAGAATTAAGTGAGAATTTTAGTTGTAATTATTAACATATTGGTTTTGAAAAAACAACGCTTAAACAGTCTAAAAATAGCCTTAGATTGGATTTAAAAGTCTGTTGCAAAAAGAATAATATGTTTTTTTATTTTTAGGCGCTTAAAAACGATGATTTAAGACCTAAAAAATCAATCGTAAGCCTTGTCATGCACTTTAGCAACGGCACGACCGCTAGGGTCATTTAAATTTTTAAAAGCCTCATCCCATTCCAATGCGATTTTGGTACTACAAGCCACGCTAGGTTCTTGAGGGACGCAAAGGGCTGCGGCCTCACTTGGAAAGTGCGATTCAAAAATAGAACGGTAATAGAACTCTTCTTTATTTAGTGGAGTTTGAACTGGAAATCTAAAATGTGCATTTTTCATTTGATCATCAGAAACTTCTTTATCAACTACTTTTTTTAGGGTGTCAATCCAACTGTATCCAACGCCGTCACTAAATTGTTCTTTCTGGCGCCAAGCTACGCTTTCAGGTAAAATATCCTCAAAGGCTTTCCGCACCACCCATTTTTCCATACGCTCCCCTTTAATCATCTTATCCTGCGGATTGATACGCATCGCAACATCCATAAATTCCTTATCCAAAAATGGAACACGGCCTTCTATCCCCCAAGCGGCAAGACTTTTGTTGGCTCGCAAGCAGTCATACATATGCAGCTTGTCCAGTTTTCGAACAGTTTCCTGATGAAATTCTTTGGCATTTGGCGCTTTATGAAAATACAAATACCCACCAAATAATTCATCTGCGCCTTCGCCTGAAAGCACCATTTTAATACCCATAGACTTGATAACCCTTGCCATAAGATACATGGGGGTACTGGCGCGAACGGTTGTAGTGTCGTAAGTCTCCAAGTTATAAACAACATCTTTAATGGCGTCTAGACCTTCTTGAATTGTAAATTTTATTTCATGATGAACTGTACCAATGTGATCGGCTACTTTTTGGGCTGCGGCCAAGTCAGGAGACCCCTCAAGGCCCACAGAAAAAGAGTGTAATTGAGGCCACCAGGCATCGTTTTTGTCTCCAGATTCAATTCGTTTTTGAGCATATTTTTTAGCGATTGCAGAAGTGACCGAAGAATCCAAACCTCCTGACAGCAAAACACCGTAGGGTACATCACTCATCAGCTGGCGGTGCACCGCAGCCTCTAAAGCTTCTTTAATTGCTTTTATGCTAGTTTCATTCCCTTTTACGGCATCATAATCAATCCAATCTCTATTGTACCATTTTATAAATTCGTTGGATTCGCTGTAAAAATAATGTCCAGGGGGGAAAAGTTCTATTTTAGTACAAACGGATTCTAATGCCTTAAGCTCTGAGGCGACATAAAAAGTCCCATTTTTGTCCCATCCAATATAAAGCGGTATGATACCCATATGATCTCTTGCAATAAAATATGCATCTTTATACACATCATAAATAGCAAAACCAAATATGCCGTTTAGATCGTCAACAAAATCAACCCCTTTTTCTTTAAAAAGTGCTAAAATAATTTCACAATCACTTGCTGTTTGAAATTCGTATTCAGATTTGAGTTGTTTGCGAAGTGCTCTATGGTTGTATATCTCCCCATTTGCAGCCAAAACCAATTGACCATCAGGACTGTGAAGAGGTTGCTTCCCTGAAGCTGGATCGACAATTGCCAAGCGCTCGTGCGCCATGACGGTTTTCTGATTGTCAAAAATACCGCTCCAGTCAGGACCGCGGTGTCTAATGGTTTTAGACATTTCTAAGATTTGAGGTCTTATGACCTCACTTTTCTCTTTTAAATCGAAAGCACAAACAATTCCACACATGGCTATTAAATTAATTTTTAACAAAAATGACCTATATATTATAATTTATAAACACACATAATAAATATGGTTATAAATTGTAACTTAAAAAATAAATAATTATTTAAAAATTAAGTAAAATGACAAAAAATATAAATTTTTATTTAAATTTATAATAAAATTAAATCAAAAAACTACGGAATGTTTAAATACTTGTGTGTTTGGAGTGAAATCTTCCACTTCGGGTGCTTCATGACGTATTCTACAATAAGTGGCGTGATTTTTTCACTAACACTCCACTCAGGCTGCAGGTATAAAATACAGTCTTTAGAAACTTTTTGAGCATGTTCTTCAGCAAATTTAAAATCACTTTTGTTGTAAACGATCATTTTAAGCTCGTGGGCTTTGGAGTAAATTTTAGAAACTAAAGGTTTGCGTTTTTTTGGAGACAGACAAATCCAGTCCCAGTCTCCACTCAAGGGATAGGCCCCTGATGTTTCTATATGTGTTTTTAATTTTTTCTCTTTTAAGAGATTTGTAAGCGGCTGCATATCCCACATCAATGGCTCGCCACCTGTTACAACAATAGTATCACTGAATTCAGTTGCTTGCGCTGCTATAGTCTCAATGGCTGTCGGGGGATGTACATCTGCATCCCAACTCTCTTTGACATCACACCAATGACAGCCAACATCGCAACCGCCGACTCTTATAAAATAAGCTGCGGTTCCTTTGTGGTAGCCTTCACCTTGAATAGTATAAAATGCCTCCATAAGTGGCAACATTTCACCCGCATTGACAAGTTTTTTCATTTCTGGTTTCAGCATAGTATACAAAAATAGTTTACTGATTTTTGTTTAAGAACAAAAACTTGATTTATTTTTGCAAAACTCTCTATAAAAAAGACATAAAAACAAAACATGAAACAGACGTTTTTACTTTTAATTGCAATCTATTTAATAGCCAATAGCTGTAAGTCTGAACCTGATCGGTATGTGATTAACAAGCATAACATTGGGTATCTCAGCGATTCTACAAGTGTTAGAGAACTTTCGTTTATCTTTTCAAATGACTCTATAAGTAAATTTATTGGAGGTGATGAGTTTATTGGTAATCCCAACATCATCAAAATTTTTGAAAAAGAAACACAGACATTGCTTTTAGAACTAACACCTAAAGAAGCTCTCGATTCTTTATCAACCATTCAAAGTGTCCGAATCATGGACCCCCGCTATAAGACCAATAAAGGACTAAATAAACTTGGAACTTATAAGAATATCAGTTCAAAATACAATATTTCAGGGATTCAAAATACCTTGCGAAATTTAATTGTCTCTGTGAATGAGATCAATGCCTACTTTACCATTGATAAATCGGAGCTTCCTGAGAATTTACGCTATGACATGACTCAAAAAATTGAAGCTGTATCCATACCTCCTCAAGCCAAAATCAAAGACTTTTTTATACAGTGGTATTGATATGAAAAAAGAAAACATGCGTAAACTGTTTTTTAAAATGATTACTTTCAAAAATTGAACATTTCAAAATCGAATTAAAATAAGTACGAATACATTCATACCAAAACTTATTGGAGCTTTTCTTAATATGCTTGCATACGCCAGCCAAAGTATGGCTTCAAATTTAGCTTTAGATTTATTTTCAAGACCGTTAAAGGGACGCCTAAAGCAACCACATCCTATACTTGAAAGTTCGGATAAAAAGCTGCTGTATTACGAAAACCTTGAAATTGCAACATACCATTGGAAAGGTTCAAAACAAACGGTATTATTAGCACACGGATGGCAAAGTAATTCTGTTAGATGGAAAAATATAATTGATAGACTTCAAAAAAAAGACTACAATATTGTGGCACTGGATGCTCCAGCTCACGGCGCTTCGGGTAGCAAAATTTTTAATGCCATTTTGTACTCAAAATTTGTTGAGGTGGTCAGCAATGAATTCAAACCTACGATTTTAATTGGGCATTCTGTTGGCGGTATGGCCATTTCGTATTTTTTAAAAAATAATAGCAATTATAAAGCTGATACCTTGGTGTTTTTAGGAACGCCAGCAGGCTTTCCTGCCATTTTTGAAAATTACAGCGATTTGATGGGGTATAACAAAATCGTGAGGGCTGGTATGGAAGTTATCATTCAAAAAAGATTTGGACAGCCTTCATCTTATTTTAACACCGCTCAATTTGCAAAAGAAATTGACTGTCATTGCTTGCTAGTTCACGACGAATTAGACCCTGTAATACCCTATTCAGATGCCCTAGAAATTCAATTGGCTTTTAAAAATAGTCATTTATTTACTACACAAGGTTTGGGGCATGGACTAAAAAGTAAAAAGGTAATTGACAAAATCATTGATTTTATACCGGCCTAAAGTTTTGTACATTTAACCCATGGAAACAACTTCAAAAAGGCTCAATAAATTCCTTAGTGAAGCGGGCTACTGTTCGCGCAGAGCTGCAGATAAACTTATTGAAGAAGGCCGAGTTTTGGTCAATGGAAGTGTTCCAGAAATGGGTACGAAGATTCGAGCAGAAGACCTTGTTGAGGTTGATGGTAAAGTTATTAAAAAGAAAAAAAAAATAGCCACCTATATCGCCTTTAACAAACCTGTAGGAATTGTTTGTACTACGGATACAAGGGTAGAAAAAAATAACATTATTGACTACATCAACTACCCCAGTAGAATTTTTCCAATCGGACGATTGGACAAAGACAGTGAAGGTTTAATTTTATTGACGGATGACGGGGATATTGTCAATAAAATATTGCGGTCCAGCAACAACCACCAAAAAGAATACATTGTGACCGTAGATAAACCTATTTCCCAAACTTTCATAAAACACATGTCTCAAGGCATTCCTATTTTAGAAACCATAACGAAGCCTTGCGAGCTGAAAAAATTGAGCAGTCATAAGTTCAAAATTATACTTACACAAGGGTTGAATCGACAGATCAGACGCATGTGTGAATATTTAAATTACGAAGTTAAAGCACTCCAACGTGTCCGAATCATGAACATTCATTTAAAAAGTGAGGTTGGGAATTACAGAACGCTAACAACTGAAGAACTCAAAAATCTGAAGGCATCCTTAAAAGATTCAAAAAAATCATGGTAATAAGCTCAAAAATTAGCCCTTTTCACCTGGCTATTCCAGTTTGGAATTTAGAAGCATGTAGAAAATTTTATAAAGAAGTGCTGGGCTGCACGGAGGGACGTAGCAGTTCCCATTGGGTCGATATGAACTTATTTGGACATCAATTGGTTTTGCATTACAAACCCAAGTTAAATGAAAAAATACACGCCAATGAAGTGGACGGCAAGCAAGTGCCCGTTCCACATTTTGGCGTAATATTAGAATGGGATATGTTTCAGGAATTTGGCAGAGATTTAAAAAATAAAGGGATAGATTTTATCATTGAGCCATATACGCGATTTGAAGGGGAAATTGGAGAGCAAGCAACGATGTTTTTTTTAGATCCAGCAGGAAATGCACTTGAATTCAAATCTTTTAGAGACTTGAATCAAATTTTTGCAAAGTAAGTTTAATTGGCATTGCCAAAGCCTTCTCTTGCTTGCAGGGTGTTTTTCAACAACATGGCGATGGTCATAGGGCCAACTCCGCCTGGTACGGGTGTAATATGACTTGCCTTTTTTGACACAGATTCAAAGTCCACATCTCCAGCAATTCTATAGCCTTTTTTCTTAGTTTTATCTGGAACTCTTGTAATGCCAACATCAATAACCACAGCATTGTCTTTTACCATTTCAGCAGTTAAAAATTCAGGAATGCCAAGCGCTGCTATGACAATATCTGCTTGTTTTGTTAGGGTTGCTAAATTTTCTGTTCGGCTGTGGGCAATAGTTACGGTTGCATTTCCAGCTTTACGTTTTTGGCTCATTAATATACTCATTGGACGGCCAACAATATGGCTTCTACCAATAACAACTACATTTTTACCAGAAGTTGGAATTTCATAACGTTCTAATAATTCCATGATGCCGTAAGGCGTCGCGGAGATAAAGGTAGGTAAATCTAGAGTTAGCTTTCCAACATTAGTTGGATGAAAGCCATCCACGTCTTTATTGGGGTCTATTGCCATTAAAATTTTTTGTTCATCAATGTGCTTCGGAAGTGGTAGCTGAACGATATATCCATCAATTTCGTGTTTATTGTTTAAAATATTAATTTGTTCCAGCAAAGCCTGCTCAGAAGTGTCTTCAGGAAGTTTAACAAGTGTAGACTCAAATCCTACCAATTTACAAGCTTTGACTTTTGCTCCCACATAAGTCATGCTTGCTCCGTCCATACCCACCAATACAGCAGCTAAATGAGGTACTCGCTTATTATATTGTTTCATTTGTGAAACTTTAGCTGCGATTTCTTCTTTTATTTTGGAACTAGTTTGTCTTCCGTCAAGTAATATCATAATCCTGTAATGGGTCTTATCTTGGCATATTTTTCATCATCTGCATCATGTTGCGGCCTTTATTGCCTTGCATCATTTTCATCATTTTACTCATTTGACCGAACTGTTTCATTAATTTATTAACATCTTGAACAGAAGTTCCAGAGCCGGCACCGATCCTTTTTTTACGACTAGCATTAATAACAGATGGATTGGAACGCTCTTTTGGAGTCATGGAATGAATGATGGCTTCAATGTGCTTAAAAGCATCGTCATCAATATCAATGTCCTTCATCATTTTACCCATTCCTGGGATCATCCCCATGAGGTCTTTCATACTCCCCATTTTCTTAATTTGCTGAATTTGGGATAAGAAATCATCAAAACCAAACTGATTTTTGGCAATCTTCTTTTGAATTTTACGGGCCTGTTGCTCATCAAATTGCTCTTGGGCGCGTTCTACCAATGAAACGACATCACCCATGCCCAAAATACGATCGGCCATTCGAGCGGGGTAGAAAACATCTATGGCATCCATTTTCTCTCCAGTACCAATATATTTTATGGGTTTATTGACAACAGATTTAATGGAAATGGCGGCGCCACCTCTTGTATCGCCATCTAACTTTGTGAGTATAACCCCATCAAAATTTAAAATATCATTAAATGCTTTGGCAGTATTTACCGCATCTTGACCCGTCATAGAATCTACGACAAAAAGGGTTTCTTGAGGCTTAATTGCTTTTTGAATATTGGCAATTTCAGTCATCATTTCCTGATCTATTGCCAAACGTCCTGCCGTATCAATAATGACCACATTACAGCCTTTTGATTTAGCTTCGGCAACACCTGCTTTAGCAATGGCTACAGGATCATTATTTCCAGGGTCGCTGTAAACCTCTGCTCCGACCTGCTCGCCAACAATATGCAACTGGTCTATGGCCGCCGGACGGTAAACATCACAGGCAACCAACATAGGAATTTTAGATTTTTTTGTTTTGAGAAATTGCGCCAATTTTCCAGAAAATGTTGTTTTCCCTGAACCCTGTAATCCAGACATTAAAACAATGGATGGTGCGCCAGAAAGATTTACGCCAGCTGCATCTCCCCCCATAAGCTCAGTGAGTTCGTCTTTGACAATTTTGACCATCAATTGACCAGGCTGAAGCGTCGTCAAAACATTTTGTCCTAAGGCCTTTTCTTTTACCTTATTGGTAAAAGTTTTGGCAATTTTATAATTTACATCAGCATCCAATAAGGCACGACGAACGGCTTTGAGTGTTTCGGCAACATTAATTTCGGTAATGCTACCATGCCCTTTTAAAACGTGTAAGGCCTTATCTAATTTTTCACTTAAATTATTAAACATTAGGGAAGTTAATTTGCAGTTACAAAAGTAACGAAATATTTTTTTTATTTCCGTTTATCAACTCAATAAACAATTCTAGGGTGTAGAGTTAGAAACTTGCAGGAGTTTGCCATTGTAAAACTGCGGACCTGTTTCTGAAAATTCAAAAATATAAGTTGCCATCTCTTTAGCGCTCATCGGTGCTTTGTAGCCTGGGAAAGCGGCTTCCAGCATTTCCGTTTGAACTGCCCCTAAGGCCAAAACATTAAATGATGGGCCTGTGTCTTTATACTCCTCAGCCAAAAGTTCTGTTAATGTTATAAGGGCGCCTTTACTAGAGCTGTAAGCAGACAAACCGGGAAACTTAGCAGAGCCCTGCACACCACCCATTGAACTGATGTTAAGAACATGACCACTAGAAACCATAAAAGGAAGCACACGCCTGGTGAGTTCTGCAACTCCAAAAACATTGGTGTTATAAACATTTTTAAAGTCTTCTATTGTGGTTTGTGCAAAAGGCCGATTGATTAAAGATCCGGCATTGTTAATCAAAATATCAACCTGATTCCATTCTTTAACTATAAAAGCTTCAACGGCTTCATAAGCTTCTGGTGTGTTTAAATCAAATGAAAATGCAGTAGTGTTTTTGTAGGCCATATCAGATACAGGGGCGGCATTTCTTGAAAGTGCCAAAACAGCATATCCGGCTTTTGAAAACAAGGAAACAAGTTCAAATCCAATACCTCGACTGGTTCCTGTTATTATGACTGTTTTGCTCGGCTTCATTTCGTATTTTATTGATGCTAAGATAATAAAGTCCGCTTAAATTGTAGGGCTAACATTTTTTTTAAAAGAGATCTTAGAAAGATTATATAGCAATACTAAAAGTATTACAACAAATATTTCAAACCAAAAAATATAGTAAGGCCATTCTCCTATGACTAATGGATTATTGACTTGTGGGGGCTCGGCTAAATACATATAATTTCCACCGATATAAAAGTTAAAGGGCATCAAAACTACCAACAATAAATTTAATATTAAAAATGTACTAACCATGGATTTTTTTCTGGGCTTTAGACCAAAATTTTGAAGCATAAATATTGGTATTACAAAAATAAAAACGTGACGTATATAATACACAAAATAAACATAAAAACTACCATCATAATCACTCATTTGAGGTGTTAAAACACCCATAAAACCTCCAATTATCCCTGTGTAGAACACAAAATCAAATAAGCCTTGTTTATTTTTTACAAAAGGGATTATCGAACAAATAAAAGCTGAGATTCCACAAAGTTGCAGCGGTAAATCTACAGCCAAGCTGAAGTTGCCAGACATGTAGGTGTGCAAAGGATTGTATATGCAAGTTAAAAACAAAACAATACCCATAATATTTAAAAGTAAGGTTTTTTGTTTGGTTGTTAAACGACGTGTGGACAACAAAAAAATAACAATTATCGCGATCGAAATAGCAGTATTTCTAATCCACTCTGCAGACATGATATCAACGACGTGATTGTAGGTGTTTGTTTCAGAAAAAAAATACAATGAAAATTGTTTTGGTTATTCTTTATAAATTTAGAAATAAATACTCGTAATCCAAAGATATTGTTATTTTTGTAGTCGCTTTAAGGGTCATTAACTCAGTTGGTTCAGAGTGTTACCTTGACAGGGTAGAAGTCACTGGTTCGAATCCAGTATGACCCACATGAAAACAAACCCATTTGAAACAATTTGGTCTTTACAATTTGTTAATTTTAAATTCTGAAAAATATGTATTTCAAGTTAAATAAAATCAATTTTATTACAATTGTGCTTTGCATTTCTTCCAATCTTTTATCGCAAGAGAACGTGAATAACAGCAAGTTTAAACAATTATATGAGGAGCTTCCAACGCCCAATGTATATAGAACTGCCAGTGGTGCACCTGGACATGAATACTATCAACAAAATGCAGATTATTTGATAGATGTAGAACTAGATGAAGTCAATAATATTATTCATGGAAAAGAAACCATTACCTATACCAACAATTCTCCAGACATCCTGAGTTATCTATGGATACAATTGGATCAAAATATTCGCGCAAAAAACTCGCACGGACAACTCACTTCCACTAGCAGTATGGGTAACGAAATGAGTTTTGGAAGTATCAAAAGGATGCACGATCGAATGAATTTTGATGGTGGCTTCAAGCTTGAAAAGGTGACGGATACAAATAACAAAAACCTGTCTTATAAGATCAATGAAACCATGATGCGAATAGAACTCCCAAAGGCACTAAAAAAGGGACAATCCTTTTCGTTTAAGATAAATTACCATTATAATATCAATGACAGGTTAAAAATTGGTGGACGAAGTGGTTATGAGTACTTTGAAAAAGAAGGAAATTCAATATATACTATCGCCCAGTTTTTCCCCAGAATGGCAGTATACAATGAAGTTGAAGGCTGGCAAAACAAACAATTTATTGGCAATGGGGAATTTACACTACCTTTTGGGGATTATAAAGTAAGCATTACTGTTCCAAGTGACCACATAGTGGCTGCCACCGGAGAACTCAAAAATCACACCTCCGTATTAAGTAAAAAACAAATTGAAAGGCTAGACAAGGCAAAAAATAATTACACAGATCCTGAAATTATTGTTACGCAAAAGGAAGCAGAGCTCAATGAAAAAACCAAAAGCAATTCAAAAAAGACTTGGGTTTTTGAAGCAGAAAATGTGAGAGACTTTGGATGGGCGAGCTCTAGGAAATTCATATGGGATGCCATGGCTGTAGATATTGCAGGCAAAAGGGTAATGGCCTACAGTTACTACCCGAAAGAAGGAAATCCACTTTGGGAACAGTATTCAACCAGAGCCGTTGCTCACACACTTAAAACCTATTCCAAGTACACCATAGATTACATTTATCCGCAAGCCACATCGGTTCATGCCAAATCCATCGGGATGGAATATCCTATGATTTGTTTTAATTTTGGAAGACCGGAAGAAGATGGGACCTATTCTCAGAGAACAAAATACCGCATGATTGGTGTCATTATCCACGAGGTAGGTCATAATTTCTTTCCCATGATTATAAATTCTGACGAACGCCAATGGACATGGATGGACGAAGGTCTAAACAGCTTTGTAGAATACCTTACGGAACAAGAATTTGAGAGAGATTATCCTTCAAGAAGAGGGCCTCCAGAAAATATTGTTCAATACATGAAAGGAGATAAAAGCGGAATTGTACCAATCATGACAAATTCTGAATCCATTTTACAATTTGGTAACAATGCGTACGGGAAACCTGCCACGGCGCTCAATATTTTAAGAGAAACGATTATGGGCAGAGAATTGTTTGACTATGCCTTTAAGACGTACAGTGAAAGATGGGCATTTAAACACCCTACACCAGCAGATTTCTTTAGAACTATGGAAGATGCCAGCGCCGTCGATCTTGATTGGTTTTGGAGAGGCTGGTTTTACACCAATGATTGTGTGGATATTTCTTTAGACCAAGTGAATTGGTTCAAAATAAATACTGCCAATCCTGATATTGAAAATCCCATCGCAAAAAATCAAAAAGAAAAAAACAGCACCTACATTGGAAAAAAACGCGATGCTACATCCATTTCTAAAACAGTGACTGAAAAAGATAAAGGTGCAGTAGATTTTTACACTACTTATGACCCCTTTATAACCGATGCTTTAGACAGACAAGACTATGCAGAATTTCTAAACACTCTTGATGAAGAGGAAAAGGCATTTTTAAATTCTGATAAAAACTACTACGAATTGCAGTTCACAAATATCGGAGGACTTGTGATGCCCATCATTCTAGAATTTACTTATACAGATGGAACCCAAGAAATCGTGAGAATACCTGCAGAAATATGGAAGAGAAATAATGAAAAAATCAAAAAAGTATTTATTCTGGACAAGCAATTAGTCAATGTCAAACTGGATCCGTTCTTAGAAACTGCGGATGTTGATTTGAATAATAATTATTGGCCTCCAAGAACTGAACCGACACGTTTTCAACTCTATAAGCTCGATGAAGAAAAACTTGAAAACCCAATGCAAAGAGCTGAAAGAGCCAAAAAACAATAGGCTCAGAAAATTAATGACAAATTATTATGATAAAGTCTTTGATCTTTTTAATTCTCTACACAATACTTCCCTTTCATGATTTTCATATATCTCACACGACTTTGCATTACAACACAGCCCAAGAGTCAATAGAAATAACTGTAAGAGTTGCTATTGATGATTTGGAAAAAACCTTAGAGACAAAAAGTTCTGGCAAATTAAAACTAGGGAACCCAAAAGAAAATAAATCTTCCAATCAATACATCAAAAATTATTTCGATCATCATCTGCAAATTTCTATCAATGAAAAAATGGCAGCATACAATTGGATTGGAAAAGAAATGGCAAAGGACTTGCACGATATTTATTTGTACTTTGAAATTCCTAATTGTAACTCTAACGGAAACATAGAATCCATAGCTATCGAAAACACACTTTTTTTAGAAAGGTCACACAAACAAACCAATATTGTATTAGTTGAATTTGAGGATTTAAACTACAACATAACCTTCACTAAAGATTATACCAAGGATACAATATCCTTGCTTTAGATATTATAAGCAATCAGCGCTAGTATGTTAGTTTTTTACTATTCTTTGTTAAAATGAAAAATTTAGATTTAGTATCCCAAGGTTAGAAATACCAGAACTAAAACTAGAATTACTATTATCAATAGGACTGCCATCTACATCTTTAATTTTTAAATACACTTAACTTCATTTATTAAACTTTCCAAAGCCATACCCCTAGACCCTTTTATTAAAATAAATGCATCTTTAAAAACTAAGGACTGAAGCTGATTTCGAAACAATTCCGTAGTTTTATAAAAGCTGGCTTTCGATGAATCGGGAGCCAATTCATAAAAGTGTGGACCTATATAATATGCAAATGAAAAATTTAAAGAATTTACCTTATCAATAACGGCTTGATGCTCTGACTTACTGTAAATACCCAGTTCAAACATATCCCCTAAAATTACAATCTTGAAAAGGCTTTTCATGGAATTAAAATTATCCAAGGCCACCTCCATACTGCTTGGGTTGGCATTGTAAGCGTCTAAAATAATGGTATTGGAGCCTTTTTGGATAATTTGAGAACGGTTGTTATTTGGGGTGTAAGATTTAATGGCTCTTTTAATATTTTCTAGACTAACTTCAAAAAAGCAACCCATGGCAATAGCCGCTGCAGCATTGGAAAAATTATAAATTCCAACAAGCTGACTTTCCATTTTGCACCCCTGTGATTCAAAGCTTATAAAAGGAGATTCAGATGTCATTGAAACTTGAATATTGAAACTGTCTTCTTCTGAAAAAACATGTACTTTCTTATAGCCTCCAATCTGTTGTACTTGCTTTTTATCATCCCCGTTTATAAAAACAAGACCTTTGTTACTCTTTAAATAATCGTACAATTCACATTTACCTTTGACCACGCCTTCAGCACTACCGAAACCTTCCAAATGGGCCTTACCAAAATTAGTAATGTAGCCGTAGTTCGGGGCCGAAATTTGACAAAGATTTGCGATTTCTCCAATGTGATTGGCACCCATTTCTACGATTCCAATGTCTACTGAGGTATCCATTTGAAGCAAAGTGAGTGGAACTCCAATATGATTGTTATAATTTCCTTGTGTAGCATGTGTTTTATAGCGCTGGCCCAAAACCGAATTGATCAGTTCTTTTGTGGTTGTTTTCCCATTGCTGCCAGTAACAGCAATGATTGGAATATTTAAATATTTGCGATGAAAGTTAGCCAGTTCTTGCAAGGTTATTAAAACATCTGGAACCAAAATAAAACGCGCATTACTTTGGGATTGTTGTTCGTCTATTATACAATAGGAGGCTCCAGAATCCAGGGCCTTTGTTGCAAAATCATTGCCGTTAAAATTATCTCCTTTGAGGGCAAAAAAAAGCGCCCCATTCGATATAGAACGCGTGTCTGTAGAAACCCCATTGAATTTTAAAAATAAGTGATGAAGCTTCTCAATTTTCATAACTTAAATGTACAAAAAAGTCCTAAACTATATTTAGGACTTTTATAAATACCAGGGCTTAAGTTTAATTTTTATTTTTCTTTTTACTCATTGATTTAGATCCAACTCTAGACATAGCACATCTAAAGCCTATAAAATCAGTCGCCATATCTTCAGGATAAAAACGCCTTTGTGCTGGGTCTATCCAAAATTCTCTATCTTTCCATGACCCTCCTTTGTAGACTCGAGCTTGGTCATTCACGAGTGAAGTCCTTGTGTTAGATTTGTCATATTCTCTGTTGAGTGTGCCATCAGAGTTGGTCCCTACTGTATGTTTAGGATAATCGTACATCTTACTAGTAGCATCCGAATATTCAATCTCACCTTCTTCAAAATCATCAAAATATCTTGATGATTGTTTATCTCCATCTCGAAAATTCCTATTGTCACTTTTATCGAAATTTGCCCTTAAATATGTTTCGTCTTCATCTACCGGGATTTCAGCAAGTTGACCAGGAAGGTTTTTAACAATAACTTTTCCATTAGTTAGTGTGTCGTACTCAAAATCATCAATCCCAATTACTTTTACAGATCCATCTTCAGCTAGCATGTTCTTGGTATAAATATTTCCTCTATAATATGCAAAATCATTAAATTCATCATCAACTATTGGGCGGTACACATCTGCAACCCACTCCGCTACATTACCCGCCATATCATAAATACCAAAATCATTCGGATCATACGACATTACTTCGTTAGTAATGTCTGCACCATCGTCTGACCATCCGGCAATACCTCCGTAATCGCCCTTTCCTTGCTTAAAGTTTGCCAACTGATCACCTTTTATTTTTCTTTGACCAGTTCTAGTATACTGACCATTCCAGGGGTATTTTTTTCTCCCACGATAGATGTTGTATTCTCTTAGCTCAGTTAGACCAATAGCTGCATATTCCCATTCTGCTTCTGTTGGAAGCCTATATCTAATTTGGATTAAACCTGTTTCTCTTGAGGCAAAGCCCACCAAAGTATCATTTCTTCTATTGCCTTTTCCACCTAAATGGGTTCCCAGGCTGTCTTTGAATGTTTGATTTGGGACACTCACATAAGTATCAAGGTTAAAGTTATTAGAAGCAGTTACAGATTCAGTTGGGATGTGTGCTCCTTTTTCTAAATATCCCTCTTTTTGAAGGACCATTTCACCAACGCGGTCTGATCTCCACTTAGCATATTCATTAGCCTGAAGCCAGCTAACCCCGACTACAGGGTAGTTACGGTATGCAGGATGACGTAGATAATTTTCTACCAAAATTTCGGCAGAACCCAGTCGATTTCTCCAAACTAAGGTGTCAGGGAGTAAACCATTATAAATATCCTTGAATTCAGGGTTTTTGGGCGGGTAAACTCGTTTAATCCAGTCCAAATACTCTAAGTACATAAGGTTTGTAACCTCTGTTTCGTCGATATAAAAGGATTGAACGTGTTGTTGATTTGGAGTGTTATTCCAATCGTGCATGACATCATCCTGAACTTTTCCCATTGTAAAAGTACCGCCTTCAACGAAGACGAGTCCAGGGGCAGTCTCTTGTTCTTTAAATCTTGTATTGTACTGAAAACCACCTTCTTTAGCATTGATTTGCCATCCAGTACCCCGTGAGGAGTTACCATATTTTGAGGAGGATTTACTACAGCCTAGCACAGATAATGAAAGTAGTGCTATAAAGAACCATCTAAATATCTTGTTATGTCTCATACTTAATTTTTATTTAAAAAGTATTTTAAAAATTGGAGTTGCAATATACTAAATATGATTTGGTTTGCAATATAATATTAAATCGATTGTGTGATATTTTACCTCAAATAAATTACCTTTTTGAAAAATAACGGATTTTATCATGTTTTATTGTTGTAATTTTGAAAATCAAATCAGTATATGCATACTAATTTTGAAGAATCCCCGTTAGCTTTTCATGAAAAAAATTTCTTTTTTTTTAACGCTTTGGTGCATTGTGACACTAAGTCATTCACAAGTTCAGCGCTTTGAAATTGGCTGGAATGGTACAAAAGTTTTTTCTACGGGGTCAAAGCAAATTGAGCTACCCCATTTTAAAGCAAAAAATTTTAATTTTTCTTTTGAAAAAGGCATCACTTTTATCGCGCAGTTGGATTCCAAAATATCTCTCAATTTAAAAAGTGTTAAAATCAAAAACATAAATACGATTATTGTTTCAGAATCAGACTTAAAAGATTTAAAATTAAGCTGGATTCCAATAGATATTGGACTAAGAACTTTCAATTCAAATGCAAGAGGTAAAACCTATAATACCATTGAAATAAATCCTATTTACAACGATAATGGTATTTTAAAAAAAGTAGTGAATTTTACACTTTCTTATTCTTCATCATCTAACAATAAATTATCCAGCTCAAGTACCTCTCTTCAAAGTTCTGCATTGAAAACTGGCCAATGGTATCGCTTTGCGGTTGATACAACAGGAGTTCATAAATTAGATAAGGGATTTTTTGATGAACTTGGAATCAATACGGATGTTGTAAATCCAAAAAAAATAAAAATTTATGGACATGGTGGGCAACCATTACCTTTGGCAAATAATGAAACCCAATCTTACGACTTGATTCAAAATGCTGTCCAATTTTTTGGAGAAGAAGATGGCGTCTTTAATAACGAAGATTTTTTACTATTTTACGCCATTGGTCCGAAGCATTACAATGCTGAAAACAACTCGCATGTCAATCCTTACAGCGATATTTGTTACTATTACATTAAAATAGATAGTGATAATGGATTACGAATGAGTGCCGCCAACCAACCATTAGGGAGCCCAAGCACCTTATTTAATACATTTCACGATTATAAATTTTTCGAAAAAGACGAATATAATATTGGACAAATAGGTCGTCGTTGGTTTGGCCATCGCTTTTATTTCGAAAATACACGAAGCTTCAATTTTGACTTTCCAAACCTAATTACCGATAGCCCTCTCAAACTCAAAGTTTATGTCGCCGCTAGTGCAGAGTCTAATACGAATATGGAAATCAAAGTAAACAACTCTGATGTGAGCAATCTTTCACTTGCTGCTGTACAATATGGTGTTCTTGGAACGGAAGCGGTCTTTAATGGTGATATTGGAAGCAGTTCGGATGCCGTAAAAGTTGACTTATTTTACAATAATAACGGAAACCCATCTGCAAGAGCCTATTTAGACTACATTTCTTTGGAAGCTGAAAGAGCTCTTATCGCCAATGCACTTCAATTTCAATTCAAGCATAACGATATGCCATTACTTAATGGAGTTGGACAATTTAATATTTCTAGTGCGACTGGGATTGATCAAGTTTGGGACGTAACAGATCCCTACAATTCAACTTACTACAAAAATGAATTAAACAGTAGTGAATTTAGTTTCAAGACAAACTTGGGGGCTTCTAAAATTTATCAAGCCGTGGCTTTATCCAATACTTACCGCCCTAGATTGCTAGCTAATAGCTTAGTAGCCAACCAAGACATAAAAGGTACTATATTTTTAAATAACGAAGGGCAATTTCAAGACATTGATTATTTAATAATTACACCAAATTTTTTGAGTGCCCAAGCCGAACGCTTGGCCAATATAAATAGAATACAAAACAACCTTAATGTAAAAGTTGTCACACTTGAATCAATATACACTGAGTTTAGTACTGGAATGCAAGATATTTCTGCCATTCGAAATCTTGTTAAATATGTATATGACAATTCCAGCAATCCAAATAAACGCTTGAAGTATTTGTGTCTATTTGGTGATGCTTCATTTGATTATAAAAACCGTATTCTGAACAACACAAACATTGTACCTTCTTGGCTTTCAAGAAACAGTTTTAGCTTAACTAGTTCTTTTATTTCTGATGATTTTTTTGGGATGATGGATGCTTCTGAAGGGAGTATGGCTTCTGCAGATAAGTTAGATATCGCTGTGGGCAGAATTTTAGCTGAATCACCACAACGTGCTGATGAAATGGTCGAAAAAATTGAATCTTATTACAACGTGGATGCCTACGCTAACTGGCGAAATAATTTTCTGTTAATTTCAGATGATGTCGATAAATTAAGTGATCGATTTTTACAGATAACAACTGATCAGATTGCCGAAGATGTAAAAGCTTCGAAACCTTTCATTAATGTTGAAAAAATTCACTCTGATTCATTTACGCAAGAATCTTCTGCAGGTGGGGAACGTTACCCGCAGGTTAATGATGCCATTTTTGATGCGCTTGAAGTGGGTGCGGTGGTAGTAAATTATTTTGGTCATGGTGGGGAAGACGGATTGGCTTCGGAGCGTATTTTTGATAAAATAAACGCCAAAGAACTCAACAACCCAAACAAGCTTGCTTGTTTTGTTACCGTTACTTGTGAATTTACCAAATTTGATAACCCACTTCGAAAAACTGCAGGTGAATTTTTATATTGGAACAAAAAAGGGGGTGCTATTGGACTGATTACAACCACACGACAGATTTTTATAAGCGTTGGTATTGAATTTAACCAAACCTTAAGCCAATATTTATTTGATTTTGAAAACAGTCAAACAATCAGCATAGCCGAGGCTTTGAGACTGACTAAAAACGACCCCTCAGTTACGAACAATACTCAACGTAGATTGGTATTTTTTATCGGAGACCCAGCGCTCAAGCTACCGTTAGCTAAACCCGATATCGTTGCCACCAAACTAAACGGTGAAGACATCGCTAATACCAATATCACGCTTCAAGCCTTAAGCTCTGCGACAATTGAAGGTTTTGTCGCTGGTGAAGAAGGAAATATATTAAGTAATTACAATGGTAAACTAACTGCCACAGTCTTTGATAAAAGCATTCAAAGGTCTACCCTAGCTAATGACGGTTCGACTTTTAATGGTCAACTTATTATATTGGATTACGAAACCTTAGGAGAGGTTCTATTTAGAGGACAGGCATCTGTGGAAAACGGTGAATTTGAGATTAATTTTATCGTGCCTCGTGACATTGTTATCCCAGTTGGAAATGGAAAAATTAGCTTTTACTCAAAAACAGAAATACCATTATCCGACCAAAGAGGCTATAATTTTGACATTCAGATTGGTGGGGTTAATTTAAATGCTGTTGTTGATAACCAGGGACCCAACATTGAGTTATACATGAACGATGAGAGTTTTATTTCAGGAGGAATTACCAATGAAAACCCAACACTTATTGCTAAATTATACGATGAAAATGGCATTAATACAGCCAGTGGCGTAGGTCATGATATTGTTGCGATATTAGATGGCGATGAAACCAACCCATTCATTTTAAATGATTATTACATAGCTGATGTGGATAGCTACCAGAGTGGAAGCTTGAGTTATCCGTTTAGAAATTTAGAGCCTGGTCTTCATACACTTTCCCTAAAAGCCTGGGATGTCTATAACAATGCCAGCACAAAAGAAATTCAATTTACTGTCTTTGATCAAAATGAAAGTTTAGAAATCACCAATATACTTAATTACCCCAATCCATTCATTAATTATACAGAATTTTGGTTCAATCACAATAGTTCTGGGGTTTTAGACGTTTCAATACAAATATTTACAATTTCAGGAAAATTAATAAAAACCATTAATAGTCAAACCAATACCAGCGGATCTACGAGTTCACTATCCCGAAATATCAGTTGGGACGGGACTGATGATTTTGGTAGTAAAATTGGCAAAGGGGTTTATATCTATAAATTAAATGTAAAATCTCAATTGACTGGCCTGAAATCTGAAAAAATTGAAAAACTTGTTATCCTTTAATAAAAACATATATTTGTTTGATTCAAATTAAAAAATGATGAACCTAAAAAAAATAATCGTCGCATTTAGAATTTCAACTTTATTAGTCATCGCTATGCTATACTGCAATGTAACTTGGGCTCAAACAGTTATAATTCCAGATAATGAGGATTTAAGGACGATAACCACATCAGTCCCTTTTTTACTAATTGCTAATGATGCTAGAGCGGCAGGTCTGGGAGATATGGGTGTAGCCACTTCTGTGGATACTTATTCTCAGCAATGGAATCCTTCCAAATATGCATTTTCAGAAACAAAATCAGGTTTTGGAATTAATTATACACCCTACTTAAGAAAGCTCGTCAATGATGTTTTTATCTCAAGTCTAAATTACTTCAACCGAATCAGCGAGCGTAGTGCTTTTGCGGCTAGTTTTAGATATTTTTCTTTGGGGGAAATTGAATTAAGAGAAACTGCTGAAGATGTCGGAATTATAGCTAAACCTAACGAACTTACTTTGGATGTATCTTATGCATTACGTTTATCAGATCAGTTTTCAATGTCGGTAGCCTTGCGTTATTTACGATCCGATCTGAGAATTCAAGCACTCGATGCAAATGCGCAAGCAGCGGGCTCATATGGTGTTGATATTTCAGGCTATTACCAAAGTGAAGAAGTGGCTTATAATGAATTTAATGGCCGTTGGCGAGGTGGATTTGCCCTGCAAAATATTGGCCCTAAAATTAAATACGATGATGGAGGCCGTGAAAATTTCATTCCCACTACACTGAGGTTGGGTGGCGGCTTTGATTTTATTTTCGATTATTATAATAAATTAAGTGTCACTGCTGAAGTCGCTAAATTATTGGTCCCTACACCACCTATTTACGGAAAAGAATTTGAATATACAGACGATAATGGGGATGGTATTTACAATGAAGAAGATGATACGCTAGGGAGTATTGTAAATGATAATGTTATTATTGAAGGACAAGACCCTAACGTGGGATTTATTCAAGGTATTTTTCAATCATTTGGAGATGCGCCAGGTGGATTTCGTGAAGAATTGGATGAGTTTACATGGGCGCTGAGTGCAGAGTATTTATACCAAGACTCTTTCGCCTTACGTGCTGGGTACTTTAATGAAAATGAAGACAAGGGAGCGCGAAAGTTCTTTACTATAGGTGCTGGCTTTAAATATACAACCGTAAATATAGATTTGTCTTATTTATTTTCCGCATCTAAAATACAAAGCCCCTTGGAAAGTACGCTTCGTTTTTCTCTTTCTTTTAACATTGGTGATGGTGAATATTTAGAATATTAAATCCCATTTGGAAAATATCAAATTCAATACCGAGTTTACAATTTACTCTTCAAAAGAAGCGTTGAAAGAAGATGTCCAAGAACTTTTCAAAGCTGCTGAAACAGCCCGAAAAAATGCTTATGCGCCCTACTCTAAATTCTTGGTGGGCGCCGCTTTGAAATTAGAAAACGGCGAGGTGATTACGGGAAGTAACCAAGAAAATGCTGCTTACCCCTCTGGTTTGTGTGCGGAACGAACTGCTATTTTCTACGCTGGAGCGAAATTTCCAAATCAAAAGATTTTAAAAATAGCCATTTCGGCAGGATTACAAGAAAAGGTACTCGACCGTCCGATTCCTCCATGTGGTGCCTGTCGGCAATCGCTTGTAGAATATGAGCAAAGGCAAAATATCCCAATAGAGCTCTATTTTATGGGCACGGAGGGCCAAGTGGCCTACTCTGACTCTGTTGAAAACTTATTACCCTGGGTTTTCGATAAAACCGTATTGTAATGATTTAATTAAAAATTTACAACTTCCCTTTTCCGGTTAGGAATCAAAGTGTTATTTTTGTAGATGATAGGAAAATTACTATTGTAAACAAATGCAAGAAATAACCAAAGAGACGTATTTAGATTGGTATGAAAACATGCACTTTTGGCGCAAGTTTGAAGACAAACTCGCCGCTGTATACATCCAGCAAAAAGTAAGAGGATTTTTGCACTTATACAATGGACAGGAAGCAGTCTTAGCTGGTGCTTTGCATGCCATGGATCTATCCAAAGATAAAATGATAACCGCTTATAGAAATCATGTGCAACCCATTGGTATGGGCGTAGATCCGCGTAGGGTCATGGCAGAATTGTTTGGAAAAGCAACAGGAACTTCTCAAGGCTTGGGAGGTTCAATGCATATTTTTTCTAAAGAACATGGATTTTACGGAGGTCATGGCATTGTTGGCGGCCAAATTCCGCTAGGAGCTGGTATGGCATTTGGAGATAAATACAACGAAACTGGTGCGGTTACGCTCTGTTTTTTTGGGGATGGTGCCGCACGTCAAGGCTCACTACATGAAACTTTTAACATGGCCATGACTTGGAAATTGCCCGTGGTATTTGTGTGTGAAAATAACGGTTACGCCATGGGGACTTCAGTAGAACGTACCGCAAATCACACCGATATTTGGAAGCTTGGACTCGGTTATGAAATGCCTTGTGGCCCAGTAGATGGTATGAATCCCATCAAAGTCGCTGAAGTATTTGACGAAGCAATCCAACGTGCCAGACGTGGCGATGGTCCTACATTTTTAGAGATGAAAACCTATCGATATAGAGGACACTCCATGAGTGATGCTCAACATTACAGAACGAAAGATGAGGTTAAAGAATATCAAAAAATTGACCCTATCAATCAAGTAAAAGAAGTGATTCTAAAAAATAATTACGCAACTGAAGAAGACATCAAGGCCATCAACGCACGAGTAAAAGAACTCGTTGCAGCCTGTGAGAAATTTGCGGACGAATCTCCATATCCTGAAAAAAGTCTCATGTACGATGCTGTTTATGAACAAAAAGATTACCCATTTTTAAAACATAAATTATAAATTATGGCAATTGTCGTTAACATGCCCCGCTTGAGTGATACCATGGAAGAAGGTACAGTAGCAAGTTGGTTAAAAAAAGTAGGGGACCGCGTAGAAGAGGGAGATATTCTTGCCGAAATTGAAACTGATAAAGCCACTATGGAGTTTGAATCTTTCAATGAAGGTGTGTTATTACACATTGGAATTCAAGAAGGAGAAACTACAAAAGTAGATGAACTGCTGGCCATAATTGGCGAAGAAGGCGAGGACATTTCTGCGCTTTTGGAAGGTAGAGCGGTTACGCAGCCAAAAAAAATTGAAGAAGAAATTTTAGAATCACCCAATGAAAATGAAGATGACACTGAAGCTGAAAAAAGTGTGTCTTTAGACACTCCTGAGGGAGTTGTCATGGTAACCATGCCACGCTTAAGTGATACTATGGAAGAGGGTACTGTAGCGAGCTGGCTAAAAAATGTAGGGGACTTCGTAGAAGAGGGAGAAATATTAGCAGAAATTGATACTGATAAAGCTACAATGGAGTTTGAATCCTTCAACGAAGGGACCCTACTTCATATCGGACTTGCAGTTGGAGAATCTGCAAAAGTAGATGAGCTTTTAGCAATTATTGGACCAGAGGGAACAGACGTAAGCAATCTTGTACAAAACTTCTCAATCAGTGCTCAAAAGGAAACGAATATTGCTGAAGAAAAATTTGCAGAAACACCACAAGCTGTAACACCCACTGATACGCAAAAGCAAGTCGAAACACCCAAATTAGAAACCGAACCCCCATCAACAACTGTTGTGACAAACAACGGCAGACTATACATCTCCCCCTTGGCAAAAAAAATTGCAGAGGAAAGAGGCATTCCTCTAAACCAGTTACAAGGAACTGGTGATAATGGACGAATTATTAAACGAGACGTGGAAAACTTCACCCCCCATAATGTAACAACTGCACCTCCAGTTACAAAATTTGTAGCCTCTGGTCAAGAAGATACTGATGAAATCATGCACTCACAAATGCGTAGAGTTATTGCAAAACGATTGAGTGAATCTAAGTTTTCTGCACCACATTACTATTTGGCTGTGGAATTTGATATGGACAATTCGATAGCATTTAGAAAACAGTTCAACTCTATACCAAATACAAAAATATCTTTTAATGATATTGTAGTAAAAGCTTGTGCATTGGCACTACGTAAACACCCACAAGTCAACTCTCAGTGGTTCGAAGACCGAATGAAACTCAACAACCATGTGCACATCAGTGTGGCCGTGGCCGTTGAAGATGGTCTGGTGGTGCCTGTGGTCAAATTTGCAAATGAACAGACCCTGCCACAAATAGGAGCAGCTATAAAAGATTTTGCTGAACGTGCTCGTAATAAAAAATTAACTCCGCAAGAAATGGAAGGAAGTACTTTTACCATTTCTAATTTGGGCATGTTTGGTATTGAAAGTTTTACTTCAATTATTAATCAACCCAACTCTGCAATTTTATCTGTTGGCACAATCGTTCAAAAACCAGTGGTAAAAGAAGGTCAGATTGTTATAGGAAATACAATGAAACTTACCTTAGCTTGTGATCACAGAACAGTTGATGGCGCTACAGGTGCGGCTTTTTTACAAACGCTCAAAGAATATATAGAAAATCCTGTCACAATGCTACTTTAGGTCTTTTGTAGTTAAAAAATCATATATTGTTATAATTTATAATTAATTATTTAACAATATGATCTCTACATACAAAACAACTATTTCGAAGTTTTTAATTTTATTACTTTTCATTTTTTCTCTGTCCAATTGCAATGAAGACCCAACTGGAAATATTGGAGACAACAACTCATCTAATCCCCCTACTAACTTTATAGAAAACTTTGGTCAAACAGCCAACCATAATTTTATGGGTCAAGTTGTAGATCTTCAAAATAACCCTGTTAGTGGAGCATTAATTATGATTGGTAATTCCTCAACAAATACTGACAACAATGGTATCTTTATCATTCGAAATGCTCAAGTTTTTGAAAAATTTGCTTATGTAAAAGCTGAAAAGGTAGGCTTCATTCATGGCTCAAGATCAGTGGTCCCAAGCTTAGGTGTCAATCATGTTAAAATCATGCTCTTACCACAAACTGTGTCTCATACGGTCCTCTCAGGGATTAATGAAACAGTAAGTTTAAGCAATGGAGCAGCAGTTGAACTCTTTGGAGAATATAGCAATTTAGACGGTAGTGATTATTCAGGAAATGTACAAGTGACTCTACATTTTTTAAATCCTACTGATGAAACAATGACGCAACAAATGCCAGGGATGCTACTCGCTCAGAACTATCAAAATGAGGCTCGGATGCTGGAAACTTTGGGTATGTTAGCGGTGGAGCTTAGAAGCGATACAGGAGAAAAACTAAATCTATCAGAAGGTTCAGAAGCAATAATTTCAGTTCCACTAGACCCTGAAACACTCAGCGGAGCGCCTAATGAAATCCCACTTTGGTATTTTGATGAAGATAATGGCTATTGGATTGAGGAGGGCAGTGCCACACTTCAGGGAAATAGTTACATCGGTACAGTAAGTCATTTCTCGTTTTGGAATTGTGATATTCCTACAGAATACGTGAATATATGCATCAACGTTAGCGATGCAAATAATACGCCTTTGAGTAATATACTTGTAAGTATTGAAAGTGAATTTAATGGCACAGGCTATGGTCTTACAAATGAAACTGGAGATGTTTGTGGAATTATACCGGCAAATCAAGTTTTAAATTTAAGTTATTTCTTCAATGGTATTTGTAATAATGAGGAAATTCCTAATACATCTCAAACTTTTGGTCCATTTAGTCAAGACGTTAATCTAAATTTTGTACTAGATGCCCCTGAGGTTGAAGAATACCTTGAAACAATTACTGGAGTCTTTAATAAGTGTGATGGAAGTACGGTTGTTAATGGGTATGTAGAAGGTGTTATTGAAGGAGGCTCAAGTTTTTACAACATTGTAACTGATGGAGTTTTCGAAATTAATGTCTTGAGTTGTAATGAAAACTCAAACCTAAGCATAACCGGATTCGATTACGATTCCCTAGAAACCACTGGAGAGATTAATTACACACTTACAAGTCCAGATACGGACCTAGGAAATTTATATGCTTGTGATAGTATAGATGAATTCATTCAGTATAGTATTGACGGTGGTGATTTAGAATATATTTTATCAAACATTACCGTTCAAGAGGGCGGACAATTTGGGTTAGAAATTCAATATTTCGGACAAGACAATAATAACAATTGGGATGACTGCTTCTGGTTAAGCGTTAATTTGAATCCAAATTATCCAAATAATGAAGGAGAATATCAGTACGGATATGGAAATAACGATTTTAGTTTTATTGAAACATGCCCAATTTATCCTGACTATAATGCAAACAACGAAATAATTTTAAACCTAAATTCATATGGAACTAGTATTGGTGATTATATTGATATTGATTTCGGGGGCTCGTATTTTGACTATCAAGGAAATCCACATACCATCACTGGTGTAATTCATGTGAAGCGCGATAATTAATTTTCCTTAATACATTAAACAAAAAAACCTCACTAGTTGAGGTTTTTTTTGTGGGCGCGAAGGGATTCGAACCCCTGACCCCCTGGGTGTAAACCAGGTGCTCTGAACCAACTGAGCTACGCGCCCTATCAATAGGTGTGCAAATATAGATTAGTTTTTCTTTTTGCAAAAGGATTTATGGTAAAATTTAAAGGACTTCAGCCACTACAAATGTACTCCCACCAATAAAAATGAGATCGTCATTTAAAGCATGTTTTTTAGCAGCTTGAAAAGCGATTTTCACAGAATCATAGGTCTTTCCTTTTAAACCTACATCATAAAATTTTTTAGCCAATAATTCAGCGTCCATACCTCTTGGGATATTAGGTCTACAAAAGTAATATTTTGCTTGTTTTGGAAATACATCCAATAATTTGTCTAGATTTTTATCATTCACTATCCCAATTACAATGTGTAATGATGCAAAAGATTCTTTATTCAATTGGTTAAAAACTAAAGTCAGAGCTTCTCTATTATGGGCGGTATCACAAATGGTTTTTGGATTTTCTGATAAGAATTCCCAACGCCCTCTAAGACCAGTAAGCTTTTGTACGTTTTCAAGGCCTTTTTTTATATGGATATCTAAAACGGTAAATCCTTTTGCTTTTAAAACCACCAAAGATTGTAGAACAGTTTTGATATTTTTTTTCTGGTAATCTCCTAACAAGCTGCACGACAAAGACTGATTTATTTCTTTATCAGCAAAATAAATATCAGAATTTAATGACCTGGACTTATTAATAAAAATATCTATAAGTTCGCTTTGTGATTCTCCAATAACTACTGCCCTATTTGATTTGATAATTCCTGCTTTCTCGGTAGCTATTTTTTGAAGTGTTTCTCCTAAAAACTGAGTGTGATCATAACCAATATTGGTAATAACGGACAGCTCAGGGTTGATAATGTTTGTAGAATCCAACCGACCACCTAAACCAACTTCGACAATACCAATATCAACTTTTGATTTTGCAAAATAGTCAAAAGCGAGACCCACTGTCATTTCAAAAAATGAGAGTTCGTGTTTTTCCAAAAAATACTTGTTTTCTTGTATAAATTTGATAACAAATGCCTCTGGAATTTTCGTCCCATCAATTCGAATACGTTCTCTAAAATCTTTTAAATGCGGAGAAGTATATAACCCAACTTTATAGCCAGCTGACTGAAGTACAGCAGCAAGCATGTGGGCTGTAGAGCCTTTACCATTTGTACCCCCAATGTGTATGGATTTAAACCTATTTTCAGGGTGGCCTAAATGGTATGCCAATAACTCTGTCCTGGAAAGATCTGCCTTATAAGCTGCCGCCCCCTGCTTTTGGTACATTGGCAACCTAGAAAACATCCAAGTTGTTGTTGCTTTATAGTTCATCGGGACATTTAGTAAGCGTCAAAAAGATTCTAAAACAAGGTTCTTGTAAAGAGAAAGACCAATGCACCACAAATAAAGCCCATAAATGCTAACCAACTGATTTTTTTTAAATACCAGAAGAAGTTTATTCTTTCCATTCCCATGGCTACGACTCCTGCAGCAGATCCAATGATAAGCATACTACCTCCCGTCCCAGCAGAATAGGCAATAAAATGCCATAGTATATCGTCTGTAGATTCAGAAAACATCCCTAAAGATGCGGCAACTAATGGTACGTTGTCAATAACTGCAGAGCCAACACCCAAAAGAAGTACGACCAAATCCGAAACAGCGGCACTGGCAACTTCTGTGCCAATACGGGGAGTAGCGACTTTTAGCCAATCGGCAAATCCAAATAGAATACCGAGGGACTCCAAAGCTGCAACGGCCATCAAAATCCCTAGGAAAAATAAAATACTGGGCAATTCTATCTTGGTTAAGGAATAATGAACGGGACTAGAGTGTCCTTCTTTACTTAGTCCTTCTAGACTAAATTTAGACGAAGTGTAAATTTCAGCAAAAATTGCTACAAGTCCTAGAGAAAGCATCATCCCAACATATGGGGGTAGATGCGTTACCATTTTAAATATAGGGACAAAAACTATAGCTGATAATCCTAAGTATAGCATAGTTCCACTAAAGCGCCCTGGGGAATCTTCCTCTGTGTCATCCACTTCCAAGTTACCTTTAAAAACAGAGAGTTTAGAGGCTAAAAAAGTTGGAACAAGCATACAGGCCAAAGAAGGTAAGAGCAAGTAACCAAAAAGATAGGTAGTTGTTACTTTATCAGCAATCCAAAGCATAGTTGTCGTAACATCACCAATTGGAGAAAAGGCGCCCCCTGCGTTGGCTGAAATAACAATCAGCCCCGCAAACCACAAACGAATTTCACGGTCTTTTACCAATTTCTGGAGTAAAGATATCAATACAATAGTTGCCGTTAAATTGTCAATTATAGCAGACAAAAGAAATGCCAACCAGCAAAAAATCCACAAAAGTTTGGTCTTGTTCTTGGTTCTTATAAAATTTTTAATGGTAGAAAATCCATTGAAATAAGCAATGATTTCAACAATGGTCATGGCGCCTAAAAGAAAAACTAAAATTTCAGCAGTCTTACCAAGGTGGTGTAAAAGTGTTTCTTCCATCAGATGCATTTTGCCATCATGTCTAAGACCCTCAAAATTTGACACCAAGGCATGCTTTGAAGAATCAAACCAAGAATTAAAATCATCAATACCAAAAGAAATGAAGGCCCAGCTGACAGCCATCATAATAAGGGCAGGAATAAGTTTGTCAATTTTTAAACTGTGCTCTAAAGTTATGGCTAAATATCCAGCAATAAAGACCGTAATTATTATTGTTTCCATGGAATGTAGATGAATAAGAAGAATTTAAATAAGTTCCGTTATTTTTGACTCAAACAAATATATAAAAGATTTATACTTTTTAGTTGGAAGAATAGAAATAAATTTTACCGCTACTGTGATCTTTTTTAGCTCCAGTAACAGTATGTAAACAGTTCACCTCTCCCCGCAATTTTAAGACTCCTAAAAATCCAAAAATAAGGGCCTCTTTATAATTGATCAAATCCAAGTTTACGTCTGAAATTTCATGTTCGTATAGCTCAGAAATACGCTTTATTAAAAAAGAATTGAGAACACCGCCTCCCGTGTAAAGGCCACTTTTTAAGTCTTGTTTTTTTAGAATGTTTGCAATTTGAATTGCACTGTGTTCAACCATCGTTCTTAAAATTGAATGAGTAGATAGTTCATAAGCATCCACAAGTGGGTAAATCTCATTTTGAACCCATTCCAATCCCAGTGATTTTGGGGGGGCTTTTCTATAAAATTCGAGATTATTCATAGCTTGCAAAAGTGGTAAGTGTAAGGTCCCTTTTTTAGCAAATTCTCCATTTTTATCAAATGAATAGCCCAGCAATTGTGAATAGTGATTCAGCGTAATATTGGCAGGGCAAATATCAAATGCAAAACACTGTGAGTTTTTTTGAAATGAAATGTTGGCAAAGCCACCAAGGTTTAAGCAAAAATCGTATTGAGAAAATAGAAGTAAATCACCTATAGGCACCAATGGTGCGCCTTGGCCTCCCATAGCTACATCCTGGACTCTAAAATCACAAACAACAGTTTGTTTAATAGCATCGGCAAGTATTGGTAAATTTCCAATTTGCAGGGTAATGCCCTCATCCGGTTGGTGATATATGGTGTGACCATGACTACATACAGCATCTAAATTTTTTATTTTATGCTTTCTAATAAATAATTTTAAATAATTCGCTAAATGCATTGTATAATCGTAATCTAATTTCATCAAAGCTTTAGAACTCATTGTCATGGCAGATTTTAAACGCGATTTGAAAGAAGGCGCGTATAGATGGGTTTCGGCGGCTAAAATATCAAAACTCCAGTCCCCTTGTTTTGAAAATTCTACCCAGCATAAATCCAATCCATCTAAAGAAGTACCAGACATGACTCCAACAACTCTGTAAATTTTACTTATCACATTGATGAATTTAAAATTATTACTTTATGGTGTTTGTAATTTTGGATTATATCTGAAAAAATTTATTACGAAAATAGTGATTTCCAGAGCTATTCTAAAGATTGATTCTGTTAGAAAATTGGTTTACTTTTGAGTAACTAATTAAATCTTTACTTTTTGATAAAATATCCTTCAACTCATTTTGGGTTCATATCCATTATTGTTCCGCTTTACAATGAGGCAGACAATGTACGTATTTTGAACGAAGCGATTCACAAAGCTCTAAAGGGATTCAAATATGAGTTGCTATTGGTCAATGACGGCTCCACAGATCGCACTGGGATACAACTAAAAAAATTAAAGCATCCGAACATAATTGTTATTGAATTACAAAAAAATTATGGCCAAAGTCTGGCCTTATCTGCGGGAATAGACATATCAAAAGGGGATTATATTGTTACAATGGATGGGGATTTACAAAACGATCCTAAGGATATTCCATGGATGCTTGAGAAAGCTAAAAATGAAAAATGGGATTTGGTTTCTGGAATACGTACCAACCGAAAAGATTCGTTCTTTAAAAAGATACCTTCCAAAGTAGCAAATCTTATCATTCGTTTGGCAACAAATATAGACATCAATGACCACGGATGTGCACTAAAAGTATTTACCAAAAAAACCGCCAAAGAATTAAATTTATATGGCGAAATACACCGCTATATGACGCTGTTATCACATTTTAATGGAGCTCGAATAACACAAGTTCCAATAAGACATAATGCGCGTAAATTTGGTGTTTCTAAATATGGTCTTGAGCGCATATTTAAAGTCATCTATGACCTTATTTCATTGATTTATTTACAACGTATTAAAATTAACGGGAAAGAGCAACATAGGACTAAAACACATAAAAGTTCTTACATAATTAAAGCTATTCGGACACAAAAATGAACTTATAAAAAGAAATTCCAAACGATACCGAATCTAACAATAAAATCTCGGTATGGATAATTGGGCGCCGAATAGAAATTGTATCCAGTCATAGACGAATTAAAGTGTTCGGCTTTTATAAATATTCGCGTTTGCTGAATTTTAGCATTTACAAAGAAGTCGATTCTAGGAAAATCTCCAAAAGAGGCGTTGTTTTGCACATAAAATTCCGCTAATACTGGATCATATGCATTCATATTGTATTTGGAGAAATAACTAACGTTGAAGCCGGTTTGTAAATACAATGCATTTTTAAATAAATTATCGGCATAATAAAAAGTATGCCTTGTGTTAATTTGGGGCATATTAAGGACTTGACCCCCCTCCAAAACATCCTGATACATGACGGTATTATACAAACCAAAATTTCTGAATTTAAATTCTTTCTCATACTTCGCACGTACATAATTGACAGTACCATCATATTGATGGGGCTTCACTCCAAGCCCCTTGTCTTCAAAATAAAGGTAGTTATTGACTGTTGTATAATCCACTGAGAAATCTCCGTACTTTTTAGAACGCAAATCAAAAGCCAACTGCTGAGATTGTTGATTTTTAAAACTGTTCTGCCAATTGTAGCTCAAATAGTCGCTTTGATAAAGACGGTAATTGTAATTAGCTACAGATGAATTTGAATTGAGTACTGCTACGGCGCTGAGATCTTCATTTATTTTGTAATTAGTTTGAATATCCAAAAAATTACCTTCTAAATCCCCTGTTAAATTCACACCTAAATCGGCTTTAAGAGACACCCCACCAATTTGATTTTTATAACCACCCTCAAAAGATATTACGCTCTCGTTAAGGCGATTAGCTATGGTCTGCCCATCCAGTATGACCAAGGAGTTATAGCCATAATTGTATTGATTGTAACCTAATTTTGCCTTGAAAATTCCAAGGATATTATTGTTATACTCGGCATTGACTTCGCTATAAAAATGATCAAATGTATTTTTATCTGACAAATTAGAGATCACAAAAGCATCTCCAAATGCAGCTGAATTTTGAGCCTGATTGTAATGGTAAAATTTATCTTCCATGTGTAGAACGTGCCCAAGATTTAAGCCGTTATTCCCCAAGGAATCCTTTGGCTTAAGTTGGTAGGTATGGTCAAGATAAAAGCGACGGCCCTCAAGATTGTTTTCCGCATCCTCAAATTGAGGATCAAATAAGGATCGGTCTATAAATTCAGAATTTCCATTTTCGAACTCTACTAATTGATCATCAGCAATCCCGCCATTTTCTTGATTTAAAAGGTCTTGCGAAACGAGGTGAGCGCGCAAGTGGTAACGCTTGTTCTTAGTATGGTAACTAGAAGTAAATCTAAAATTCCCTGTGCTTGAAAGAATGTGTTGGTATTTACCAAGTGAGCGCATCCCCTTGTAGGCGATGGAAAAATTAAATTGTTCTGAAGTATTTACAGTAAAAAAAGCGTCTAACAGCTGGCCTTGTTCAAAGTTAGATTTATACATAAGTTCTGTCAATGGTGTAGGCACACGGTAATAATGAATGGCATCGACATCCATATAATTAAAATGCTTGGCCCTGGCTCCGAAACCAGGTTGCATGCTACGCCTGTAAAAGTTTTGACTTAAAGAATTAAAACTTTGGCCCATATTATTAAATGGGAGTAATTCGAAATAGTCACGCCTAAGGTAATTGAATTTATATTCTTTTTTTATAGTAAGTGTCGTGTCTAAGTGTACAGTGTCAAGCTTTCGCGAAATGATTTTGTAATCCTCAATTTTACCTTTGGGGTTTTTCGAAAAATCTTTTGAATCTCGACTAGTTTCGTTAGAACTATTTCTGCCTATATCTCTTGAGGGATTCTCTCTCAAAACTTTATCAGCCGGGAGTTTCCTCTGCCCAAAAATAGAAGTCGAAGAAAAAACAAGCAGAAAAATGACAGTATATTTGTATAGCATATTTATTAAAAAAAAACGCTGTTCCAAAAGTAGCAAATTATTAGGGATTATTAAGCGTTTAGAACGGTTCGAAAAAAGTAATCTATATTTACTACAAATTTAAAACCCATGCTCGAGCACAGTGTCTCGAATAAAAAATTTGAATGTGGTACCGACGAAGCAGGTAGAGGTTGTTTGGCGGGGCCAGTCACAGCGGCGGCTGTTATTTTACCAAAAAGATTTAAAAACAAGTGGCTGAATGACTCGAAAGAACTCTCACACAATAGACGCATGGAGTTACGTCCTATTATTGAAGCACAAGCCCTTGGATTTGGAGTAGTCCACATCTTTCCAGAACAAATTGACAAAATTAATATTTTAAATGCTTCTATTTTGGGAATGCACAAGGCCATCGCACAATTAAATAAGACCACTTTTATCGCTGTAGACGGTAACAGTTTTAAACCCTTTGGAGATATCCCCTATAAGACCATTATCAAAGGAGATGCAAAATACCTGAACATCGCTGCAGCCTCTGTGCTTGCGAAAACATACCGGGATGATTATATGACTAAAATTCATGAAGAATTCCCTATGTATAATTGGAAGCAAAATAAAGGATACCCAACTAAAGAACACCGAAATTCTCTCCAAAAATATGGGGCTACAAAATACCACAGAAAATCTTTTAAACTCCTCCCCGATCAGTTGCGTTTTGAATTTTAATCCTATCTTTGTTTACAGCTGAATGTAATTAACTCATGAGAAGTAAAATCATCCTTTTATTGTTTGTGATTTTGATGTTTGGTTGTGAATATAAACATGATTCTCCAGCAAATATTGAAGACTTTATCCCTGAGGGCTCTACATTTATTTTGAAAATCAATTCATTAGAAGGATTCAAAAGCACTTTAAAGAACAATTCCCTTTTAAGTCAAACGAATTTAAAAACGCTTTTTGAAAGCCATTTAATGCCAATTGATAGTTTAAAAATATCGGGGCCCTTACTCATTTGTTTAAATTCTAATACTGCTGAACCCAACTATACATTTATTACTAAAAAAAAACACTTGGAATCCGAAATCCTTTTAAACTCCAAATTTATTCAAGACAGTATATGGGTTTATAACAAAAATTACGAAATCAGTAACTCGCATAAGAAAACTTCAAAACACCCTTACCTGAAATTTACAAACATCCTTAACCCTGATGCGACATTTTCAATTTATATGACTTCTTCAAAGCAAATTGAAGGGCTAGATTTCATTTATAGCAATCTTTTATTGAACTTTTATGCCAGCCCATCAAATCTATCTTTAAGTGGGGTATATACAGATTCTAAATGGCCCGGTTTATTCGATAAAATAAATCCAAAAGCATCTAAATTGAATCAGATTGCACCTAATCATAGCCAAAATTTTAAGTCTTATAATTTTTCTGATTTTGAACAATTTTCTAAAAATATAAGGCAAAATGACAGTACATTAATACCAACAGAATTTGCCAAGTCTTTTTTTGAAACAACTGAAGAAATTGGCAGTATCACATCTGAAAATGGAACTGCTATAGCTCTGTATGCATTAGACATAAGGGCAAGTAAAGATGTTTTGGTAGGCCAGCAAGAAGTTCTTAAAACATTTCGCTCCATACCTCTATTTAAATTTGAAAACGGATCTATTTTTAAGCAAACTTTCGGCAATTTATTACCTGCTATTGAACCTTCATACTACACAATTATAGACGAATTCATAGTATTTTCTGACAATGAAACAACGCTAGAATACTTTATTTCTGAATATACCAATGAAAACAGTCTGGCACAAAGTCAAGCTTACAAATCCATACAAAAAATACTTAGCGATGAAGCGTCTTATCATGAAACATTCGATTCAAATCGCTTGGCTATGGTTTTAAACAGCCGCTTGGGCACCAATATGACAGCAGAAACCTTGAAAGATTTTAAAAATTCCAGTTTTCAGGTTGTTAAAGACGACAATACAATTCATTTTAATGGGTTGATTCAAAAGCAACGGCCTATTTCTAACACACAAAGAGTAACTGAAATTTTTAGCTTTAAGCTGGATACACAAATTATTGGAGACATTCAATTTGTAAAAAACCACCAAACAAGACAGAAAGATATTTTGTTACAAGATGTTGAGAATCAATTGTATTTAATTTCTAATGAAGGGGTTGTACGTTGGAAAAAAAGAATTTCAGCTCCAATCTTGGGTCCAGTTGAACAGGTGGATTTATTTAAAAACGGACGCCTTCAAATGGTGTTTGCTACAGAAAACAAACTTTATGTTTTAGACCGATTAGGTAGGGATGTTGGACGATTTCCGCTGACGTTCAAAGATAAAATCTCACAACCCTTGGCTGTATTTGATTATGACAAAACAAGAAACTATAGATTTTTAGTCACACAGGGAGCCAATTTGTTAATGTACGATGGTAATGGGAAACGTGTAAAAGGATTTAAATACAAAGCAGATTCCAAGATCAATAACACCCCAAAACACATTCGATACAAAAGTAAAGATTACATTGTCTTTTCTGAAGGAAAAAATTTAAAGATTTTAGACCGCCGTGGAAAAATACGAATTGGCGTTAAAGAAACCATTAATTTCTCAGATCAAAACCTGTACTTTTATAAAAATAAATTCTCAACGCTTGACGCCAATGGCGATTTTGTTCAGGTCGACACTAAAGGCCGTTTGAGTTTGCAATCTCTAGGTTTTGAATCAGGCACTCAAATAACAGCTTTTAGCAAAACATTGGTGGCACAATGGAATAACAACTTACAGATTAAAGCTCAAAAAGCAACGCTTGATTACGGCAATTTTAGCCCCCCAAAATTGTTTTATTTAAATGACAAGATATTCATAAGCATTACAGATCTTCAGTCCAATAAAGTTTGGTTTTATGATAGTCAAGGAAAGGTACTTCCAGATTTTCCTGTTTATGGGGCTTCTAATGTTGATTTAGCAAATGTTGATGGGGATGCGGCCCTTGAATTTATATGTCAAAGCAGCGCTGATGGCTTCGTCATGTACCAAATGTATTAACTTTTTGGGCTTCAAAAAGATTCAAGAAATGCTTGAATAATTTTTCTTTAACTTCATTTTCATGCACTTGATTTCTCTTTAATTCTACTCTTAACGATGTAACAGATTTGCCGCGAATTCCACAAGGAATGATGTGATCAAAGTATCCTAAATCGGTGTTGACATTGAGCGCAAATCCATGCATGGTAACCCAACGGCTGGCACGAACTCCGAGCGCACAAATTTTTCGAGCAAAAGGCGTTCCCACATCCAACCATACACCAGTTTCTCCCTGACTTCTTGAAGCCTCTAAACCGTAGTCCGCAAGTGTTAAAATAATAGTTTCTTCCAACAAGCGAAGGTATTTATGAATATCTGTAAAAAAATTTTCAAGATCTAAAATTGGGTAACCAACAATTTGGCCGGGTCCATGGTAAGTGATGTCTCCCCCCCTATTAATTTTATAAAAATTGGCGCCTTTTTTCTTGAGTTGTTCCTCATTTAAAAGTAAATTGGAAAGATCCCCACTTTTTCCTAAGGTATAAACATGTGCATGGCTTACAAATAAAAAGTGATTGGGTGTAGATAATCCGGCATTTTCTCGTCTATTTCTGACTTTTATAGCCACCGTTTTTTTAAAAATTTCTTCTTGCAAATCCCAAGTTTCTTTATAATCCTTTAGGCCTAAATCTTGAAACTGAATTGATTTATTCATGTTGTAAAAATAATGGATTAGTGATTTGGATTATTAAGAATGACCAAAGCAGCAATAACACCAGGCACCCAACCACAAAGTGTCAAAATAAAGACAATTACAAAAGAACCACAGCCCTTATCTACCACTGCTAGGGGTGGAAATAAAATGGACAATAAAACCCGCCAAATACTCATCGCAATAAAGTTGAAAATTATAACGCTACAATAAGACAAAAATACATCAAAATCGTTACAAACTATTGAATTTTAAATTCGCTATTGAAATCCAATGCAGAGTAGTTATATTTGTTATCAATTAAGATTAAACAACTATGGCACAGCTTTCCCAACAAGAACTTGTCCGACGCGAAAAACTTTCAAAGCTTCGTGCGTTAGGAATCAATCCTTATCCCGCCGACCTATTCCCTGTAACCCATAACAGTCTGGGTATAAAATCCAATTTTATTGAAGGAGAAAACGTGGTTATTGCTGGACGCTTAATGCGAAAAAAAGTGCAAGGGAAGGCTGCATTCACTGAAATTCAAGACAGTGAAGGGCGCATTCAAGTTTATTTTAATAGAGATGAAATTTGTCCGGGTGAAGATAAGTCTGCCTACAATGATGTCTTTAAAAAACTTTTAGATTTAGGAGATATTATTGGAATTGAAGGAGAATTATTTATCACCCAAGTGGGCGAAAAAACAATCCTGGTCAAAAATTTTAAACTTTTGAGCAAAGCACTCAAACCGCTCCCACTTCCAAAAACAGATTCGGATGGAAATTCTTATGACGAATTCAACGATCCTGAAATGCGCTACCGTCAACGCTATGCAGACTTAGCCGTGAATCCTCATGTCAAGGCGGTCTTTTTAAAGAGAACAAAGCTGTTTAATGCGATGCGAAAATTTTTTAATGATGCTGGATATTTTGAAGTAGAGACACCTGTCTTACAACCCATACCTGGAGGCGCTGCAGCACGACCATTCGTTACCCATCACAACAGCTTGGACATTCCCTTGTACATGCGTATTGCTAATGAATTGTACCTAAAACGTCTGATTGTTGGTGGATTTGATGGGGTTTATGAATTCTCAAAAAATTTCAGAAATGAAGGTATGGACCGCACCCACAATCCTGAATTTACAGCCATGGAAATTTATGTGGCCTACAAGGACTATAATTGGATGATGGGATTTTGTGAGCAACTCTTAGAGTTTTGTGCCAATACAGTCAATGGGACTACCAAAGCCACTTTTGGCGCCCATGAAATTGATTTCAAAGCACCCTATCCTAGAGTCACTATGACAGAAGCCATAAAAGAATTTACAGGCTATGACATTACAGGTAAGTCAGAAGAAGAACTAAGAACAGCTGCCTTAGGTATGGGGATAGAAGTTGATGAGAGTATGGGAAAAGGCAAGTTAATTGATGAAATTTTTGGTGAAAAATGCGAAGGGAACTACATTCAGCCAACCTACATTACAGACTATCCAAAAGAAATGAGCCCACTTTGTAAAGAACACCGAAGCAATCCGGATTTGACCGAACGCTTTGAACTGATGGTGTGCGGAAAAGAAATCGCCAACGGTTACTCCGAGCTGAACGACCCCATAGATCAACGCCAGCGCTTTGAAGCACAATTAACATTGGCCGATCGAGGCGATGATGAAGCGACTCAATTTATTGATGAAGATTTTCTGAGAGCTTTAGAATACGGAATGCCTCCAACTTCTGGAATAGGCATTGGAATGGACCGCTTGATTATGTTTTTAACCAATAATGCATCTATCCAAGAGGTGTTGTTTTTTCCACAGATGAAACCGGAGAAAAAATCTTTAGATTTAAATGAAAATGAAAAAACTATTTTCGACATCATTCAAAACAAAAAATCCATACGCCTATCCGAATTAAAAATACAAGCTGGGCTCAGTAATAAGGGTTGGGATAAAGCAATGAAAAGCTTAACAAACCAAGGATTGGCAAAAGTTATCAAAACAGAGGATCAGCTTACAGTTAAACTTTTGGACTAAACCCTAAAATATAAACCTAAACTATCACTATAATTTAAGACAATGAAAACAATCTTAAAAACAACTGTTTTATTAGCCGCACTTGTAGTTCTACATTCTTGTGCAATCAGCATCAAGGCAGGCTCGGTTAAAAAAAACAAAGACAACGCATCAAAAACCAGCACCAAGCCAAAGAAGGATGGAATCAAACCCTATCCAGAAGTCATCACAAAAGATGCTGAATCGGATGAGGGGCTTTTTAAAGTTCATAAAATTGAAACCGATTTTTATTACGAAATTCCAGATTCATTGTTTGAAAAAGAAATGCTCATGGTCAGTCGCATTGCGAAAACAGCATCTGGTATTGGATTTGGAGGTGGAAAACAAAACACCCAAGTTTTGAGATGGCAAAAAAGAGATAAAAAGGTCTTATTGAGAGTTGTGTCTCATGAAGTTTTTGCAGCAGATTCTCTGCCCGTACATGAAGCAGTTGTGAATTCAAACTTTGAGCCAGTTTTATACACCTTTCCGATTAAAGCCTACAACAATGATTCCACTGCAACTGTGATTAATGTAACGGATCTATTTAAAACGGATGTAAAAGCACTTGGATTACCGAACTATCGGAGAAAACAATACAAAATATCCCGCCTAGAAAGTAACAAGTCATTTATTGAAAGTGTCAAAAGTTATCCAAAAAATATTGAAGCCAGACATGTTAAAACCTATGCAGCATCGGAACCGCCATCAAATTCTAGCACAGGAACCATTTCAGTTGAAATCAATAATTCAATGATTTTATTGCCTCAAAACCCAATGAAGCGTCGTTATTTTGACCAACGTGTAGGTTGGTTTGCAAGGGGGCAAGTCGATTATGGATTGGAGGATCAAAGAAGTCGAGAATTGGTGTATTTAGACCGTTGGCGACTTGAAATCAAAGCGGAAGACCTCGATAAATTTGAAGCTGGAGAATTGGTGGAACCTAAAAAACCCATTATTTATTACATTGATCGTGCCACCCCTAAAAAATGGCGCAAATACATCAAACAAGGCATTGAAGATTGGCAAGTCGCTTTTGAAGCCGCTGGTTTTAAAAATGCCATCCTTGCAGCAGACCCTCCATCTATTGAGGAAGATCCCGAATGGAGTCCAGAGGATGTTCGTTACTCTGTAGTAAGGTATTTAGCATCACCAATTCCAAATGCAAATGGCCCCCATGTAAGCGACCCAAGAACAGGAGAAATTTTAGAAAGTGATATCAATTGGTACCACAATGTTATGACCTTGCTTCGTGGCTGGTTTTTTGTTCAAACAGCAGCCATCAACCCTGAAGCTCGGGGTGCTGAATTTGAAGATGAGGTTATGGGGCGCCTGATTCGGTTTGTGTCAGCACATGAAGTTGGTCACACCCTCGGTCTCCCACATAATATGGGCAGCAGTTGCGCCTATAAGGTAGAAGATTTAAGAAATGCTGAATTCACTCAAAAATATGGCACCGCGCCCTCTATCATGGATTATGCACGCTTTAATTATGTCGCACAGCCTCAAGACAAAGGGGTCGCGCTGATGCCTAACATTGGTGTTTATGATAAATATGCCATTGCTTGGGGGTACCGGCCAATACCCGGAAAAACTGCTGTAGAAGAAAAAGAAATATTAAACAGTTGGATTACAAAACATGCTGGAGATCCCATGTACCGCTTTGGACACCAGCAAGCAGGTGATGTTGTAGATCCAAGTTCCCAAACAGAAGACCTTGGTGACGATGCAGTTCTGGCCAGCTCCTATGGGATTAAAAACTTGGAGCGTATTGTTCCTAATTTGATTCAATGGACAACCAAAGATGGAGAAGATTACAAAGATTTGGAAGCCATGTATGGGCAAGTGCTTTCGCAATTCAACCGCTATATGGGGCATGTTGCGAATCATATTGGAGGTGTTTACGAGCATTACAAAACAGCCGATCAAGAAGGAGCAGTTTACACCCATGTGTCTAAAGAAAAACAAGCAGAGGCTCTGGACTTTTTGGATAAAGAATTGTTTCAAACTCCCTCATGGTTAATAGACAAAACTATTTTTGAACGCATTGAGTATTCAGGGTCTGTAGAACGCATTCGCAAGTTGCAAGAGAGGACTTTGAAAAATCTATTGAGTTTGGGAAAAATGGCGCGGCTTATTGAAAATGAAACCTTGAACGGTTCGGAGGCTTTTAAACTGACAGATTTAACCACTGTATTGCGCAACAGTATATGGAGAGAACTCAAAAGAGGTCAAAAAATTGACACCTACCGCCGAAATCTTCAAAGAGCGCATATTGACCGGCTTGCTTATATAATAAACGCTAAAAATCAAAGCAAAAGATTGGGCAGCGATTATGTGAAGTCGACCGCTGTAAATACAAGTCAGTCGGACATTAAAGCTGTTACTCGATTTGAATTAAATGAACTGACGCGCATGACAAAACAGGGGCTCATTAGAACCGCAGATAGTATGACGCGCATCCATCTTCAAGATATTTTGAAACGAATTGAGGCTGTTTTAAATCCGGAATAGATTTTGTACATTTAAAAACAACTTAAAAAAGTTGCTATGAAATCTATTTTAAAAATATTGGTTCTTCTTTTTAGTCTTACAGTCTTTGCACAACAACCGCCGCGACAAATGGATTCAGAACGTGGAAAACGGTCCAACAACCGCATGCAAGCGATGAAAGCCTTGACTCCTGAACAAGAAGCTACACTTTGGACTAAAAAAATGACTCTAGAACTAGATTTAAACCAAAACCAACAAGATCAGATGTATGCACTTATTCTAGAAAAGACAAAAAAAATAAAGTTGCGCATGGAAAATAAGCCTGAAGAACGCCCCAGCAAAGAAGAGGTTTACAATATGCATATCTCAAGGCTTGATGAAGCTATTGCCATGAAAGAAAGTTTAAAAAAAATCTTAAATGATTATCAGTTTGCTCAATGGGAATTGATAAAAAATAAAAAGTATTCAAAGACCAAGTATATAAAAAAGCGTTCAAAAATGAAAAAAGCGAAACGCCGGTAGGCATTTTTTAGAATTGATTATATAAAATCCAAACCTAGGTTTGGATTTTTTTTAACGCAGATTTTTTGCAAACTTGTTGTGAATCCATAAAATCCCCAAACCAAAAACAATGGAAGCGATGATGAGGATATTATTGATAAAACCCTCAACCGTAAAAGACATCCGAATGAGGATAGTTGAAATAATAAACCCAGAGTTTCGAATGACCTTATGAAACTGATCTGTATAGAAAAAAGAAACCAATAACAACAAAACATCTACAATAATAAGCACCGCGAAAAATTCGTCAAAAAACAAACTATTAACATCTTTCAGGGCTGCCGAAATATTAGAAGGCACTGAAGAGGTAATCCAGCCACCAAAAGTGAACAATCCAATTACTATAAAAATAGGAATGAGGGCAGATGCCATTATTTTTTTGATGTCTATGAACTGTTGTATTTGTGAACTTTTAAGGGGGTTTTCTAAATTCTGAATGTCCAAATTGTCCTTTAAATATGAAAAAAGGTAAATTAAAAAAAACAGCAATAAGGCAGTTATAATATCATAGGTGAAAGCAATGTCATTTTTGATCTCAAACCAATTCGAAGATAGTTCCAAATTAGACAAATCTTTAAAAATACGACGAATAACAATAAGCGTAATGATTTCATATTGTTTTGTAATATAGGTAGTTATTGATCTTGGTAAATAAAAAATTAACAAGTAAACCTCGTAGATTAATATAAAAGAAAACGGCGTGTAGATGGCTGCAATGGGATTATCAAAGAAATTAGATGTTTCGAAAAGATTTAAAAGCCCATAGCGTTTCAAGTAAATGAGAGCTAGATGAACAACAAAACTGATCATACCTATGATCAGAATTATTTTTTCAATTTTAAATTTTACCTTTTCAGAAATTAAAAGATCATAAAGCCTATCAAGTACCTGTGTTTTTGTCATAATTGCCTGTAATTGTGCCAATTAAAAAGGCAAATTTACATTTAAAGTTACAAAAAAAGATTAGCAAAGCGTTAAAGTATGTTAATTTGAATTTTTGTTAATTTGTAAAACGATCTCAAATACAATAATCTTTCTACTGTTTTTGAGAAAAATAATTATGGTTTTGACAGAAGCGTTTGGCTATTTTTTTGCATTACTAATAGGAATTGTTTTAGGTCTAATTGGAGGGGGAGGGTCTATTCTCGCGGTTCCTGTTTTTACGTATTTATTTACGATCGATGAAAAATTAGCCACAGGATATTCGTTATTTGTAGTAGGTTGCAGCGCCATGGTGGGAGGGATTAAACAGTATCAAAAAGGAACTGTAGATTTTAGAATTGGCCTTATTTTTGGCCTTCCCGCTATCCTAAGTATTACTGCTGTTAGATTGTTTTTAATTCCTATAATTCCCATTGAATTGTTTACAATAGGTGATATTGTCATTAGCAGGCGTATGATTATATTGGGCGGATTTGCAGTAGTAATGATCCCTGCGGCCTTGAGCATGTTTAAAAGGCCAAAAAAAAATATTAAAAAAGGAAAATTTAAAATGGCTGCCCATAATTACCCCTTAATTTTAATCGTAGGGGTTCTCATTGGTAGCATCACAGGGCTTGTGGGTGCAGGTGGTGGGTTTTTAATCATTCCTGCCTTGGTTCTTTTTGCAAATATTGATATTAAAACAGCCATTGGAACCTCACTTACAATCGTAACTTTAAAGTCACTAATCGGATTTTTACTTGGGGATGCTTTGGTTGTAAATATTGATTGGGGGTTTCTTTTGCCTTTTACTTGCCTGGCTATTTTTGGTGTTTTTATTGGCAATTACCTTGGAAGTTATTTTGACAACTCAAAACTTCGGAAAATTTTTGGTTATTTTATATTTGTGATGGCTGGATTTATAATTTACATGGAATTTATAGGCCCTCCCGGTATTTTTTAAATTACAGTAAATCAACCCCATCAACCAAAAATGAATCTCGGCATGGCAGCTTCCACATGGAAATGAGAGCAAAATTTCAGAAAATAAATTGCAGATTTCTTAATTATTTTCATTTTTCTTTCAATGCAGCCTTTGTTTCTTGAGCCTTCTCTTCAGTGATGCTATAATTACGCATGATAAACATTGCGAGGATGGTTCCTCCCATTGGAAAAAAACAAAAGAAAGCATGCAACCCATCTACAGCCGCTTGTTGGTCTAGCGTTGCAAGGTCCGGATTAAAACCAACAAATGTAATGATAGTACCACTTAGGGCGCCAGCAATGGCAAAGCCCACTTTTACCATCCACCAATAAATAGCACCAAAAATTCCTTCTCTTCGTTTTCCTGTATTTAACTCATCAATATCAATAACATCTGCAGTCATTGACATCATTATTGTAAACAAACTCCCAATTCCAAAAGAAAAGAACGGCAAAGCAATAATATACAGCGATGGTTTACCAGGAATGAATAAAAAATAAAGCATTATATAGCCCACCAATGAAATTGTTTGTGCCAACATAAAAGCCTTTTTCTTACCAAATTTTTTAGACATCCAAGCCACCGCTGGAATCACAATAAATGTTGTGCCTAAAGCACCCAAACATCCAAACATAGAAACCCAAATACCAGATGCACCGGCGTCTCCATTAAATAATTTATAGACAATTACAAAAAAGGTCAGTGCTGCTACTGTGTTGAAAGCATTGAATATTAAAAAGGTTGCACCGCATAATTTTCTAAATTCCTTGATTTTAAACGCTTCAATAAAACTTTCAAATATTTTTTTTAAACTGTTCTCAACATTCGCCAAATTTAAGGGCTCATAGTCTTCGTTTAATGTGGATTTGCTTTTTATAAAGAAAGCAGGCACCAAAGCAAAAAGCGTACAGGGGATTGCAACCCATATGGCCAATTCTCTTACAGCAACATCCGCAGAGGGAAACCAATCTTGATCATACATAATAATCCAAAACAAAGGCGCAATGACCCAAGCCCACTGTCCAATCCATTGGGCGATGGCCATGATGTTTGTTCTTTCGTGAAAATCATCGCTCATTTCGTAACCCATGGCCACATAAGGAACACTAAAGATGGTCAGTCCCAAATAAAAAACCAAAGACCATAAAAAGAAATACCAAAAGTTATATTCTACACCATCTGTTTTATAAAGTTGCCACATAAAAATGTAAGCAAGCCCCATAACAAGTCCCCCAATAAAAACATACTGTCGGCGACGACCCCATTTAGATTTGGTATTATCGGAGATAAAGCCCATAATAGGATCAGTTATGGCATCAAAAATTCTAGGAAAAAGAAAAATCAAAGACCACATCCAGCCAGAAAACCCCAAGTCTTCAATAAGAACAACCATAAAGATTCCCAAGATGGCAGGAAACATTTGGTTGGCCAACATTCCAAATCCAAAAGCAATTTTTTGGCCCATTGATAATCTATTGACTGTTGCATTAGATGTTTGCATAATATATTGGTTTAGTTGGTAATTAAAATTGTTTGAATGGCTTGCGGACTGATATTGATGGCCTTTTCTAGTTTTAATCCCTTTAATTGATAGGTCTTTTCTGTGAAACCTTCATTGAAAACCACCACTGCGATTGAGCCATCAGGATTATGAGCTGCAGTCACCATCAAATCTTTGTCTGTTGAATCCGCTGCTATGACCTCAGCCCTTGGCCTGATAAATTTACTAAAATGCGCCATGATGTAATACAATGGTGTATAATATACTTCATCTGAATCTGGATCTACAATAACTGGAGCCACGCACCAATTTTTAAACCAATTTGGGCCGCCTTGACGGTCCAAAACCATGTTCCAGTCTACCCAGCCGTCAACCCAGTTATTGAGGCATCCAATGATGTCTCTTGCATAGCGATTGGCTGGGGCATATTTTGGATGTAAATATTTTTTTGAAGCTTCACGCCAATCATAGCCCCAATCAGTAGCTTCCTTTTTCCAGTACCAAGCATCCTCTTTCCAAACTGGAATTTCTGAATCTACACAAGCCTCTGTTTGAATCAAATATTTATTAGGTGCTTTTTGATGTGCGTATTGTAAAGCTTCTGGAAAATAGTCATAAGTACTTTCATACCAGTGAATGGCTGTACCATCAAAATATTTAGAACTGGCTTCATCTCTGTACATCACATCAACCCATTCTTTAATATCCGCTCGATTTTGATCATACCCAAGAATTATAAGATCTCCTTTACCATCCCTTTCCAATTTGGGTCCCAGGTGATTTTGAACAAAATCGGTCATTTCCTCAGGTGAGAAATGCATGCTTTCCCAATTGTTACCATTGCCCATTGGTTCGTTTTCAACAGTAAAACCCCAAATATCAATCCCCTCATCATCATAAGCATCTGCATATTTAGAGAAGAACAAAGCCCAAGTGTCATAGTATTCTGGTAATAATTTTCCACCAACCCATGCATTGTTATCCTTCATCCAGGGTGCTGCTGTCCAAGGAGATGCAAAGATTTTAAAGCCCTCCTCAGAAATTTCTAAGGCGTCTTTTATCATGGGTATCAAATCTTCGCGGTCTTCATCAATAGAAAAATGTTCCAGATTTTTATCACCAGCTACAGGGGAATAAGAATAGTGGTCTATTGAGAAGTCACAGGAATTCATATGCGTTCGCGCCATAGAATAAGCCGCACCTTCCAAGCTAAAATAAGCCTTCAAAATTTCGGCTCTTTTGGATGGACTTAATTGGTTCAAAAGATGGGCAGAGGCTTCTGTGAATGCACCTCCAAAACCCGAAATGGTTTGAAATTTTTGATTTATATTTAAATTAATTTCTGAAGACACTTTCAAAGGCTCAATGTCCTTAATAAGCGTTAATTTGTGACCGCTTTCAGAAGTTTCATATACATTGATTGTAGGGTCAGATTGTTTGCATCCCGTAGACATAAGCAGACTTGCTAAAAAGAATATCAAAGGACCAATCCATCTGTAATCAATCATTCCTGAAGTTTTTTGTTGTTAATCGAAAAATTAGTAAACCGCTCCTTTATGGCATCAAAAGTTTGTTTTTTATTTCTTTCAATATCGACAATTCCCCAGTACTCTTCGTTTGGGGCACCATCATAGGGAACACCACTGCTATTAGGAGCCCAGCCGCCAATATCTTGTTGATCGGGGTTTCCAGCTTTCCACAAACCATCTGTAAATGAAAAAATAAGAAGTCCAGAAGTGAGATCACTGTGACTTAAAACCGCATCAATGATATTGGCATTTGCGGTCGCTTGAGCCTTTTGATTTTCACCTTTTTCAAACCCAGACTTGCTGATTTTCATATAACTGTCTGCCCCTACTTCAGAAAGATAAACAGGCTTGGAACTTATTTTCTCCCAACGTTTTAAAGCAGATTGAGGTTTATCCCAACGGTATACGTTGAGTCCCCATAGGTCTAAATTAGGATTTAAAGCTAGGACGTTTTCATCTGGTACATCGCCATGAGCCGTTGATACAGGGTGGTTGGGGTCCTCCTTATGAACTAAATCTATAGCTGTGCTTAAGGCATTGTACCAGTTTTGAATGTCACCATCAAACCATTCGGGATGGTAATTGTACTCATTTCCCAATTCCCATAATAAAATGGCTTTATGAGTTTTGTATTTTTTTATGAAATTGATAAAACTGCCAGAAGCGATGTCATAAACTCCATTTTGGTTGTAGCCAAAACCCACTATCAATTTTAAACCTGCTGCGTCAATTTTATTTAGAACTTCAATATCGTCAATTGGCTCATACAAACGAATGGTATTGATGCCCGCTTCCTTCATTAGTAATAGGTCTTGATCCAGCGACTCAAAACTGCGTTTTGTGGCACCCCTTGGAACAGGATGGTAGCAAATACCTTTTATAAAATATGGCACATCATTTACAAGTATTGATCGCCCAGATGTTAGCACCTTTTCGGAATCAGTTGATGGAATTGCAGCGCAAGCAGATAAAAAAATAAATGTTAAGAGATATAAAGTTTTCAAAATTATTTATTTACATGTACAATGATCATTTCAACCTTATCAGATCTTTTGAAAATAGTTTGGGTTATTTCATAATCCAATACTTTTCCTTTTATATTATTAGTTTTTCCATCTGTAAATTCTACAGAAATACCTAACTCAGAACCCAGCTTATACACAACAGGTACCTGACAAATTGTAAAAACTAAACTTCCAGGACTGATAGATATATTTTGTTTTTCTCCCCTTACATTGTAATAATCAAAAGATTGGGTTTCAGAAAGAAATTCTGAAGGCTTTAAAATATCAGGAGAAAATCCAAGACAACCATTCTTAACATAGAAACCTAATTCTCCAAATCGACTTAATATATCTTCCTTAACTTGGCCAGTCATTCCAGGTTGCTGAGCTCCTTTTCCGCCCGGTGTGTGTGAATAGGGATCGGTTGGAAAAGCTCCATAAAGTTCTGGAGACTTGTGTGCGCCAATACCTGCATTAATTTCAAAATAGTGGTCGAATAGACGTCCTATATTATGCGAACCTGTTTCTGCAGCAATTGCCTTTTGAGTGACTTCGAGTGTCGCTAATAATAGTTTTGATACCATATGCCAATAGATTGAACCTAAGCCCTCATAACCAAAGAAAGTTCCAGAGCGACCCGTAAAGGATTTGTGGTCGAAAATTGCTTCAAAAATAGCATAGACATTTTCGGCATCTTTCATAACAAGAGGTTGATAAACTGATGGTAAATTCATCAAGGCGTCCCTTAAATAATCTACATTTTTAAAGTTTCCATTAAAATGATATTGCCCTTCAATATCTTTCGACACAATCTGCTTATTCTCATTCTCTAATAATAATTTCAGTAAATCTGAAGATTTAATTTGTTTTTCGGATATGGTATTTTTGTCGATAAATCTTGGTAGTGCTTTATTTGGATATAAAGTGTAACTGTATTGGTCGGGTCGAAATAAGGCACTGGCCTTGAGCCCGTCCAGCACTTCTAAAGCAGCTTCGGTGGATAAATAACCAGAGCTTAAAACAGCGACTTGACCTTCTAACATTTCTGGTAAATAGGATATGGAAATTGCGTTATCAACTTCGACAGTCATAAGGTTATAGGAATGGTAAAGTGCATCAGGTCGCTTGTTGGCTTCTATTGAATGTTCTAGAAATTGTAGTGCGATTTTCACAAAAGAGAGAATTCCGTCGAGATGGATTGTTTCTTTTTCCCCAGAAAAACTGTCGTTATAAATAGAATGTCTGTAAATACTAGCTGCAGTCCCCAAGCCATCTAAAATTCGCTTTCGATCTATATTAGAAATGGGACCCTGTAAAAGTGATTGGTTAGTCTCAAGTGTGAATTTAACCGAATTAAAGAACAGCAAAAGTTCTGAAGAAATTGCAACTTCAGTAATTGAAACTTTACTTAAAATACCTTCAAAAAATTTCAAAAAGCGTCTTAAATAGTAAAGAGTGACCATAGAAACTCCATTTCCGACTAAAGCATTGTTTGCATCATTCCATTCAGGGCGTTGGGTATTCATCCATATCCCCCCTTCTGGTATAAAATTTGAAACTTTTGCTAACACAGTTACTAAAATCTTTTCTATAAAATTAACCTTATATATAAAAACATGGGCCTCTCGCAACAAAGCTCCGTCAGTTCCTATCTCTCCCCTTTTAATTTGAATCTTTTGTTCTGCTTCATGGTTAAATTCAATCGTATTTTTTGGATCCTTTATAATCTCTTCATAAGTTTTAATTTTATAAGGTACATTGGCGTAAACAAATAAATCTTTTGAAAAGTAATTTTCTAATTTGCCAGGATAATAACTTTCAATAAATTCTAAAAACTTCAACAAATAAATAATTTGATGGTCTCCCCAATAGCCAATATAAGACCAAGGGTTGTCGGGTTCTATGACCTCCCAATCAAAACCATCTTTGGTGACTCTGTATGGATTGTAACCATCAAAAGTAGTCGCATTTAGAAATTTGTGAATCATCCCTTCAATAAATTCAGGATAAGAATGCACCAAAGCCTCCCAATTTTGAAAAATGTCTCTCCAATTTCCTTGATAATCTAAAATCTTAGAACCATCAACTTCACTTCTGGTATTGATTGAAAATTTATTCCAAGGGCGGCTTGGATCTCCATGGCGTCGGCTAAATTTCAAGGGTAAGTATTCAAGACATAAACGTTTAAAATTTTGATCTTCGTCCTTTTTGACAATCATTTTCAAATGATCCAAATCAAAACATTCAGGAAGTGCTTCCAAAATTTTAGTCTTCTTGAAAAACACTTTGAAATTAGCTTTTTCAATGTAACTTGAAAAATCTGCTTTTTCAATGTTGTAGTTATTGTCAAAAATACCGCCCCGCATGATGTTAAACATGGTATTGGCAAAATGCCTGGTATTTTTAGCGCTGTCAGAAGTGAGTTGAAGACCATCCGAGGCAGCAACCAATGAAATAAGGCGCTGTGTGCCTTGTTTAACAGAACGATTAATGAGATCACTCAGATTTTTAGGATCTTTCATAGCTTGTTTTAAGGCTACAATCGCATCAATACTTTGGTTGACATTGGCTACGATGCGCCATTTTTGTTCTTGCTGTGGGGAGAGTGATATATCGTCTGTTATAAAATAAGCACCACGCTCTGCTTTGATATCAATTTCTTCAACTGGAATAACACCCTGTCTAAAGGCCTCTAATTGCAAGGAAGAAATGAGTTTTTTAGAAGATTTTAAGCCCATTGACCAAACAATATTGGCTTTGAGCGCCTCACTGGGTTCGGCTTTATCTACAATGATGGCACTCAGGGAATATATCCCAATCCCGGAGGTGGCTTCCAATTCACATTTTTTGTACGCATCAACCAAATTACTGGTGCTGTTTTGCAGGGCATCTTCAACACCATAGGGCAGAATGTTTTGAATTCCGTCCAACAGACGAACATCAATCACAGAATCAGACGTATTTTTAAGTACAGAATTTCGGATAAAACCATAGCGGTCACTTGAATTCCATTCATAAGTAAATACCAATTCTAAATCGTGATTAATTTCTTCAAAAACAACCTTATTCCCATAGGCATTCTTGTATAAATTTCGAGTGATTTTATAAATGCCTTTTTGACGGTATGAAAAAGGTTCCCATAAAAATGTAGTAGCAGATTTTGTGACTAAAAAGATGGATTTGGAGCCAGTATGGTCGTTTGACTCTGTAATTTTATCATCCGTGTAGTAAGGGAAAAGTGCATAATTGCTGTTTTTTCTTCCTGCGGAGAGACCTCCTGTGCTAGAAATAAAGAGCCAGTGGTTGGAGTTGCTGACAATACTCATAAAAAATGGACGCATACTGTCTACATTTGAAATTTTAAAAAAAACTTCATCATCAATCAACAGCTCACTTCCAGAGACCTTGGAGTCTTTGGCCTGAATTGGATTTTTACCTATGTAAATATTTGGTATGGATTTCATGAAAAATTACAGCAACTTTTTGGTTAATTTTATATGATTGTAAATAGCTTGATTGGAGCTCATTTCAGAGTCGTAAAATACATTCATTAATTGGTTTTCAAAAATTATAAAACACAACAAATCACATACAATTAAAAAAAATGAGTTCATCATTTTGGTTTGAAGTTTCTTTCTCTAAAAAAATCACAAGAAACAGTGAAGATAAATACTAAAAAAAATAATTTTTTTTATTTATTTATGAATTGATTTATCATTCCAAATATACTGAAATTGAGCGCCTTTAAAACGCATTAAATTAAGTTTTATATTATCTTGTAACAAATGGAATTAACAGTCTATCAAATCAATGCCTTTTCGGATCAAATTTCGGGAGGAAATCCTGCTTGTATCATACCGATTGAGACATGGTTGCCAGCGGAAACCATGTTGGCCGTTGCCAAAAAAAACGGGTTGCCGGAAACAGCATTTTTTATTGAAAACAAAAATACAATACAATTGCGTTGGTTTACACCAGAAATTGAAATGGATCTTTGTGGCCATGCGACATTGGCCGCAGCCCATTGTTTGCTGACGCATTTGGGTTACTCCAAAAAAAAAATATCATTCAAAACCCAAAGTGGTCTGCTAGATGTCAATTTTTCAAAAGGGTTATACCACATGGATTTACCAGCTCGAAAAGGTAAATTGGCTGCCCTACCCTCAAACATTTCTGAAGCCTTAAGCATGGCTCCAAAAGAAGTCTACAAAGCCCGTGACTATTTACTTGTATATGATGATCAATCTCATATTGAAAAGATAAAAGTAAATCGCAAAGCATTTGATCTGATCAATATGGATCCTGGCGGTGTGATTGTAACAGCTCCTGGAGATGAGGTTGATTTTGTATCCCGCTTTTTTACACCCCAGGCCAGTATCTTAGAAGATCCTGTAACCGGATCTGCGCATTGCACACTCATTCCTTATTGGTCTAAAAAACTGCAAAAAAAAGAATTGACCGCAAAACAACTTTCTAAAAGAGGGGGAGAAATAGGATGTGTAAATAATGGAAAAAGGGTCATTGTGAGCGGCCATGCAGTAACGTCTTTAAAAAAAACAATTGAAATAAAATAAAATATTTAAATCCAATTAATTCTAAAATAAAACGATCACAGTATAATAGTGTGACCGTTTTATTGTTTTAGTAAATAGCTCCATTCATATATCGAACATAAGCCAAACGTCAAGAAACTTAATGAATACTCATAATTTAGTAATTGATATTAAATCTTTTTTAATTCTCAATTACTAAATGATGAGTAATCTGTGTTAGGGAATATAGGAATTAACCCCTTTTCTCCTCCAACACAAAAAGCTATTACTTGTTGTGCCATTTTGCTCTCATCATCCTTAAATCTCCAATCAAGATATTTTTGGTAATGATCATATGACGCCCAATCCCCATAAATGTAATATGTGTATGTTTCATCATTGAAGAATGCTTCAAGAGATAGACTTCCATCAAAATCTCTCGTAGCTTGTAGGCCATCTGGGGTATTAAGAAGATCTATCATGGCTTGCTTTTTTCCTGGCTTAACCTTAAGTGTTACTAAAACAGGGTTTTTAGGACCAACAGATTGCATCATTCCACCATAATCAAAAAAGTCACCCTGAGCTATTACTTTACCGTCTGCGTCAAAATTAAAATACCAATAGCCATTCAGGTTTATCTCTTTACCAGTAATTGAATTTTTTCCTGTCCAAGTACCGTATGTCCTAACACTTCCATCTGGTTTTAGAGACAATGTATCAACACCAGGAAGCCATACTTGAGCATTGTATTTAATATCCTCAAAGCTATCATGATATCCTTTTAAAATAGATGCGTATGCATCATAACCTAATGGCTCTGAAGAACCATACATGGGAGTATACAGCTTGATATCTTTACTTACTAAAGCGAGTTGTTCATCAATCTTTTCTTCTCCATGAAGTGAGAATAATTTTTGAGCTGTTGCTAGGTTTTTTTGATAATTAGGATTACTCCCGCATGAAACAAAAAGTATTCCCGAAAACAATAAAATTATTTTTTTTAAATTTTTCATTTATTTTAATTTTGTGATTAATTGCAAGTAAATATAAAAAAACGGTTACACTTTATAAAAGTATAACCGTTTTATTGTTTTAGTAGCGGGAACTGGGGGGGGACTCGAACCAGTGACCTTCGGGTTATGAGCCCGACGAGCTACCTACTGCTCTATCCCGCGATATAGGACGACAAATATACAACCTTTTTCCTATTTAAAAAGAAAAATTATTGAATTACCGTATTATTGTTCGATGTTTTGGGCTTCAAAATGTAGGATGGTTTGTGCGGAACACTGGATTTTAAATTCAATGGGATTACAACAAACTTCGCAATCTTCAATGTAATTTTGATGGGATTGTGAAACATCCACTAAAATAGAAACAGATTCCCAACAATAGGGACATTGGTAAAAATATTCTTCCATTAATTGTGGTTTTCTATGGTTTCAGTAAGGGTTTCCCACTGCTGCATCAGGCTTTCTAGTTCTGCTTTTTTAGCCTGATAAGTATCAAAAAAGTTGGGGGCTAAAACAGTAGCCTCATAATTGATCTCTAATTCTAGATCAATGGCTTTAATGTCTTTTTCTAAAGCCGCGATAGCGGCCTCTAATTTGCTCAAGCGGTTTTGCAAGGATTTTAGTTTTTTTTGGGACTCATAAGAGCGTTTATTATCGCTCGTTTTTTGAGTTGTTTTTTCAGGCGTGCGCCGTTCAGCATCTCTTAAATTTTGTAATTGACGCTGCTCTAAATAGAAATCAATATCACCTAAATAGGGTTTTATTTTTCGATCTTTAAATTCGTAAACCACATCGTTAAGACCCTGTAAAAATTCCCGATCGTGAGAAACCAAAATCAAGGTACCTTCGAAGTTTTGCAAGGCTGATTTTAGTACGTTTTTAGATTGAATGTCCAAATGGTTGGTGGGCTCATCCATGACCAAAACATTAAGGGGCTGGAGTAACAACTTGGCCAAGGCCAAACGGTTGCGTTCGCCTCCAGATAATACACTTACGTACTTATCGACCGCTTCCCCTCTGAACAAAAAAGAACCTAGAATATCACGTACTTTGGAGCGGTTGGTTTCATTGGCCGCATCAATCATGGTATTGAGAACTGTTTTTTTGCCATCCAGATACTCGGCTTGGTTTTGGGCAAAATACCCCAACTGCACATTATGACCTAATTTGACACTGCCATCAGAAGACAATTCTCCGACTAATATTTTTGCCAAGGTTGACTTGCCTTGACCATTTTGGCCAACAAAGGCAATTTTTTGACCCCTTTCTAGTGTAAAATCAATATGTTTTAAAACCTCTAAATCTCCATATGACTTTGATACGCATTGGGTTTCCAAGACAACTTTTCCTGGATTGACAGAAATGGGAAAACGCACACTCATAACAGCGTTGTCATCTTCATCGACGCGAATGCGCTCAATTTTATCCAATTTTTTTATAAGGGACTGCGCCATAGTAGCCTTGGAAGCTTTAGCCCTAAATTTTTCAATCAGCTTTTCAGTATGCTCTATTTGCTTTTGTTGATTTTTTTGTGACGCTATTTGCAAAGCTTTTTGTTCGGCACGGAGCTTCAAATATTGCGAATAGGGCTTGGGCATATCATAAATTTGGCCCAATACAATTTCAATGGTGCGATTGGTCACTTTATTTAAAAACATTTTATCGTGCGAAACGATAACAACAGCCCCGCTGTAATTTTTTAAGAATTGTTCCAACCAAATGATGGACTCAATATCCAAGTGGTTGGTAGGTTCATCCAAGAGCAAAATATCGTTTTGCTGCAATAAGAGTTTAGCCAATTCAATGCGCATGCGCCACCCACCAGAAAAAGTGTCGGTAAGTTTACCAAAGTCTTCTCTATTGAACCCTAAACCTATCAAGATTTTTTCTGTTTCTCCCTGATAATTATAGCCACCTAAGATCTCATACTGCTGCTGGACTTCGTTTAAATCTACCATAAGGTCGTGGTAGGCTTGACTGTCATAATCGGTGCGCTCGGCAAGTTGAACGTTAATCTCCTCTAATTGACGCTCCATCTCTTTAATTTCTGAAAAAGCTTCATAAGCTTCCTCTAGAATTGTACGTCCGTAAGCAAAGTCGATGTCCTGTTTTAAGAACCCAATGTTCAAACCTTTTTTTTCAAAACTAATTTGGCCCGAATTATATTCCAGTTCACCGGAAATTATTTTGAGTAAAGTCGATTTACCAGCGCCATTTTTACCAATTAAACCAATCCGATTCCCAGACTGCAACCGGAAAGACACATTGTCAAATAGATCTTCCCCTTGAAATGCAATACTGAGCTGGTAAACGTTTAACATTTGATTATTTTGAGACCTGATTTAAAGGTAATTTTGTGATTTTGAATCACTGCAAAAGTAACTAATTATATATGTTAAAAAAAGGGTCGAAAATCTATTCTATATTATTTGGAGTATGCCCTAAGTGCCATAAGGAGTCCATGTATGTAATTAAAAACCCTAACCGTCTTCATGACACCCTAAAAATGCATGAACGCTGCAGACACTGCGGAACGAAATACAAAATTGAACCTTCTTTTTTTTATGGCTCTATATATGTCAGTTATGGAGTTGGAATCGGGTTTTCGTTTGCTGCTTTTATCATAACCCATCTTTTTTTGGAGTATTCTTTAAAAATGAGCTTTGCAGCTATTGTAGTTACATTGGTATGTTTTATGCCTGTGATCATGCGCCTTTCAAGAAATATTTGGATTAATTTATTTATGAATTACGATCCTAAGATGGCAGAGAAATCTAAGTAGTAAAGCGATTGATGTCTATATCTTTTGAAAGTTGGATTTCGTCTTCAATAAAATCAATAAGATTTTTAGCAACAGTTGGGGCAACAAGAACACCACGGCTTCCCAACCCATTTAAGATATATAGATTTTTATGGACTCTGTGCTGGCCAACCAAAGGACGGCGGTCTATAACCGTTGGGCGAATCCCAGCCCGTTGTTGCAGAATTTCAAAAGAGCAGTTGAGTAGTTTTTGAAGTTTATTTGTAAGTGAATTTTGGCAAATTCAGTAGGGGTATTGGTATGATCGTTCCAAGCATAGGTAGAGCCAACAAGGTATTTGTCGTAACCAATCGGAATGACAAATACACTAGATTTTAATATAACTTCAGAATTTAAATCAGGGGCATGGATTAGCATTAGTTCTCCTTTAGTTCCCTCAAGTGGGAGTTTGTTAAAAAAGGGGTTCTGCTTCAATCCAAACCCTTCTGCAAAAATAAGCTGTTTTGCAATAAGGCCTTTATAATTAACGCCCATTTGAAGGTCTAAAGCTTTGTAATTAAATGTTTCTTCTAAATACAAACCCTTCGATTTTAAGCTAAAAACGTAGGATTCTAAAAGTAACTTTGTATCGACCCGACCTGTCTGCCTTACTTCACCATATCCATATGGGGCGTTAATATTGGTATTGTCATTGTTTATGACTTTAGAAATTAAAAAGGGTTGTAAATCAGGTTTATCACATGCTAAAAACCAATTATTCTGTTCATCTACAGCATGAAAAACTCTATAAATGGGAATCCGGTGATCTATTTTTATTCCTAGAAATATTTCCAAATCCTTATAAGTAGAAAGTGCCAATGGAAGTTGCGAATCGGCATTCCAAGCTTTGTTAAACCGTTTAAGAACGACTGGGTTGTAAAGGCCACTGGCAACAACTGAGGCTTGTTGGGAGGAGTTGCTAACAACCTTAAAGGATTTGCCTCTTTTGCGTAGAGTTTCACAAAGCATAAGCCCTGCAAGGCCTGAACCCACAATGAGATAATCGAATTTCATTTGACAAATTTATATTAAAAAAAAACGCTTCTCAATAAAGGAAGCGTTTTTGTTAATTTAGAGTGAAGTTTAATAACTCCACATGTCTTGCTCAAGGTTTCTAATTTTCTCTTTGATACGTTGAGATTCTAACAGTTGCATGAGGGCGTTGTCTGAAATATAATCTTTAACACTTCTGTCTTGATAAACATTGTCTTGTTTATAGATATAACCTGAGAAATGCCTGGAATTAATCAAATGATCAAAAGTAACTGGCTTGGAGGTATTATTATTATTGAATGCCTTAGCATTGTGCAATGTAAATCTTGCATCGGGATAAAATATCCAAAATAATTCCACATAATCAGGTTTCATATTAGGATCCGAAAACTCTTTCATCATGGCCTTAGATCGAGGTGTAACAACCACAGGAGCAATAGCAATCGGTCTGTACCTAAGATCAGATTGTCTTTTGTCAAAATACCAAACACCTCTGATTCTGTATTTCACAACATCAGCATAACTAAACACCTCTTCAGAATACTCGTCTTCAGATAGTAGATTGTTTTCGAAAATCAATTCTTCCATGCGCGACTCGTAATCGTTGTAATCATCGTCATTTAGTAAGGATTCATCCATGGTGGCATATTCTCCGACATCAATACCTCTTTGCACCAAGAAATCTTCTTTGTTACCTGCCTCATTTATGATTCTTTCTAAACCAATATTTTCATCGGTTCCAGCACGAATGATACGATACCTTTGTTTCTTGTCTAAATCCTCAATGGAGAGCAAGTCTTTAAAATTGTCTTTTTTATAAATAGGATAAACACTCTGCATAGCAGCGGTTAGTAAGTAATGAATAAGAGGTCTTCTCTCATTGCCCACAACAAGTGTATCTATAGGATAAAATAGAGGGAAATTTACTCTTTCATCTAAATTAATTTCTTCCCAAATTGTTTTTGAAAACAAAACATCTTTTTCGTCAATAAAACCATAATCAAATGGATTTTGAGGAGCATACATTTCGTCATACACGGATGATACTCCTATTTCCTCTGGAGACTTCGCGTTCAAGATATTGGTCTGGCTATAAAGTACCAAAGGCAAAATAAATAAAAACAAGGGGAATCGTTTCATAATAT